>CAYLSV010000024.1:13771-15766 GCA_964386435.1 uncultured Tepidisphaerales bacterium
TGCGAGTGCCGGTAAGTCACCGCCACATCATGCCCCAACGCTGCCAGATGCTCGGCCACGCCCCGCCCGACCCGCTTCGCCCCACCGGTGACCACGGCCACCGGCGTCTTCCCAAGCGGCTTGGCGGGGCGGTTCATGGTGCGAGCGTACTCCTGCAGCGATAGGGCAATCCACGAGGTTGACGTCGCAGGCCGGAGGAGTGCGACCGAGGGGTGCCGCGCAGCGTAACGTTGGGCATGTGGCGCATAATGCTCATCGCGGTGGCGGTTCTGTGGCCGCTCTCGTCGGCGGCGGGGCAGATGCGGTCGAGTGCCGACTTCGCCGAGGTGTCGGCGGCGCTGAACGTCGAGGCACTGCAGCCGGGGCAACAGGCGGTGCTGGCGGTCGTCATCGACGTGGAGCCGGGGCATTATGTGCAGGCCCACGAGCAGACGGAGCCGGCGCTGATTCCGCTGGCGGTGGAAGCCGTGCTGCCGGCAGGCGTGACGGCGGGCGAGCCGCAGTACCCAATTGGCATCGAGAAGACGCAGCTGTCGCTGACGGCCTACGCCCACTTCGGGCGGGCGGTGGTGTACGTGCCGCTGACGGTCTCGGCCGACGCCCAGCCGGGGCCGATCGAGGTGTCGGCGGCGGCGACGTTCCAGATTTGCGACGACGCGACGCAGTTGTGCTACCCGCCGACATTCGAGCCGGTGACGGCGACGGTGGCGACCACGGTGGTGCCCATCGGCGAGCCGGTGGCCCCGGCGAACGGCGAGCTGTTCGCCGACTTCGACCCGGCGGCTTTTGCCCAAGCAACGCCCGAGGAGCCCGAGCCGGCCGAGGCGTGGTCGATCTGGACGCCGTACAACTGGGTCGTCGCCCGGATCGAGACCGGCGGCGTGCTGTTCGTCCTGCCGGCGGCGTTCCTGGCGGGCATGATCTTCAACGTCGTGCCGTGCGTGCTGCCGGTGCTGCCGTTGAAAATCATCGGCTTCTTCGAGGCGGCCCAGCATGACCGGCTCAAATGCGTCTCGCTGTCGCTGGCCTTCGCCGCGGGCATGGTGGGCGTCTTCGCCGGGCTGGGCGTGTTGATCTTCGCCAGCAGCGTCGGACTGAACTGGGGCGAGCTGTTCAGCTACTGGTGGTTTTCGCTGGGGTTGACCGTGCTGCTGATCCTGGCGGCCGTGGGCACGTTCGGCGGGTTCGACCTCAGCCTGCCGGGCAAGCTTTACCAGTTCTCGCCGCGGCATGACACGTACGTCGGCAACGCGCAGTGGGGGGCGTTCACGGCGCTGCTGTCGACGCCTTGCACGTTCGGGCTGTTCACCGCAGCGATGGTGTGGGCCGCGGCGCAGCCGCCTTGGCTGGGGGTGGCGATGATGGTCATCACCGGCGTGGGAATGGCGGCACCGTACGTGGTGCTGAGTTTTTACCCGGAGCTCGCCCGGCGGATGCCGGCCGGGGGCGGGTGGGGCGAGGCGGCCAAGCAGGCGACGGCGTTCCTGATCCTGGCCGTCGCGGCGTTCTTCGCCAAGCCGCTGATCCCCGACCCGCTGGGCGGTGACGCGTGGTGGTGGGTCGTGTTCGCACTCTTGGCCGCCGGCGGGGCGTGGTTGATCGTGCGGGGCGGCATGCTCAACCGCTGGAAGCCGCTGCCCGTGGCAATCGCGGCGGCGGTGGTGGCCGTGCTGCTGGTGCCGAGTGCGCTGCTGGCCAACCGCTTCGCCAACCCGCCGGCGGGGTGGGTCGATTATTCGGACGCCGCACTCGCCGAGGCCCTCGACGCCGGCGGGTCGGTGGTGGTGAAGTTCACGGCCGATTGGTGCCTCAACTGCCAGGTGGTCGAGCGGCAAGTCTTCGGCACCCAGCCGCAGATGGACGCCTGGCGTGATGCCGGGGCGACGCTCATCAAGGCCGACCTCACCAGCAGCACCGCCGACGGCTGGGTAAAGCTGGCCGAACTGAACCCGGCCCGGGCCATCCCGTTCACCGCCGTCTACGTCGACGGCGACG
>CAYLSV010000024.1:15787-42678 GCA_964386435.1 uncultured Tepidisphaerales bacterium
TTTGGGCGGCATCTATTCGAGCGAGGACTTGAGGGCGGCGATGGAGTGATTTGGTTGTTTGTCATTTGTTCTTTGTCATTTGTCTGATCGTCGACCAAGGACAAAGGACCAAGAACAAATGACACGCCGCCTACCTCCACCCCTGGTACTTCATGTAATCCGGCCGCTGGGGCGGGCGTTTGATGGGCACCTTCGGGCCGCGTTCGGCCCAGCTGAGCCAGTGGGGGTTGCGGATGAGCAGGTAGCCGAGCGCCGCCCCGCCGAGGTGGGCGGCTTCACCGCCGGCGTTGTTGCCGCTGGTGAAGACGGTGTACGCGGCGACGCACAGCAGGATGATCGCCAGCGTCCGCAGCTTCACCGGCAGCACGCCGTAGACGAGCACGGTGGCGTTGGGCGCGATCACCGCCGCGGCCGCCAGCACCCCGAACACGCCCGCCGACGCCCCGACCAGCGGCGTCCACGCCTGCGTGTCCAGCACGCCCGCCGCCACGATCAGCAGGTAAAGCACCGGCCCCGCGACGCCGCAGGCGAGGTAAAACACCAGGAACCGCCGCCGGCCCAAAAATCGCTCGATCAGGCTGCCGAAAAAGTACAGCCCGATCATGTTGCCCAGAATGTGCCACAAGCCGGCGTGCAGGAACTGGAAGCTGATCCACCGCCAGACTTGGAACTGCGCCAAGGCCGTCTCGAAGCTGAAGTAGCCCCAGCGGTTCAGCGGCCCGACCCGCTCGATGAAGTCGAGCCGACCCATCTGCTGCAGCGCCGCCGCCTGCGCCAGCGGCAGGTAGGCGTGCAGCAAACCGCCCTCGACGGCGACGAACGCCCGGATGTACGCCAGCCCGGTCGGCTGCAGCAGGCCGTCGATCAGGAACACGGCGATGTTGATGACCAGCAGCCATGTCGTCACCGACCAGCCGCTGAGCTGGCCCAGGCCCGTCTGCCCCATGCTCGACCGGGCGGTGCCGCCGGAGCCGTAGGGGGCGTTGGCGGGTCTCATGTAGTCGCGGTCGCCGATGCCCATGGACGGCAACCATAGACGGCGACGGTAGGGCGTGGCATGATGGCCGGCATGACCCGCTTGTGCCGACTGCTGGTGTTGTCGCTCGTCCTGCTCGTCGCCGCCGGGCCGACGACCCGGCCGGACGTGAAGGCCGACATCCTTGCCGCCGCCTACGCCTACCCCGATGGCGGCGGCTACCTGTGGCGCGACACCGGCGTCCCGCGCGATTTGTTCCACGAGGGCGAACTCATTCTCGCCAAGAGCGCCGAGGGCACCTTCTGTTGCGGCTTCACCCTCGCCGTCGCATTCGACTACGCCCAGCCGCACGGCTTGTTCGACGGCAAGACACTCGAAGAGATGCGGATTTTCAAGGAGGATTGGTACGGCAACAACGGCGCCGTCGCCGGCGACCCGCTGATGAGTACCGCCATGACCCGTCTGGGCGTCGGCGGCCCGATCGCCATCGACGACGCCCGCCCCGGCGACTTCCTGCAGTTCTGGCGGACCAACGGCAGTGGCCACAGCGTCATCTTCCTCGGCTGGCTCGTGGAGGACGGCCAGCGGGTCGGCGTCCACTACCGCAGCAGCAACAAGCCCACCGACGGCATCGCCGACGCCAGCGAACGCCTCGCCGCCCACGCCGGCCGCGTGAAGCCCGACGCCTTGTTCTTCGCCCGCTTCGACGAGCCGTAAGCCGCGTTGTCCCGCACCGGCCCGGCGGCCTATGTTCGCCGCATGGCCGATGAGCAACAAAAGACGCTGATCCTGTGCAAGCCCGACGCCGTCCGCCGGGGGCTTTCGGGCGAGATCATCAAGCGGTTCGAGGACAAAGGGTTTGTCGTCGAGGAGCTGAAGAAGATGACGCTCGACCGCCAGACGGCGGCCAAGCATTACGCCGAGCACGAAGGCAAGCCGTTCTTTGACAGTTTGCTCGAGTTCATCACCGGCGGCCCGATCGTGGCCATGTGCCTTTCCGGGCCGGAGGTCATCAAGGTCAGCCGGCTGATGATGGGCGCGACGAAGTTCACCGAGGCCGCCCCCGGCACGATCCGCGGCGACTATGCCCACAGCTTTACCGAGAACCTCGTCCACGGCAGCGACTCCCCCGAGAGCGCCGAGCGAGAACTGAAGCTGTTCTTCGGCTCGTGAATCAGCCTCTTCGCGTGGGGTGCGACATTTTGCTTGACCCCTTGCAGCCCGTCGTGGCGGCATGGTAGCTTCTGCGGCGGGTGGTCGGTGCCGGGCGTGTGTCCGGGGGTCGCCCGCTGTTTTTGCTCACGGGGTTATTCTCATGGTCTTTCGTCTTCTCATCGCCGCCCTCGTCGGTGGCGGCATGCTTGCTTATTTCGGGTTCAACCACTTCCGCCTGGCGGGCAAGGTGGAACAGGTGCCGGCCCAGGTCACGGTGACTGAGCTTTGTGCCGGGGGTGTGGACAACGCCCACGTCACGATCTCCGACTTCTACCCGACGCCGGACTACGTCGCCGAGGAGAACAAGACGGGCCAGATGAAGACCGTCTGGCAGCCGGTGGTGTGCGGCGACGACTACATGAACGACAACTACTCGAACGTGCAGCTGGTGCTGAAGACGACGAGCTGCCGCAGCCAGGGCGAGCTGGTGCGGCTGCTGGAGCAGCACACGGTGACGGGCGTGGTCGTGAACGAGATCGAGGGGCTCGACAGCGAGACGAAGAAGCTGCTTCGCGAGTCGTACCCGAACATGGACACGGACAACGTCCTGATCGTCGACGCCGACCGCGCGCTGCCGTCGAAGTCGGCCGGGCTGGGCATGATGGTCGGCGGCGTGGGCCTGACCGGTGCCGGCGTCGGCGGCTTCGCGCTGAAGAAGAAGCGGGCCTGAACGCGTCGCCAAACCTCGCCGAACCGCCTCCGCCTCGTGGAGGCGGGGCTTCACGGGCGAAGCGTCAGCGACTCAGACAAACCTGTTGAAAAAGATCGTGGCGCGGGACTTGATCCCGCGCCACGCTCTTTGTCTTTCCGGCGTCGCCGCTTCAGTTGGGCGTGACGACGAACGGGGCCATCAGGACCACCGGGCGGTCGCTTAGCAGTTGGCCCATCTGGATCTGGTGGCCGATGAGCGTCCGGCGGCTCTCGGGCAGCAGCGACCAGATGGTCGCCGTGGCCGGGTCGATTGGCGTGTGGATGATGCCGCCGAACAGGCTGCCGGGATCGAAGACGGGCTCGGGCACGACCTTGATCTCGTAGTTCGTGTCGGTGAACCCGGCCGCGCCCGCGGCGTGGGCGATGGCGTCCTCGATGCCGCCCAGCTCGTCGACCATGCCCAGCTCCAGCGCGTCCTCGGCGAGGAAGATGCGGCCGCGGGCGATCTGGTCGATGTCCTCGATCTTGTCGCCGCGGGTCTGCTCGATGCGGTCGATGAACTGGTCGTAGGTCCGCTTCATGCTGCGGCGGATCAGCTTCTGCTGGGCCTCGGTCCAGGTGCTCGTGTCGCTGAAGAGATCGGCGTTGGCCCCGCGTGTGAAGCGGGCGGTGGTCAAACCGAGCTTGTCGTAGAGGTCCGAGAGGACCAGCTTGCCGCCGACGACGCCAATGCTGCCGACGATGGCGGCCGGGTCGGCGTAGGCGTAGTCGCCGGCGGACAGCAGGTAGTACCCGCCGCTGGCGGCGATGCCGCCGACGCTGATGATCACCGGCTTCTCCTCCGAAACCCGCCGCACCGCCTGCCACATCGCCTCGCTCGCCAGGGCGCTGCCGCCGGGCGAGTCGATGCGGATGACCACGGCCTTGATGTTCTCGTCCCGCTCGATCTCCCGCATGGCCCGGCGGATCGTCTCGCTGCCAATGCTCGTGCCGCCGCCCAGGAGCGGGATGGCCGGGCCGTCGCCGCCCTCGCCGTCGACGATGGTGCCCACGGCGTACAGCAACGCCACCTTGGGCGCGTCGGTCGGCGGCTCCCGCTTGCTGAGGCCGGCCAGGATCGCCAGCGGGTTGCCGAAGTCGATTTCCTCCTCTTCGGGCGCGCCGTAATCACGAATCAGGTTCAGCTCGTCGGCCTCCTCACCGATCACCTCCGCGATCATCGGCCGCACGCCGTCGGCGTCGATCAGTTGGTCCACGAAGCCGGCCTCCAACGCCTCGTCGCCGAAGATGCCCGCCTCGTCGATCATCTTGCGGACCGTCTCACGGCTCACGCCGCGACTCTCCGCAATCGCGTCAACGATCTGCCCGTAGAGCGCCCCGGCCAGGCCGTCGAGCTCCTTCGCCAGCTCCTCGCTGGGCTCGGTGCGGGTGTACGGCTCATCGGCCCCCTTGAACTCGCCGACCTGGATGTAGTCGGGCGTCACGCCGACCTTGTCGAACATGCCCTTGTAGAACATCGTCTCGATGTTGATGCCGGGAATGAAGATCTCGCCGGCCCCCAGCAGCGCCACGTTGTCCGCGGCGGCGGCGACCATGTACGTGATCGTGTTGTAGCCGTCGGCGTAAACGAACACCGGCTTGCCGGCCTCGCGGAGCATTTCGATCTGCGTGCGGATCTCCTGGGCCTGGGCGAAGTTCAGGCCGCCGCCGGGCTTGAAGGTGATGAGCACGCCCTGCACCTCGTCGTCGAAGCGGGCCATGCGCATGCGGTCGATGAGCTGCCGCAGCGACGGGGCCGGGTCGCCGAACAGGCCCCGCGCGCCCTCTTTTTCGCCGAGGCCGAAGTCGAAGTCGAAGTACGCGATTTTCGGGCGGGCCTCCTCCTCGGCGGCCTGCTGCTTCATTTGCTCGGCCAGCTCCGCCGGCGTGGGCAACGGCTGGGGCGGCTCGGCGCGGGCGAACCCGGCGGGCAGCGCGGCAAAGGCGGCGGCGGACAAGGCGGCGGCGATCAACGACTTGGTCATGCTAGATCTTCTCGAGGCTGGGGAAAAGGCCAAAACGGTGGCCCCACGATACGGCCGCCACCCGCCGCGGGGCGGGGTGTTGCACCCGGTGTTGCAGTTTGGCCGCCGAGGCGGCATCATCCCCGGTCCATGAGGCGGCTCGCACGACTCTCGCTGGCACTCGCCGCGCTCGCCGCCGCGCCGCACGTGGGGCTCGCGCAGGACCCGCCGCCAGACGTCGTCCAACTCGACGGCGGGCCGCTGCGGATTGAGGCCACCACCGCCTACACCTGGCAGACGGTTGGCGAGGATGCGGTGCTTCTGGAAGGGCCGGTGCGGCTCACGATCGACAAGCAGCCGCTAACCGCCGACGCCGCCGTCGTTTGGCTGGCGCGGGAGGGCAACGCGACCGTCGCCCGCATCGCGCCGCTGGGCCGGGCGAACCTCGGCGAGAACCCGGCCCCGCCGCTGATCGAGTTGCCGACCCGGCAAGTCCGCCTCGTCGCCGGCAACCGCGTGGCGGCGGACGCCTCGGAGAGCGCGCTGTATCAAGAAGCGTTGCGGCGTCGGCCGGCGTTGATCGAGCTCCGCCCGCCGCCGCCGTACGAGCCGCAACGGGCCGTGGGCGAGACGGTGTCGCTGGCGTTCGAGAACCTCGATTCCCGCCAGACCGCCGAGGGCACCGCGTTCGTCCTCACCGGCAACGTCCTGGTCTTCGCCCGGCAGGCGACCGGCACCGTGATCGAGTTGCAGGGCGAGCGGGCCGTGGTTTACACGACGCTGGAGAACGTCGAGGCGCTGGCGACGCTGCCGCCCGAGGCGTTGGCGGCGGCGATCGAGGGCGTCTACCTGGAGGGCGACGTGCGGATCAGCCAGACGCCGCCGGGGGCCCAGATCGGCGGCCGGGGCAACGGCGAGCCGCCCGTGAAGCTCAACGCCAGCAGCGCGTTCTACGAGTTGAAAACCGACCGCGCCGTGCTGAGCGACGCCAAGCTGCGGACCACCGAGCCGGTGTTGGGGCTGCCGGTGACGGTGCGGGCCAAGGAGCTGAAGCAGCTCGCCCAGGGCGTGTTCGACGCCGAGCAGGCGGAGCTGTCGACCAGCCGCCTCGCCCGCCCGGAGTACGGCCTGGGGGCGGGCCGCTTGCAGCTCAAGCAGACCGAATCGGGCGTGCGGTTCCTCGCCGACGATCTGAAGCTGCGGCTGTACGGCGTGCCGTATTTCTACCTGCCCGCCGCCGGCGGGGCGTTGGACAAGCGGACGTTCCCGCTGGAGCGGTTCGGCATCGAGAGCAGCGAGAACTTTGGCACCGGCGTGCTGACGCGGTGGGGATTGTTCGAGACCCTCGGCCGCGAGCCGCCGCCGGGGCTGGACGCCAGCTACCGGCTCGATTACTTCACCGAGCGCGGCTTCGGGCTGGGCCTGGACGCCAACTACGCCCGCAGCGGCTTGACCGACGCCGGCGAGCCGCGCAGTTTCTCCGGGCGGTTCACCGGCTACTTCGTGCCAAGCGATTCGGGGCAGGATGATTTGGCCCGCCGCCGCAGCGACATCGACGCCGACGGGGCGACCCGCGGCCGAGTGCTTTTGGAGCACAACCACTTTTTCGCCGGCGATTGGCAGGGGCAGCTTCGCCTCGGCTACGCCAGCGACGCGACGTTCGTCGAGGAATGGTTCGAGCGCGAGTACCGCGACGGCCTGCCCCACAACGCCACGGCGTACCTGACGCGGCAGGACGGGACCGAGCAGCTCAGCGTGCTGCTGCAGCAGCCGACGGGCGATTACGTGACAACCAGCGAGAACGTCGCCGAGCAATTTCAACTGAGAAAACTGCCGGAACTGGGGTACTTCCGGGTCGCCGACGGTTTAGGCGATAAGCGGACCGGCGGGGCGACGTTCTACAGCAGCAACCGCGTGGGCTTGCTCGCGTTCGACGAGTCCAACGCCGACCCGACCGGCGACCAACTCGGCGAGCTCGGCTTCCGCAACGCCAGCGTCGCGGAGATCAACCCGTCGTTCCGCGGTTTGCCCTCGGCCGGGTTCACCGGCATCAGCGACGACCTGGAACTCCGCGGCGACTTCCGGCAACAGCTCGATTTCCCGGTGAATCTGGGCCGAGTGCGGGCGGTGCCGTACGTGGTGGGGCGGTACACGGGCTACGCCGACTCGCCCGACGGCGGCAACGTGCAGCGGCTGCTGGGCGGCGTGGGGCTGCGGGCGAGCACGCAGTTCGTCCGCGTCGACGAGTTGGCCAGCAGCAAGTTGTTCGACATGAGCCGCGTCCGGCACATCGTCGAGCCGGGCATGCATTTGTTCGCCAGCGTCGGGACGGATGATGTGGACGACGTGTTCGTCTACGACGCCGAGACCGACGGCTACAGCAATTTGCAGGCGGCTCAGCTCTCGCTGCGGCAGCGGTGGCAGACCAAGCGCGGGGCCGAGGGTTTGGAGCGGAGCGTCGACTTCTTCACGCTGGACGTGGCCGCGACAATTTTCAACGACGGCCCGGAGGAGCTCAATGCCGGCGTCCGCGGCTTCCTGACGGCCGAGGCGTTCCGCGGCATTTTGCTCGACGGGCAGCCGGAGAACAGCGTCGCCCGCGACACGATTTCCGCTGACGCGCTGTGGCGGATCAGCGACACGACGGCCGTCGTCGGCGACGTGCGGCACAACCTGGAGACGAGCAGCCTCGCCACCGCCAGCGTCGGCCTCGCCGCCCAGCGGGGCGACCGGTTGAGCTACTACATCGGCGGCCGCTACCTTGGCGAGATCCACACGACCTTCGGCACCGTCAACGCGACCTACCAACTTGGCGACAAGTACACGCTGACCGGCCTCTACGCCTTCGACTTCACCGGCGGCGAGAGCCGGGCGTTCGACATCGGCGTGCTCCGCGACTTCGAGCGCTACTTCGTCAGCGTGCGCTTCTTCTACGACCAAGTGAACGACGAGGGCGGCGTGCGACTTGCCATCACCCCCAAAGGCCTGGGCCTGGGCTTCGACACCGGCGACCTCGCCGACGCCTTCGGCGGCCGGTGAAGCAACCTGCTTGAACTATGACGGGACGCATCATCGCTGAAGCCGCCTCCGCCTCGTAGAGGCGAGGCTTCACACTTTTGGGGGATGCCACACCTTGTCGTGAAGCCCCACCTCTACGAGGTGGAGGCGGTTTCAGCGGCGTCGATCGATGGCGAACTAGCTTGAGCCAAGTGCCGCCTCGCCTGGTCATTAAGTTGATGCCGAGCGTTCCTGTTGTCTACGCTCGATCAACTGCATGGCCTCCGCTTTCACCTCTTCCATCGTGTAGCCGCGGTATCCGCTCGCCTCGAAGTCGTCGCTCCTGCGGATGATCTCCTGCAACACCTCCGGTTCGATCGGCGGCCCACCATCATCGGGGTAGATGAGGTCGGTGCGGGTAAGATCAATTTGATGGTAATCCGGCAGGCATTGGCCAAGTCGGTAGTACAGAATTTCTCGCTCAGGCTCAGACAGCGCTAACGCGTTGGCGACCAGATTTTCAAACTCTTTCAGCAACATGCCCAAATCATAACACGCCGCCGCCGGCGGTGTCACCGGCGGGACGCCCAACCCTCCGGCTCGCGGCTGCCGTGGTAGAAGGCGACGATGTGAAGGACGTCGCCTTCGACGCGGTACGGGAAGCGATTGAGCCGGTAGCCACGCGTGCCATCCCGATGTTGTTCCGGCCAGCGTCTGGGATGTTAAAGGACCTTGCCGACAGCGGCGTCATACTCCTCGAGCAGTTCAAAACCCAACCCGTCCCGCTGCTCCTAATGCCAAGCAACTGCCGCGAATAGCTCGGCTGACGATTCCGCATGCGTCCGCAAAATCACCGCCCGAGCCTCCGTCGCGCCTCACGCATGACTTCCTCGTGAGACATCAGCTCCACCTCGCCCGCGTCGATCTGGCGGGGCCGCTCGGCGACGATCTTCTCCGTCTCTTCCGACGACCGTGGGTTCGGCGGATACGGGATGTCGTCGTGATCATCGTCGACGAAGCTATCGCCGAGTTCGCGGTGCAGCTCGATCCGGTCGTCCTCGGGCAGCGTCAGGGCGGCGGTTCTCACTTCGTCATACGACATGCCTGAATCATACTCAAAGCCCGGCGGCGATAAGAAGGTCGCGCACGAACAGGTCGATGCATTGCCGGTCGCGGCCCTCAAACGTCGCGGGGCGGTGGGTGACGCCCAAATGCAGGCGGCCGCCCAGGGTGGTGGGGGTGAAGACGATCGGCGTCGCCGGGCCCAGGGGGCTGACGCGGGTGTAGTGGCGGATCGGGCTCGGGTGGAGGTTGCCGATGAAGTTCCGGTCGAGGTTGACGTTGCTCACGCCGGCGGCGAGCGGTTGGCGTTTGCGGTAGAAGCGGGCGAGACTCTTGCCGCGCAGGAACCGGCCGGCGGTGGCGGCGAGGGCGAGGGCGAGGCGGTCGGCGCGGGGGCGGGCGGCCTCCTGTCTGGCCCGCTGCACGGCGGTGTTGAGCGTGCGCAGGTCCGTTGTGCGAAAGACAAAGCTGCGGAAGCCGAGGTGAAGGCCGAACCGCTCGCGGCGGCTTGGCGGCAGTTCGTGGCGGGTGTCCTCGATGCCGCCCACCGCCACGTCGAGCCGGCCGAAGTGGACCTCAATCGGCAGGATCCGGGCCACCGCGCGGGCGGCGGCGGCGACGAACAAGTGGTTCAGCGTCACGCCGTG
The DNA here is from genome assembly GCA_964386435.1 of uncultured Tepidisphaerales bacterium. Lineage (GTDB taxonomy): Bacteria > Planctomycetota > Phycisphaerae > Tepidisphaerales > Tepidisphaeraceae > CAYLSV01. Next base: position 25,339 of record CAYLSV010000024.1, read on the forward strand.
GCGACGCGTGGCGACAAGCAGCCGCGGCAGCAGATCGGGCGGCAGCTCGATTGTCGTGAACGCCGCCGCCGGGTCGCGGCCGCGGACGCGGCGGCACCGCTGCAGCCGGTTGTTAGCGTGCATCATCTGCAGCGTCTCCCCCAGCCACGGTCCGCCGGCGGGCCGCTTACCGGCATCCAGCACGACCGGCGAGAGCGGCCCACCCGCCGTGGCCTCGGCCCAGCGACGCATGATCAGGCGGATCGCCACGCTGTCGCCGGCCCAATGGTCATAGGTCAGCCCGGCCCAGTCGCCCAGCACCCACGGCCGCAGCGGCGGCTCGCCCTCCCCGAACGGCCGGTTCAGCTCGGCGGTGATGTGCCCGTCAAAGTCGCCCGCCACCCGCTCCGGCACCAACTCGCCCCGCAGCCACGTCGGCAGCGGCGCAACCGCCCGCCGCCAATCGCCCGGCAATCGGTCCAGCCGCATCGCCTGCACGGCGTTGTACGGGTGCAGCGTCCGCCACTGCCGGAACACGCGGGCGAACGAGCTTGGCGGCGGGCGGTTCATGGGCGGCAACCTGCAGCAAGGGCGCGTGGTGCTTCGCTGCGATAGCCGCGGCACCACGTGCCGCAGGTCCGGGATTCAAGCATGGTCCGCAGCAAAGGGCTTACTCGACCGTGGCAGGAACCGCCCCACGGCGTCGGCATACCGGCGGTAGGTCTCGCCGTGGGTCCGCGTCATGTGGCCCTCCTCGCGGATCGCCTCCCACACCAGCAGCACCGCCAGGATCGCCAGCGCCGCCCACAACGCCACCACCGGCACGGCGACGCCCGTGGCGATCAGCAGCAGAATCTGCAGCGTGTAAATCGGGTGCCGCACGTAAGCGAACGGCCCGCTGACGACCAAGCCCGTCGTCTCCTCGGGGTCGATGCCCATGCGCCAGCTTTTGCCCATTTTCCGCCAGCAGACCATGGTCAGCCCAAGGGCCAGCAGCATCACCGCCACGCCGAACCAGTGGACGATCGGCTGCGTGTAAACCAGGTCCAGAAACCGCCCGCTCAGCCCCAGCCCGATCGCCAGCGGCAGGGCGATCCACGCCACCACCAGCGGCACCCACGCCACCCGCAACGCCCGCCCGAGCGGCTCCGCCGGCCAGAAGTTGCCCGCCCGGCCGGTCGTCTTCTTGGTCTTGGCGATGAGCTTCATCACCCGCGCCCAGTAGAAGCCGACAATCAAACCGGCAACCAGCGCCGCCAAATCCAGTGAACCGAGCATCGCGTCATTGTGGCCACGCAAACGCCCTCGGCAAGTGGACCCGCCGCCACGCGGCGGAGGTCCGGCCGAACGGTGTTCCGCTCACTCCGTCGTCGCGACGCCATCGGCGACGTCGCGGGGTGGGCAGATGGCCAAGACGTGGTTCATGATCTCGCCGTGGATCGCCGCCTTCTTCTCGATGTTGAAGTGGTCGACGTGGCCCGCCTCCTCCAGCAGGTCGCGGCGGTCGGTCCGCAGGTTCCAATCGGACAGCGCCACGCCCTCGGCGGCCTCGACGCCCACGCCGCGGAGGACGGGGAGGACGTCGAAGACGCCGTTGCTTTGGTACAAATTGATCGCTTGGGCGACGTTGCCGGGCACCTTGGGCGGCGTGACCGGGTCGAGCGTGATGAGCAAATCGACCGTGACGCCGTGCTCGTCGAGGCGGCGGGCCATGCGGATCACGTCGTCGGCGCCGTAGCTGTGGCCGATGAGGATCAGCGGCTCGGGGTCCGGGTCGTCGTTGTAGGTGGCGGCGAGTTCGTCGGCGAGTTCAGGCCACTGGCGGTGCTGGAAGACGTGGGCGCGGACGCCGGCCTCGTTGAGCTGCTCGGTGAGGCTGTCGATGCCGGTCGAGAAGACGCCGATCCAGCCGCGGAGCAGGTAGGCGTTGCCCGGCCGCTGGTCGGTGCCGTGGCTGGAGACGGCCTGCAGATCGCCGGGGGCCATGCTGCTGGTGGCGCAGCCGGTTGTGGTGGTGCCGAGCAGGAGCAGGAGGGTGAGGAGGATGGCCGGGACGGGCGCGGTCATGGTTTCTGCATCGTGCAAAAGCCGGACCGATTGAAGCCGCTGTTGTTGGGGCGCGACAAAAAGTCACGCTGGCCGCACCGACTCCACCGCCGCCGACGCGTGTGCCGTCGTTTGCCCCGCCGCGTCCCGCAGCAGCAGCCGCCCGGCGGCGTCCATGCCCTCGTAATCGCCCGCCACGTCCCCGGCGGGAGTCGCCAGCCTCAGGTGCTGCCCGGCCAAGGCGTCGTGGCGACGGAACTCGCCCAGCACGTCGGCCAGCCGTAATGCCGGGTCCACCAGATGTTTGTGCAGCGACGTCGCCAGCGCCAGCAGCACCTCGGCCTTGTCAGCGGGGCGGTGGAGGATGGCCCCGAGCGTGGTCGAGGTCGCCTCCACCTCGGGCGTCCAATCGATGGCCCGCTCGAGGTTCAAGCCGATGCCGATCAGGTCGACGCCGTCGATCCGCTCGCACAGCAGCCCGGCCAGCTTCAGGCCGTCGTGGTGCAAGTCGTTGGGCCACTTGAGTTTGACATGCTCAGCCCCCAGCGCCCGCATCGCCCGCAACGTGGCGACGCCGGCGATCAGCGCGAGCTGCCCCGGCTGATGAATCTCGACGGCGGGCACGGCGAAGGTCGCCGCCAAGCCGCCGGGGCCGGCGAACCACGGGGCGTTGTTCCGACCGCGGCCGGCCGTCTGGCTGCCGGCAATGACGATGGCGGGGGCGAACAACTGGCCGTCGCGGCGCAGCTCGGCGGCGGTGTCGCTGGTCGACCGCAGCCGTGGATACCAGTGCAACCGCCACGGCGGCAACTCCTCGCGCAGCCGGGCCATATCGAACTTCAACGGGTTGGGATAAGATGGTGTGGACTGTCCCCGGTCCATGGGCGGCAGCGTAGGACGTCCCGGGTTCAGGAGGTTTACAACCTTTCCATGAATCGGGCGTCCAACCGGCATGACCCGCGCCGTCAGCGTCCGGCGGCTTTGACAAGTCGCCTCGGGTGGCGATACTGAGGCCCAGACGCGGCCAGGCCGCACCCGCCGTTTTACGAGAAGGCACCTGCCCCATGACCCCCAAGCTCAAGTCACGCCTCACCTTAACCGCCGTCGCGGCGGCCCCGTTCCTCGCCCTGGGCTGCTCCCCGGTCAACGACACCGCCACGCCGGGCTACACCTGGCAGGAGCGGGACATCGAGATCCGCCGCAACATCTCGATGGAGGGCAAAATGCTGCTCGACGACGTCGACCGTCACGTTCTGATGTGGCGGCCGGTGAGCCAGCTGTCGTACTGGAACATTCGCAAGATGTCGCCGTGAGGCGGGTTTGGATCGGTGATCTATGAGCGCTGAATGCTGATCTTCGACGGGTCGGCCTTTGGTTATCCCTCGTCCGCGATTCGGGGCCGCTATCGTGGCGGCTCCTGATGCTCCGTCGCCTTGAGACTCCCCGCCGCGGTTTGGCCGGGCTGTTCGCGTTCTCGCCGCGGCAGCAGCCTTGGATCGCCAGGCCCAATTACGGCCACGAGCTGAAGTCCGCGTTCACGTTCCCCCTCGCCGCCGCGCTGGCCGAGGGGACGTTCGCGGGGGTGGTGGCACAGAAATACTTCGGGGCCGGGCCGTTCCTGCTGGCGGTGATCGTGGCGGCGCCGATGTTTGGCAACGTGCTGGCCTTGTTCTGGAGCCAGCTCGCCCAGCGGCGGCCGCTGGTGAAGTTCGTCAACGCCCTGCAGCTCGGCGTCGTCGCGTGCATCGCGGCGGTCGGTTTGACCGTGTTCGTGCCCGAGGGCGGCGACGGCCGACCGCTGGCGGTGGCGGGGTGGATTTTCGCGGCGTTGATCGTCCTGGCACGGGTGCTGGCCAGCGGCATCATCACGGTCCGCAGCAGCATCTGGCGGTTCAACTACCCGACCGGCTCGCGCGCCCAGATCGTCAGCCGCATCACCGTCATCTACAACGCCATCCTCGGCGGCGGCACGTTCGCGGCCGGGCTGCTGATGGACGTCGAGCCGTGGACGTACGCCATCCTCTACCCGGCGATCGCCGTGGTGAGCTTGCTGGGCGTGCGGAGCTACTCCAAGATCCGCGTCCGCGGCCAGCGGAAGCTGCTGCGCGAGGTGCCGACCGACGGCGGGGGGTTCAGGTCCGTCGTCAAGCGGATGCGCAGCGACTTGGGCATCCTGAAGCGCGACCCGATTTTCGCCAAGTACCAGTGGTGCCAGTTCGTGCTGGGGGCGAGCTTCATGTCGATGATCCCGCCGCTGATCAAGATGGTCAGCGAGGAGATGACCGACCCGACCAGCCAGTACGCGCTGGCGTTGGCGGTGCTGCACCTCGTGCCGATGCTGCTGGGGGTGCTGGCGATCGGGGTGTGGGCGCCGATCTTCGACCGCATGTCGATTTTGCAGTTCCGCAGCTGGCACACGCTGGCGATCATCGCGACGCACGGGTTGATCCTGGCCGGGGCGCTGGTCGACAGCTTGTGGGTCGTCGCCGTCGGCACGGCGATGATGGGCATCAGCATGGGCGGCGGGCAACTGGCGTGGCAGCTGGGCCAACATGCCTTCGCCAAGCCGGAGGAATCGGCGGCGTACATGGGCGTCCACGTGATGCTCACCGGCCTTCGCGGCATGCTCGCCCCGTTCGCCGGCACCGGCGTGTACGTCATCCTGAGCCAGCTCTTCACGATCGGCGACCTGCCCGGCGGCCGAATGACCTTCGCGATGAGCGTCCTCCTGGGCATCGCGGGCCTCATCGGCTACGTCCGCCTCTACCGCCGCCACGGCCGGCTGCCGAACGAGCATTAGCTGCGAAGTTCGATATAATCGCACGTAGCTGCGGTCCGACGGGCCGCAGTGGACGCGCTGCGTGCCGAGCATGGTCCGAGCAGCAAGGGAATCTTGAGCACACACTGCGGCCCGTCGGGCCGCAGCTACATCTGAGACTAACTCATCCCTTCACGTCTCCTTCAGAAGAAGTCGTTCACGCGGCGCGTTGGAGGTTCGGCTTCTCGCGGCGGCGGGTGGTGAAGCCGGTGGCGGCTGGGCGGGCGAGGTGTTGCAGCTGCTCCTGCAGCCAGCCGGGGCCGGAGGCGGTGCCTCGCGTGCCGTGGAGGCGGGCGAGGTAGTGGCGGAGCTGGTGGACGGGGAACCGACCGAGGAATGCTTCGCTGGCGGTCGGATTCCGCTGGCGGATCGCCGCGATCAGCCGGGGCTTGTCGGCGGTGTCGAGCGTGATCAGGCGGACGGTTGGCATCCCGCCCGTATCGGCCGCCCGGCCGCGTATGCTCCAGCGATGACTGCGCCTTCTGACGAACAACGCGACGGCATCAACGGGTTGAAGGCCATGTCCACCACGGCCGGGCTGGGGCATGATTACACCGAGATCAACGCCTGGGCCGTGTTTGCGGCCGTCGCGGCGGTGCTGGGGGCGGCGGCCGTGCTCACGCCGCTGGCCCTGCCGTTGCCGCTGGCGGCGGCCATTGCCGGACTCGTCGCCCTCGGGCAAATCAGCCGCAGCGGCGGCACGCAGACCGGCCGGGTTCTGGCCATCGTGGCCGTGGTGCTCGGCGGGTTCTGGATCGTTTACGGCTCGATCGGCCTCTTCGCCGGCGGGGCGGCCCAGCGGACGGCCGTTGAGGAAATCGACGCCCATAGCGAGCAGCTCGGCGCTCTCATCGCCACCGGCGACTTCGACGCCGCCTACGACATGGCCCACCCGGTGCTTCAGCAAACCGTCAGCTCCCAGCGGTGGAAGCGGACCTTCCGCGCCCTGGCCACCGGTGACCGGCCGCTGCGCCGTTTGGCCACCAGCGGCCAGGTGAACCTCGCCCGGTCCGGCGAGACGGAGCTGGCCGAGACGATGCTGCTGTTCCACCGAGCCAACGTCGACGAGCCGACGCGGTTCGAGGCCAGCTTCGCCAAGCTCGACGGCCGCTGGCGGCTGCTGGCGATCCCCGACCTGTTCCCCGCCGGGTGAGCGATGGCGACGCCGTGGGCGTACCATGGCCCCATGTCCGTTGATGAAGTTGCCAGTCCGGTGGTTGCCCCCGATGACGCCCCGCAGGTGGCGCGAAAGGCGGCCGCGCGGGAGTTTGTCATTGCCGCTGCCCGGTTGTGCAGCGAGCGGAAGTGTGTCGACGTCCGCGCCCTCGACGTCGCCGGCCAGAGCAGCATTTGCGACTTCATGCTCCTGGCCACCGGCACCAGCGACCGGCAGCTGCGGACGGTGGTCAATGAGCTGTACGACCTCGCCGGCGAAATGGACATCGACCACCTCGGCGGCCGCCAACGCAAGAGCGGCGTCGGCGGCGTCGACAGCGAGACGCGGTGGGTCGCCATCGACTTTATCGACACCGTCGCCCACCTGTTCGACGCCGAGGCCCGGTTGTTCTACGACCTGGACAACCTGTACGACCGCGTGAAGGAGATCGATTGGCGCGACGGCTGGAACCCCCGCGAGGACGGCTCGACCGTCCCCGTCATGGGCGAGGCCGAGCGGCCCACCGCCGACACGATTGGTTGAAATTGCGGGTTGAGGCCTCAAATCGCCGAGGGCACGTAAGGCTCGTCCAGTTCCTCCACGTTCCCCTGCCCCGGCGCGTAGCAGCAGCCGAAGCGGTTGGCGAGGAAGTCGGTGAGGTGCACCTGCTCCTGGCGAACGAACCCGCTCGTCGGCAGGTTGCCCTCGCGGTGGAGGTCGACCACGGCACACATGCTGGCGGCGGTGGTCACCTGGATCGCGCTCATGTCGATGCCGCGGAACTCACCGTGGTACACCTTGCGGGCGTCGGTATGCTGCACGAACCGGCCGTCCTTCGTGCCGGTGGCGGTGCAGAAGACCAGCACCACGTCCTGCGGCGTCATCGGGATCGCGTGCTCCAGAATGTCCAGCAGCACGTCCCGCCGGCTGTTGAGGCGGAGGTCGTTCATCAGGAAGGCGACAAGATCCCGGTGGCCGCGGTAGCGGACGGTTTTGTAGTCGAGGTTGCGGACCTGCCCCGCCAGCGCCTCGGGCAAGGTGCCGGCCCCGCCGCTGGTGTTGAACGCCTCGTAATCGACGCCGTCAAGCGAGAAATGCTCCAAGCCCTCCAGCGGCAGCACGTCGATCAGCTTCCCGCTGACCACGGCGTCACACGGGTTGCCGTACTCGTTGATCAGGCCGTCGGTGCTCCAGGTCAGGTTGTACTTCAGCGCGTTGGTCGGGAAGATCGGCAACGCCCCGACCCGCATCCGCACGGTGTCCAGTTCGTCGAAATCCTCCGCCAACGCCGCCGCCGAGATGCTCACAAACCCCGGCGCCAGCCCACACTGGGGCATGAAGATCTGGCCCTCCCGCGCCCCCTCGGCCGTCCGCCGCACGCTGCGGGTCGTCTCGACGTCCTCGGTCAGATCAAAGTAGCTCGCCCCCGTCTCGAGGCAGCACTCGGCCAACAGCGGGTTGAGCGTGAACGTCAGCGCCGACACCACCGACTGCCGCCCGTCCATGATCTTCAAAAGCGTCGCCTTGTCGCTGGCATCAATCGCCACCCCCTCCACCCCGGCCAGCGTTTTCACCCGATCCACCGCCACCTGCTGCGCATCGGCCACGAGCACATCGAAGTCACCGCTCCCCTGCAGCAACTGGGCAATCGCCTGGCCGATCTTGCCGGCCCCCATCAGGAGCACGCGGTGCTTGGATGACGCTTCGGACATGCCGCAGTGTTCGCCGGTGGCCGCGGGATGGCAACGCGGCCAAATCGGTTACGATCCCGAGGGCGGCGTGCCGCTCTGCCTCACGCCGGGCGACCCGCACGCCACACCGACGATTCCGGCGAAACACCCCGTGAGGAGAACAAGGTAATGAAACGCGTCACTTTCTGCACCTACGTGCAGCCACCAGCTTGCCGCGCGATTGCCGCTTTGATCGCGCTGTTGTTCCTGGCATCGCCAAGCCCCGCGGCGGCGGTGCAAGCGGACGATGCCGCTTTGAGGCCGGCCGCCATTCCCGAGGCCATTGGCGAGGTGCCCGGCAGTGACCACCTCAACCTGATCGTGCCGGTCGAGCAGGCCGAGCTTTCGGGTCCGGAGCACGGCCACCTTGATATCGTCAACACCGACACGCCCATTGGTGAGAACGTGGCCGCCCGCGTCCAGACCATTGGTTACACCGACAACCCGTGGGACACGGGCATCATCTACCCCGCCAACGGCCCGGTCGCCGAGGGCGACGTTCTGCTGGCAATCTTCTCCGCCCGCGGCATCGTGCCCAGCCCGTTGGAGAACGCGGTCCGCCTCGGCATGGTCTACGAGATCGATGGTGGTGACTACACGAAAAGCGTGTCGTGGGGCATGTCGCTGCCCGTCACCGATCAGTGGCAAACCTTCGCCGTGCCGTTCACCAGCCGCACGACCAGCGCCGCCGGCGGCTCGCACTTGGCGTTCCGCACCGGCTACGGCGAGCAGACCCTGGAGATCGCCGACGTCACGCTCATTAATTTCGGCAACAACGTCACCCCCGCCCAGTTGCCCCGCACCCGCCAACGCTACGGCGGCGACGAGCCCGACGCCGCCTGGCGGGCCGAGGCCGAGCAGCGGATCGAGCGGCTCCGCAAATCCGACTTCGTTCTGGAGATCGTCGACGCCAACGGCAACGCGGTGCCCAATGCCGAGGTCCGGGCGACGCTCGCCCGCCACGCGTTCCGGTTCGGCTCGACGATGAACATCAACGTCTTCCCCGGCGGCAGCTTCCCCGAGGCCCAAGTCGAGCAGTACCTTGCCCACGCCGAGCAGATGTTCAACGCCGGCGGCCTCGAGAACTCGATGAAGTGGCCCTTCTACCACTACGACGGCGTGCCCGAGCAGGTCGACGCCGCCATCGACTGGATGAACCAGCGCGATTGGCACGTCCACGCCCACGTGCTGATGTGGCCCAGCTGGCGGCACAGCCCCGATTGGGTCGAAGAGCTCGCCGACGACCCAGAGGCTCTTGCCGCCGCGACCGATGAGCGGGTGACGAGCTTCGCCCGCCACTTTGCCGGCCGCGTCGACGCGTGGGACGTGGTGAACGAGCCGTACCAGCAGCGTGACATCCTCGACGTGCTCGGCCACGACGTGATGGACCGCTGGTTTCACCTCGCCCGCGAGGCCGACCCCGACGCCAAGCTGTTCATCAACGAGAACGGCTTCCTCTCCGACCCGTCGACGTCGAGCGCGAAAACCGACTACTACTACGACCTGGTCCGCGGCATGCGCGACCGTGGCGTGCCAATCGATGGCGTTGGCATGCAGGCGCACTTCACCGGCCAGCTGCCCAGCATGGACCACGTCTTCGCCGTCCTCGACCGCTTCGCCGACCTCGGTGTGCGGCTGAAAATCACCGAACTCGACGTCGACGCCGGCGACAAAGAGCTCGAGGCCCGCTTCCTGGCCGACATCGTCACCGCGGCGTTCAGCCACGAGGCGATGGACGCGATCATCCTCTGGGGCTTCTGGGAAGGCCGCCACTGGAAACCGACCGCCGCGCTGCTGAATCAGGACTTCTCCCCCCGCATCACCGGCGACGTCTGGAACAACCTGCTCACCGAGCGCTGGCACACCGACGCGAACCTCACAACCAATGCCGCCGGCCAGGCCACCTTCCGCGGCTTCCACGGCGACTACACGCTGACCATCATCCACAACACCCGGACCACCACCCACACCGCCCACCTCACGGAGAGCGGCACGCTAAGGCTCACGCTGCCGGAGTGACAGGACGCGGGTGGCGACTGCCGTCGGCATCTTGGGGCGACGTAGGGTGGGGCGTCGTGACGCCTGATGCATTGCCGGGGTTGTTGTTGCTGCTGATCGCCGTGGTGGGGTGGTACGTGACGGTGCGGATCGCGTCGAACCTTGGCAAGGGGTCGCCGACGCGGTTGGCGGTGGCGTTTGCGATGCCGGCGGGGTTGACGTGCGGGTTGGCGGCGGTTTGGGGGCAGGCGGATGTTGTCTTTGCGGTGCCGATCGGGTGTGCGGTGGCGGCGCTCACGCTCGTGCGGGGGGTGACGCTCGCGGGGCTGCCGGCGACGCGGCGGAGTTGGCAGGGGGCGGTGATGCTGTTGCCGGTGACGGCGGTGGTCGTGCTGTTCGGGCTGCGGGGGGCGGTGCCGGCCGGGCACGCGCTGTTGCTGCTGATCGTGGGGTTGGCGGCGTTGTGGGCGTGGCGGGGGCGGCAGCGGGGGGAGCTGCGGTGGGGCGGGCGGTGGCCGGAGCTGCTGGTGGCTGGGGCGGCGGTGGTGCTGGCCGGGGCGGCGTCGACGGCGGCGCTGGTGGTGCTCGACGCGGCCGTGCAGCGGACGGGGTACGTCTCCGAAGCCTTGCTCGGGTCGCTGCTCTTGGCGGCGATGCTGGTGTTGCCGATGGTCGGCGTGACGTCGCAGCGGGCGCGGTTGGGGCGGGCGGACGAGGCAATCTCGGCGCTGCACGGCTACGCGATCCTGCTGCTGGGCGTGGCGTTGCCGATCGGCATCCTCATCACCGCGCTGCGGCCCGGCACCGGCGGCGCGCTGGTGACTGATGTGTCGCCGTGGCTAAGCGGCCCGTCGATGCCGTGGCGGATCTGGCGGCTGGACGCGATGCTGCTGCTGTTGCTGGCCATGCTCACCCTGCCCCGCTGGCGGCCCGGCCGCTGGGCCGGGCTGGGGCTGGTGGGGGCATATGTCGGGTATGTGTGCGTCATCGCGTTCGTGGTGAGGGGGTGAGGGTTGGTTGTTCTTTGTCATTTGTTCTTTGTCATTTGTTGATCTGGACCAAGAACGAAGGACCAAGAACAAATTACAACGGACACTCCGCCGCACCGCCTCAGGCTGCTGCTGCGTAAGGTGGGTTTGCCGTGGCTCGTCTCGCTGCCCATCTTACGTTGCTGCTGGTGGCGGGCTGCGTGGTGGGGCCGGAGTTGGAGCGGCCGGCGACGGCGGTGGACGGGGTGAACGCCTGGCAAAACGCCGACGACATCGACCACGTGGCCGACGTCGGCGGGCCGTGGTGGCAAGCGTTCGGCGACGCGGCGAGTGACCAACTCATCGAGCGGGCACTAAAGGGCAACCTCGACATCAACCGCGCCGCCGCGGCGGTGCTCGAGGCGCGGGCGCTGCTGGCCGTGGCCACTGGGAGGCGGCTGCCAACCGTGGGGCTGACCGTCGGGGCGAGCCGACAGCAGCAGTCGTTCGATTTGCCCGGCGGCCGGGCGAATTTCTTAAGCAACAACTACAACGTTGGCCCAACCGTGCGGTGGCAGGCGGACCTCTTCGGCAAGCTGCGGCGGGCGGAGCAATCGGCGGCCGCCCGGCTACTGGCCGCCGACGCCGACCGGATCGCCGTGCGGCACTCGGTGATCGCGGAGCTTTTGCGCAGTCGCGTGCTGATCGCCACGCTGCAAAACCGGGTGCGGCTGGCGGAGGACAACGTCGACTCGCTCGGCCAGACGCTGGCGGTGGTCGAGAGCTTCTACGAGGCCGGGGCCGGGCGGGTGACGGCGCTGGACGTGCGCCTGGCCCGGCAGAACCTGGCCAATGCCCGATCGCAGTTGCCGCCGCTCGTGCGGCAGTTGGGGCAGGCCCGGCTTGCGCTGGACGTGCTGCTGGGCGTGCTGCCGGGCACGACGGCGGACCAGGCGGTGGACCTGCCGCCGCTGCCGGAGCTGGCGGCGTTGCCAAACGTGGTGCCGGCGGCGCTGCTCGATCGTCGGCCGGACCTGCTCGCCGCCGAGTTCCGCACGCTGGCGGCCCAGAGCGACATCGGCGTGGAGGTGGCCGATTTGTTCCCGAGTTTGCAGCTCGATCTGACGGCCGGTTTTGCGGCGAGCGAGTTGAACGATTTGCTGGACGCCGACAGCCAAACGTGGAACATCGGCGGGTCGCTTTTCGTACCTCTGTTCACCGGTTTCACCGAAACGAACGAGATCGAGGCGGTCCGGGCGCGGGCCCAGCAGTTGGCGTACGACTACGCGCAGCAGGTGCTGCGGGCGGTGCAGGAGGTCGAGTCGGCCCTGATCGCCGAGCGGCAGGATCGGGCGGAACTGGCCGCGGCGCAATCAAGTTTATCGGAGGCCCAGGCGGCAGAGGAACTGGCGCGGGATCGGTACGAGCGGGGCGTCGAGCCGCTGCTCAGCGTCTTCGAGGCCGAGCGGCGGCGGCGGGCGTCGGAGGAGCAGGTGGCTGTGGTGCGGCAAAGCGTGTGGGCGAGTCGGATCGACTTGCACCTTGCCCTCGGCGGCGACTGGCAGTTGCCCAATGCGGGCGTCGAGCGAAACGAGGTGCTGCAAGGCCCCACGACGCAACCCGGCTGGCCCAAGCTGCGGCCGGAGCTTCAGTTGGACGTGCCGGGGGCGCCGGCGATGGAGATGTGGGAAGCGCCCGAGACCCCCGAGATGATGGATGAAGTGAGGTAGCTGCGACGCAACGCGTTGCAGTCCGGACGGCGGTGCGTTGCACCGCAGCTACCCTCTGAAGAAGCGTGACCGAGATGCTGAAGACCAACGACGCCAACCCGAAGGACGACGCCGTGCCGGTGGCGGAGGTCGTGGAGCCGTCGCCGGCCGAGAAGCCGCCCAAGAAGAAGCAGGCGGCGTACCGGGCGACGGTGCAGGCGCTGCTCATCATCGGCTTCCTCGGTATCGGGGCGGCGGTGACGTTCCTGCTGGTGCTGCAGAAGACGGCCCCGGCGACGACCGGCGACCTCGGTGGGCCGCCGGTGGTGGAGGTGCTGACGGTGAGCGTCGGCGAGGTGCCGGTGACGATCGACGGCTTCGGCGAGGTGCGGACCCGCCAACGCGTACAGCTCGTCCCACAGGTCGGCGGCCGAATTTTGGAGAAAGACGACGGCCTGATCGAAGGCGGCACCGTCGAGGGCGGCGAAGTGCTGCTGCGGATCGACCCCGCCGACGCAGAGCTGGCTGTTCGCCAGGCGGAGGCCGAGTTGGCGAGACTGGCCGCGACGCTGCGGCGGCTGGCGTCGCAGGAAGCCGCGGCCGAGGCGGCGGTGGCGCAGGCCGAAACCCGTTTGGAAACCGAACGCGCCGAGGCCGACGTCGCCCGGCAGCAGTACGAGCGGCTCAACCCCGACCAGGACGTGCCGCCGCTGGTGGCGCGGTTGCCGCAGGTCCGCGAGGCCGAGGCCGCACTGCGTTCGGCCGAAGCGAACGCCCAGGACGTCGAGCTGCAGGCCGAGGAGCTTGCCGCCCAGAAGCAGGCCGCCGAGGTGCGGCTAGACCAGGCGCAGCTCTCGGCCGAACGGACCGAGGTCCGGCTGCCGAAGGGCGGCTCGTACCGCGTCACCCGCACCGCCGCCGACGTCGGGCAGTTCGTCGCGCCCGGCCAGACCGTCGCCGAGCTCTACCGCGTCGGGGCCGTCGAGGTGCCGCTGCCGCTGCCGGCGCGGGATTTGGCGCTGCTCGATCTGCCCGGCACCGCGGTCACGCTCATCGACCCGGCGACCCGGCAAACCTGGACCGGCACCGCCGTCCGCACCGACGGCGAGATCGACCCGCAGAGCCGGCTCGTCCGCGTCATCGTCCTGCCCGACGGCGACACCACCGGCCTCGTGCCCGGCATGTTCGTCCGCGGCGAACTCATCGGCCGCCCGCTGAGCAACGTCGCCGCCGTGCCCCGCTTGGCCCTGCGCAGCCTCGAATCGGCCGACAACAACCGCCGCACCGGCGGCCTCGAATCCGCCGGCACCGAGGAGCTGCTCTACGTCGTCCGCGACGGCTTGCTGCGGTTCGTCCCCGTCACCATCGTCCACCGCGAAGCCGAAACCGCCTACGTCGAGGGGCTGAACGACGGCGACCAAATCGTCCTCACCGACCTCGACATCGTGACGGACAAGATGGAAGTCAGCGTTGGGGAAGTGTGATCTTGTGAAGTTGGACGTGGTGAAGTGTGACGTGTTGAAGTTGGACATGGTGATTTTTCCGAAGGACGGCCCGCGATGAATCCGGACAATTCACCAAATCAAACTTCACCAAGTCACACTTCAACACGTCCCGTCGCCGCCCCGCGCGGCGGCATTATCGCGTGGTTCGCGCGGAACCACGTCGCGGCGAACCTGCTGTTTTTCTTCCTGATCTTCGCCGGGCTGCTCAGCGTGATCGTCACGAAGCTGGAGCTTTTCCCGGAGATTTCAGCCAATTCGGTGGCGATCGAGGTGCCGTTCCCCGGGGCGACGCCGGCGGATGTGGAGCGGAGCGTCATCGAGCGGATCGAGGAGGCGATCGCCGACGTCGAGGGCACCGACGACGTCCGCGGCACGGCCGCCGAGGGCGTGGGGATCGTGACGGTCGAGATCGAGGACTGGGCCGACGAGCAGTCGGTGCGGGACGAGATCAAGAACGCGGTCGACCGGATCGACACCTTCCCCGAAGACGCCGAGCAGCCGATCGTCAGCGACACGCTCGAGCGGTTCCAGGTGATGAACGTCGCCCTCCACGGCGAGGTGCCGCGGCGGACGCTGAACGAATTGGCCGAGCAAATCAAAAGCGATCTGATCGCCTCGCCGCCGCCGGCGGAGTTCGACAAGACGGGCTTGGGCTTCTTCGAGGCCATCGTCGGCCGGATTCAGTTCGCCATGCGGCCGGCGGCGTCGCAGATCAGCACCGTGGTCATCGACGGCGTGCCGCCTTACGAGATCAGCGTCGAGGTCGACGAGGACGCGCTGCGGCGGTACGGCCTGACCTTCGGCGACGTGGCCAACGCCGTGCGGCGGGGCAGCGTCGATCTGCCGGCCGGCAGCGTGCAGACGAACGAGGCAGAGGTGCTGATTCGCACGGAAAACGAGGCGAAAACCGGCCTCGACTTCGCCCGGCTGCCGCTGCGGCAGCTGGCCGACGGCACCACGCTCACCGTCGGCGACGTGGCGAACGTGACCGACGGCTTCGCCGCCGACAGCAACTACGGCATCGAGTTCGACGGCGAGCCGGCCGTCACCATCAGCGTCTTCCGCGTCGGCAACGAAGGCGCCCTCAACGTCGCCGCCACCGTCAAGGAGTACTTCGCCCAAAACGGCGACAACCTGCCGACCGGCGTCAGCCACCAGATCTACAACGACTTCAGCATCCTGCTCACCCAGCGGATCGGCCTGATGCTCAAGAACGCGGCGCTGGGGCTCATGCTCGTTGTCATCTTCCTGGGTTTGTTCCTCGACCCGCGGCTGGCCTTCTGGTCGGCGGGCGGGCTGGTCATGTCGTTCCTGGCGTCGCTGGCGATTCTGCCGATGGTCGACGTGTCGATCAACATGATCACGCTGTTCGCCTACATCTTGGTGCTGGGCATTGTGGTGGACGACGCGATCGTGGTCGGCGAGAACATCTACGAGCACATGGAGCGCGGCGAGCCGCCGGTGGTGGCGGTGGTGAATGGGGCGCGCGAGGTCGCCGTGCCGGTGTTCCTGACCATCGCCTCGACGTGCGTGGCGTTCCTGCCGCTGCTCTTCGCGCAGGGGCAGATCGGGCAGATTCTGCGGGTGATCCCGACGGTGGTGATCGCGGTGCTGATCATCTCGCTGATCGAGGCGCTGCTGGTGCTGCCGGCCCACCTTTCTGGTGGCGGGCCGCCGGAGTACCGGAAGAAGTCGCTGCTCACCCGCGTCCGCAACCGGTTGCAGGGCGGCCTCGCGGCGTTCACGAACGGGCCGTACAAGAAGGTGCTGTGGCTCGCCACCGACTTCCGCTACGCCACCATGGCCGCGGCGCTGGCGGTGGGCATGATCACCTTCGGCTGGGTCTACGGCGGGCTGTTGCCGTGGAAGTTCTTCCCCGACGTCGACGCCGACTTCATCAGCGTCAGCGTCGAGATGCCGCCGGGCACGCCGATCGAGCGGACGCAGGCGGTGGTCGACCGCATCGCCACGCAGACGAACGAGCTCGCCGATGTCGTCGGCTGGCAGGGCGGCCGCGACGGCCAGACGCCGCTGGTGACGTACGTCCAATCAACCCTCGGCGGCCGGCCGTTCATGGCGGCGAAGAACCAGCGCGACGTCTCCGCCGGCCTCGGCGACAACCGGCTGGGCGAGGTCGTCATCCAGATCGTCGACCCGGCCGACCGCGACATCCGCACCGCCACCATCGAGCACGCTTGGCGCGAACTCATCGGCGACATCCCCGGCGTCCGCAGCCTGAAGTTCGACTCCTCCCTCGTCTCCGCCGGCGACCCGATCAACGTGCGGCTGAGTTTGCCCGACGACTTCGACGTGCTGCAGGATCAGGCGGCGGAGCTCAAAGCCCAGCTCCGCAACATCACCGGCGTCGTCGAGATCGGCGACAGCTTCCAGAGCGGCAAGCCGCAACTCCGCGTCACCGACCTCACGCCGCTGGGCCGCAGCCTCGGGTTGTCGGTGAACGACGTCGCCCAGCAGGTCCGGGCCGCGTTCTTCGGCGATCTGGCCCAGCGGGTCCAGCGGGGGCGGGACGAGGTTCGGGTGTACGTTCGTTACCCCGAGTCGAGCCGGGCGAGCCTCGCCGACATCGAGGAGTTGTACATCCGCACGCCTCAGGGTGCCGCCGCGCCGCTGTCGGAGGTGGCCGTCTACGAACTCGGCGAAGGTTTCAGCCAGATCCAGCGGCTCAACCGCGAGCGGGTCATCAACGTCTCGGCCAGCATCGACCCGACCCTCGCCAATGCCGGTGACGTGAACACGCTGCTGCGGGAAGAGGTCTTGCCCACGCTGGTCGCCGCCGAGCCGAGGTTGAGTTGGGCGCTGGAGGGCGAGCAACAGGAGCAGTCGGAAAGCCTCAACAGCCTCGGCGTCGCCATGCTCGTGGCGATGGGCGGCATCTACGTGTTGCTGGCCGTGCAGTTCCGCAGCTACCTGCAGCCGATTATCGTCATGAGCGCGATCCCGTTCGGGTTGGTCGGGGCGGTGTGGGGCCACGTCTTCCTGAACGCCTTCCGCGAGATGCCGCTGAACTTTTTGAGCATGTTCGGCGTCGTTGCCCTCACCGGCGTGGTGGTGAACGACTCGCTGATCCTCATCGACCTCATCAACCGCAAACGCATCGAGGGCAAGGGCCCGTTCCAGGCCGTACGCGAGGCCGGCTTGCGCCGCTGCCGGCCGATTTTGCTGACGACGTTCACGACGTTCTTCGGCCTGATCCCGATGATCCTGGAGACGAGCCTGCAAGCGCAGTTCCTGATCCCCCTCGCCCTGTCGCTCGGCTTCGGCGTCCTGGTCGCCACGTTCATCACGCTGCTGCTGGTCCCCGCCCTCTACCTCGTCATCGAGGACGCCCGCGGCCTGCTGCGGCCGTATGTGGGCGACATGGTCGACTACGTCCACCCGGAGATGCGCGACGCCGGATCAGGTGAGGCGCG
>CAYLSV010000024.1:42764-44620 GCA_964386435.1 uncultured Tepidisphaerales bacterium
CGGCAGGATCAGCCCCGCCGCCACGCGGCGGAGGTCCGGCCGAGCCCCGCTGACCTTGATGATGGAACCACGCCGACCTACGAAAATGCTGGCGTGATCTGCCGCCTGAGTGACTATCACCTTTATCCGTCAGACGCTTGATTCACCGCGATCGAGCCTGCGGGCGAGCGCGAACCACGCCACGCCCGCCGCCAGCACGGCGAGGCCGGCGGTCCAGATTTGCCACTCGACCCACCATGCCAGGCCCGCGCAGCCGAGGAGGCCGAGCCAACTGATCCAGCGGGGGTAGAGGCGGTGCTCGACTGGCAGGCGCAGGGCGCAGGCGTTGGTCAGGGCGTAGTACGCCAAGACGGTGAACGCGCTGAACGACCACGTCGCCCGCACGTCGCCGAGGGCGGCGAGGGCGGCGATGAGGACGCCGATCGTCAGGACGGCGGCGGTCGGGACGGTGCCGCCGGCGTTGAGTCGGCCGAGGCGCTGCGGCATGTCGCCGGTTCGGCCCATGGCCAGCAGCACGCGGGAGAGGCCGAGGACGAGGTTGTAGAGGACGCCGGCCATCGCGGCGACGGCACCGATGAGCACGACCCACTTCAGCCAGCCTTGGGCGTCTCCGCCGAACTGCAGGGCCGCGGCGATCCGCTCGAGTGGGGCGGCCCGGCCGTCCACGGTTTCGGCGAGCACATCGGCCCCGACCACCGACACGGCCGCCGCGGCGACGAGCACGTACAGCCCGCCGCTGACGACGAGGGTCACGACGATCGCCCGCGGAATCGTCCGCCGCGGCTCGGCGACCTCCTCGCCCATCGTCGCGATCCGGCCGTAGCCGGTGTAGGCGACGAACATGAGGGCCGTCCCGTGCAGCAGCCCGATTGGCCCGACGTCGAACAGGCCGGAGAGGTTCGCCCCGTCGAAGCCGTCGGATGCGAGGCACGCGACGACGAACACGCCCAGCGCCAGCAGCACGACGCCGACGATGACGGCATTGGCCACGTTGCCCCGCTTGACGCTGACCAGCGCCACCCCCGTCGCCAGCACGATCGCGAGGATCGCCCCAAAGGTCGCCCACCCCTGCCCGCCGCCGCTGGCGTAGAGGACGTACCCCGCCAGCCCGAGCCCGGCCGTCGCCGCCGAGGCGCTTTTAGCGAGCAAGAACAGCCAACCGGCGAGGAACCCCACCAGCGGCGAGAAGTGGCGTCGGCCGTAGACGTAGGTGCCGCCGGCCACCGGGTGCTCGGCCGCCAGCTGCGCGCTCGAGAGTGCGTTGCACGCCGCCAGCAGCCCGGCGAGCACGGTCGCCACAATCACCCCCGACCCCGCCACCCCCGCCGCCACAGCCAGTGACACGAACACCCCGGTCCCGACAATCGACCCCAACCCCAGCAACACCGCCCCGCCGAGCCCCAGCTCACGACGCAACACACTCGGCATCTCTGCGGGCGCATTCACGCCGACACCGTACACCCCTCGCGCACGCGGCTACCGCACGGCTACCTCTGCGACGATGTTCAACGTTACCCAGCCGACTCCTTATCCCGCGCGGCCAGGCTTGCCAAACCGTCAGCGAATTGTTGCAAATCGTCCGTCCGTTCGAGGTCGGCGACCCAATCAGCCGGCAGCGAAGCCGCGCCGTTGCGGGCGCCGAGGAGGGCGCCGGCGATGCTGGCGAGGGAGTCGGAGTCGCCGGGCGTGTTCGCGGCTTCCAGCAGGCCGGCGCGGGTGTCGTCCGAATGGCGGGCGGCGGCGAACATGCCCGCGGCGATTGCTTCGTGAGCGGCCCAGCCTCGGTAGCGATCGTAGACAGGTTCGGGCGACGTGCCGCGGTGGGCGGCGTCGAGGCCGCGGCAGATCATGCCGGC
>CAYLSV010000025.1:0-8209 GCA_964386435.1 uncultured Tepidisphaerales bacterium
GCACCTGGTCATCGGGGGTAGCCGTGGAGCTTGCTCCGCGCGTCCGGTTGAATCACGACGCGATTTCACGCACCCTCCGCGGCTTGGGCAAGCTCCCGCACGGCGGCGTCGAGGGCGTCGAGCTGGGCGGTGTCCGGGGCACGCTTCGTCGCCCACATCGCGGCGTCGTGGATCTGCCGGCGGGCGAGTTCCTCGTAGCGGCGGCCGATGGCCTGGTTGGTTTGGCGGGTGCGGGCGATCACTTCGTTGCTCATGCGTTCGAGCATCATCGTCGCCGCTCCGTAGCCGCCCAGGGCGAGCAAATCGAGGTGGCCGAACAACGCCCCGCTGGCGGCGAGGTAGGCCGTCAGCAGGTACGGGGCGGCCTCGCTGAGCTTGGTGAGCTTCTCGAAGCCGGGGATTTTCTCGAGAATCTTTGTGTCCCGCGGCTTGCTCGCCCAACGGTCTTCGAGCCAATCGCGCAGGCCGTCGAGCTCTTCCTGCGCCACCCGCTCGGCCTCGGCCGGGTCGAGCCGCCACGCATCGTCGGCGTCGTCGTGTTGCGCACGGATCGCGTCGTCGATGCGGCCCTGCAACGCCAGGAACGACTCCCGCAGCACGCGGCCGAAGTCCGGCGGCTCGCTGATCGGCGGGGGCGGCTCGGCTTTTTGGCCCTCATCGTCGTTGCGGAAAAAGTCGAACGTCGCCCGTGGCAGGCGGGCCAACACACCCGGCACGCTGCGGACGCGGTCGACGATCTTGCCCGGGCCGATGAGGTAGAGGACCGAATTTTCCCGCAGTTTTTGCTGCACCGCCCGCGTCATCGGCGCGACATCGAGGCCGGGCGTCGAGACGGCGAGGGCGCGGATGCGGCCGGCGAGTTGGTCGGCGACGGACCGCTCACGGCGGAGCGGGTCGAGCAGTTGGTCGTTCAGCCGCCCGGCCAGATCGCCCAAGCGGCGGGGGACGCCGGCGGGGTTGGGGCGGAGGTCGATGATGGCGTCGCGCAGGGCGTCAAGGCTTTGCCCCGGCGGCGGGCGGTAGCTGCTGTCGTCGCGGGGGATGACGAAGCCGTCTCCGCCGATTTGGCGCTGCCAGTCGGCGACGGTCTCGGCGTCGTCGGCTTTGTTCATCGCCCGCAGCGTCGGCACGCCCCAGCGGCGGGCGAGGCCGATCAGCGGCGCGAGCGTCGGCAACTGGTACTTTTCCGGCGTCACGACGAACACCACGGCGTCGGCCCAGCCGAAGCATTGCTCGGCGACGGCGTGGTGGGCCGGGCGGTCGCCGTCGAGGTCGGGCGTGTCGGCGAGGCAGAGGCGGGCGGTGAGGTCGGTGGCGACGACGGCGACGGTTAAGTGATCTGGCTCACCGCGGGCGGGCAATTCCTCGGCAATCTCCGGCGGCTCTGGAAGCCCCGGCCACGGCCCGGCGTCGGGGGCGGCGGGCAGATCATCGGGCGATTCCACGGCCAGCACGGCCCCGGCGGTGAAGGTGCGGCGGAAGCTGCTGGCCGAGACGTCCTGCCCGATCAAGCGGTTGACGATCGTGCTCTTGCCGGTGCCGGTGCCGCCCAGCAGGACGACGGCGGGCTTGTCCTGCTCGGTGCGGCTGGCATGGAAGCGGTTGGCGTCAATCAGGTTGCCCAGCGTCTCAGATGTCGGCGAGGGCGGCAGGGCGGCGACGGCGTCGGTGGCGCGATCGAGGGCGGCGGCGAGGCTGGTGGGGGCGCGGCCCATCGCGGCACTGTACCCGGTTGGGGCGATTCGGCGGCAAGCTGACGCGGCCGGGCAACTTGCGGCGACGCGGCGGGTGGGTTATCTAGAGGAACGGCGAGAGCCGATGAGGGAGAGGGCGACGGTGTTGCCGCGCCGGCGTGGCCGGGCGGCGGGTGAGTTTGTGGTCGACGTGTTCGAGGAGCTGAGACGACATGAAGTGGATTTTTCTGGGCGTGGCCGTCGTCCTGACGCTGGCAAGCCTTGGCGTGTACGCCGCTTTGCCGGGCAAGACCAGCGATGTGCCGGTGGTGTATTGGGTCACCGACCGCAACCCGGCCCGCGACGAGCAGGTGGCACTGTTCCAGCAGTGGCTGGCGGAGAACTACCCCGACGTCGAGATCGACCTCCGGCTCGACATGGGCAACAGCGACCGGCAGAAGAAGGTCGTCCAGGGCGTCAGCGGCGTGGCCGGCGACATTCAAGATCAAGGCTCGGGGGTGGATTTGCGGTACTTCCGTGAGCTGGGCCTGAACACGGACATCACCGAAGCGGCCGAGGCGCGGGGGTTCTCGTACAAAAAGACGTTCCCGGCGTTGCGAGAGGATCTGACGCTGGTGACCCGCGACGGCGACCGGCGGCAGTACCAGTTCCCGTGCAACGTCTCGCCCCAGCGGTATTATGTGAACCTGGAGGCACTGGCGGCCGTGGGCATGGAGCCGCCGCCGGATCGGTGGACGCTTGATGAGTTCGAGGCGTACGGCAAGGAGTACGTCCGGCGGGCGAGCGACCCGGCGGTGTTCGGCGACAGTCGCCAGCGGTTCGTGGCCAACGACTTGCAGGTTTCGGTGCTGGCGCGCAGCTACGGCATCGACTTGTTCAACGAGACGCTCACCGCCTCGGGGCTGAGCATGCCGGTCTACACCGCCGACGGCTACCTGTCGCCCGAGGAGGGCAAGGAGGAGATCGGGTTCGCCGAGGTGCTGCGTCGGCGGACGCAGTGGATCCACGACGACCAGATTCTGCCCAGCCCGGCCGACTTGCAGAACCTGGCCACCGCCAGCGGTTACGGCGGCAGCGGCTACCAGGCGTTCGTCCGCGGCGACTTCGCCATGCTCCACACCGGCCGGTGGGGGTTGATCCAGTTCCGCAAAACCAACGCCGAACAACGCGTCCGCAACGAAGCGCACCGGGCCTTCTTCGAAGACGGCGTGCTGAGCGATGAGGAGCGGCGGACGATCCTGGAGGACGTGGCCACGCCCGAGCAGCTTCGCGAGATCGACGCCGCCGACCCGGCGCAGGCGAAGATGTTGGCCGCCCGCGTGCTGATGCGGGCTCAGGCGCTGCCGCTGCAGTTCGGCTCCGCCGAGCCGCCTTACGAATACCTGCCCAACATCGGCTCCGGCACCCGGGCGGCCATGGTGTACGCCGGCGGCAAGAACCAGGATCTGGCCCTGTACTTCCTCGAGTACCTTGCCTCGGAGGAATACAACGCCCACATCATCAAGGACGCCGACGGCTTGCCGCCGATCCCGGAGTTCGCCGACAGCGACCTTTACCTGACGCCCGAGGTCGACACGGCACGGGGCATTTACGCCCAAAGCGAGTGGGGTCTGCACGAGGCGTGGCTGCGGGACATGAACACCATTGCCATCAGCAACGCCTACAGCCCGTTCGTGCTGTACTCCGTCGCCGTCCGCGAGATAAACGACGCCAACGACGACGTGATGAACGACAAGTACGGCCCCCGCGAGGCGGCCATCCGGGCGGCGGCGGGCGTTGAGAAGCACATCCGCGAGTACCTCGACCGCCTGGAGCCGGATGATCCGCTGCTGGACCAGTTCGAGGAATGGTCGGCCGATCAAGAGAAAATCGACGCCCTCAAGGCCCGCGGCGAGAAGATCCCGGCGAGCTTGATCCGCAACCACTTCTACCTGCGGTACTACGAAAGCATCGGCATGCTCGAACACGACGTGCCGACCGAAGAGATCGACGGAGTTCTGGAGACCGCGCAGGTGATGCCATGAGTCAGATCAACGACCCGGTCGGTTTGAACAAGCCCGGCGGCGAGCCGACGGACGCGATCGAGATGGGCAACCGATCGGCCCCGCCCAACCCACCGGGCACCGCCCGCATCGCCGGCAGCGGCCGGCGACTGGCGACGGGTTTGCTGTTCATCGGCCCGAACATCCTGGGCTTCTTGAGCTTCACGCTCCTGCCGCTGGTCTTCGCGATGGGCTTGGCGTTTACCAACTGGGATCTGGCGGCCCACAACAAGTTGCTGGAGGCTCAGGGGCAGGACAAGCCGCTGGAGTTCATCGGCTTCGACAACTTCGTCAGCGTCCTCACCGAGCCGGTAAACGAGGACATCGGCGACACCGCCGCCCTCTGGGGATTGTTCGGCGAGTGGAAGTGGAACAGCGACTTCTGGCAGTACTTCGGCAACACGCTGTTCTTCATGATGGGCATGCCGCTGGGCATCGCCTTGTCGCTGCTGTCGGCCATCGCGCTCTCGCAGAAGCTGGGCGTGGGCGCCAGCACCGGCCCCGGCGAGGAGGGCAACCCGCACAAGCGGGCGCTGTGGACCTTCGCCGCCATCGGCAGCGGCCTGCTGCTGCTGGGCGGGGCGATGATCACGTTCCTCACCTGGAGCGCCGCCCCGGACAACTACAACGGCATGCCCATGCTGCTGTGCGGCCTCGCCGCGGTCATCATGCTGCTGGGCGTGGCGGGCGGGCAAACCGTTTACCGGACGCTCTTTTACATGCCGCACTTCGTGGCTGGCGTCGCCACGTTCCTGCTGTGGAAGAAGATTTTCAACACCCAAACCGGCCCGCTGACCAAAGCACTCGAGCCGCCGCTGGGGGCGCTGGGCAACTTCGTCAACGCGCTGCCCGCCTGGCTGGTCGGCATCACCTTCCTGCTGCCGCTGCTGAGTGCTGCGGCGTTGGCGATCTGGGCGCTCAACAAGCTCCGCCGCGATTACCGCGACGGCGAGCTCGGTTCACAGGCGGCCTTGATCCCGGCGGGCTTGCTGCTGATCCCGGCGTTCGCGGCACTGGGATTCTTCGATGTGTTCACCGGCTACAAGGTGAACGAACAGGTCTTCGTCGGCGTTTCTCCATGGGTGCTGCAGGCGGCCGGCGGGTTGTTCACGCTCGTCGCCTTCCTCGCCGCCGCGTGGCTGCTCAGCGGCATTTTCTCCGGGCAGATCATCAAGTGCCCCCGCAAGGACGGCGGCGGCGGGGCACTCATGTTCGGCGGCGTGTTCATGGTGCTGCAGTTCGTCCTCATCGGCTTCGCCGCGGTGCTGTTCAACCTGCCGACCATGGCCAACGACGGCGGGCTTGCTCCGCCGCAGTGGCTGGCCGACCTCAACTGGGCGAAGCCGAGCATTATGATGATGGGCCTGTGGGCGGCCATCGGCGGGCAGACGATGCTGCTGTACATCGCCGCCCTGACCAACGTGCCCCAGGAGCTTTACGAGGCCGCCGACATCGACGGGGCGGGCAAGTTCAACAAGTTCTGGAACGTCACCTGGCCGCAGCTGGCGCCGACCACTTTCTTCGTCGTCGTCATGGGCGTCATCGGCGGCCTGCAGGGCGGGTTCGAGATGGCACGCGTCATGACTCAGGGCGGCCCCAGCGGCCAGACGACCACGCTCAGCTACTTCATCTACGAGCAGGGCTTCAACAACACCCGCCTCGCCTATGCCGCCGCCGCGAGCTGGATCATGTTCTTCTTCGTGCTCACCGTCACCCTCTTCAACTGGAAGTTCGGCAACCAGTACGTCAACGACTGATTTGTTCTTGGTCATTGGTCCTTCGTCCAACCACGAACCAATGACAAAGGACCAAGAACAAAGGACCAACAACGATGTCGATCCTCGATAAAACCCGCGTCGGCCAAGGCACAGAGCCCGAGGGCCTGCTGCCCGATGCCTCGCTGACGGCGCAGGCCGATTTGCGCAATCAAGAGCCGCACTCGGTGAGGCAGAAGCGCGGCGAGCTCGCCGGCCTGCTCACGCTGCACACGGTGCTCGTGATCGTCGGCACGATTATCGCGCTGCCGTTCGTCTGGATGGTGCTCACCAGCCTCAAGCCGCTGTCGGAGGTTGAGAACTCGACGTGGCTGCCCAGCGTGCCGCAGTTCGTCAACTACCTGAACGTCTTCGACTCCGACAACCCGGACCCGAACCAGCGTGGCATCCCGCTGGCGCGGTTCATGTTCAACAGCCTGTTCATCGCGGCGTGGGTGACGTTCCTGCAGGTGTTCACCAGCAGCCTCGCCGCCTTCAGCTTCGCCCGCCTCAAGTGGCCCGGCCGGGACCGGGTGTTCCTCATGTACCTGGCGACCATGATGCTGCCCGGGCTCATCATGATGATCCCCAACTTCCAGATCATGATCGAGCTGGGACTGGTCGACACCATGCCGGGCTTGGTCATTCCTGCCGCGTTCAGTGCCTTCGGCACGTTCCTGCTGCGGCAGTTCATGCTCACCATCCCCAGTAGCCTCGACGAGGCGGCCGAAATCGACGGGGCCGGCAAGTTCCGCCTGTTCTGGGACATCATCCTGCCGCTCGCTCGCCCGGGACTCGTGACGCTCACGATCTTCACCTTCATGGGCAACTACAACAGCTTCTTCTGGCCGCTGGTGATGATCAAAACCGAGGAACGCTACACCCTGCCCATCGGCTTGCTCTACTTCGACTCCACCCGCGGCCAGACGACCCACCTCATGATGGCCGCCGTCACGGTTAGCGTGGTGCCGCTGATTCTGCTGTTCATCGTGTTCCAGAAACAGCTCGTGAAGGGCATCCAGCTCGGTGCCGTGAAGGGGTAGGCCGCACCGGCCCACAGTGCCTCACCGATCGGGGCCGAAGACGGCCTCGTGGAGCAAGTCTACCGGGTGAAGCATCTCGGCGTCGAGGCCGGCCCGGCGGGCGGCGGCGCGGAGGTGCATCGCACAGCCGACGTTGCCCATGGCGGCCACGGTGGTGCCGGTGGTTTTCAGCGCCGTGAGCTTGCGGGCGGCGAGGCGATCGGCCATCTCCGGCTCGACCAGGTTGTAGCTGCCGGCGGCGCCGCAGCAGATGTCGCTCTCGGGCAACGGCCGCAGCGTGAGGCCGGGGATTTGCTCGAGCAACTGCCGCGGCTCGCTCGTGACCCGCTGGCCGTGGGCGAGGTGGCAGGCGTCGTGGTACGCGACCTCCCGCCGAACGGAATGCTTCATCTCCGGCATGCCAAGGGCGGCGAGCACTTCCGTGATGTCGCGAACGCGGCTGGCGAACTGCTGGGCCCGCTCGGCGTACGCCGGGTCGTCGTGGAGCAGCTCGCCGTAGTCCTTGAGCATTGCCCCGCAGCCGGCGATGGTGGTGACGACGTAGTCGCAGCCGGCGAGCTCCTTGTTCTCGGGGAAAAACGCGTCGATCGCCTGCCGGGCGTACTCCTTGGCCCCATCGAGGGCTTGGGCGTGGTGGTGCAGCGCCCCGCAGCACTCGGCCGCCGGCGGCACGACGACATCGGCGCCGGTGGCACACAGCAGCTCGGCCGCCTTGCGGTTGACGTCCTGGAACATGACCTGCCCGACGCACCCCGGCAGCAGCCCGACTCGCGGGGCGTCGGCGTCGTCGGATTGGCCCTTCATGCCCGCCAGCAGGTTGTTCCACCCGCCGCCGCGGCTCCACGCCGGCAGCGGCTTGGGCCAGATCGGGCCGGCATCGAGCATTGACTCCATGCGCCGCAACGGCCCCGGCAACAGCCGCGGCAGCCCGAACTCGCGGATCAGGCCGTACAGCCCGATCTTCTGCAGCAGCCTCGCCGGCAACAACGCCAGCTTCAACCGCCCTGGCTTCGTCAGCAGCCGCAGCAGCACCGAGCGAACGAACCGCTGCCGCGCCGTGGGCCGGGCGACGCCGGCATCGTGCAGCTTCTGGCGGGCGTCCTCGATGAGTGTGTGATACTGCACCCCGCTGGGGCAGGCCGTCTCACAGGCCCGGCAGTCGAGGCACTTGTTGAGGTGGTCCTCGACCTGCGGCGTGTACTCCACGTCGCCGCGGTGCAGCCCCAGCATCAGCCGAATCCGCCCGCGCGGCGAGTGTCCTTCATCGTGCGTCTCCAGATACGTCGGACATGCCGGCAGGCACAAACCGCAGTGCACACATGCATCCCCCGCGGCCACGGCCTCGGGGGCAAGATCCACCGTCCCGGCGGTGGCAAGCTTCTTGTTGGGGTCGTCGGGCCGAATCACGCGAAGGCATCATAACGCATCGGCCACCCACCCGCGGCAGAAGCGACGAAAGCCGGCGGGGGGGTCAGGGTTGAGCCAAGCGAACCCCGCGGCCTCTCTGGAACAATCGTGGCAGGGCGAGGCGTCTTGCAACGGGCGAATCGAGTTGGTGTCTTGATGTCGCCGAGACCCCCACCGCGTCGTAGAGGCGGGGCTACGCGCGCAGATAGAGCACGTGGAAGAGCGGGTGTAGCCCCGCCTCTACGAGGCGGTGGGGGCCTCCAGCGACG
>CAYLSV010000025.1:8291-33760 GCA_964386435.1 uncultured Tepidisphaerales bacterium
TTGGGGTGGGTTGGGGTGGGTTGGGGTCCAGGCTCAGACGATTACCGCGCCGGCGGTGGTGTTGCCGGTGAGGGGGCGCCATTTGCCGTAGAAGTCGGTGAAGACGCCGGCTTCGGATTCGCCGGTGCGGTCGGCGGCGCCGCCGTCGCGTGGGCGGTAGCCGCCGCCGAGGGATTCGTCGGCGAAGACGTCGTTGCCCACGACGCGGGCGTTGTTCCACTCGTCGGCGGTGAAGTAGCTGTCGCGGTTGTTCGCGTCGCCGCCAAGCATTTTCGAGTTGGGCACCCAGCCGGTGCTGCGGGCGTCGGCCCAGACGTTGTTGTCGATGTACTCGAAAGTGCCGAACGAGGTGTCGTCGACCCGCACGCTGCTGGTGCCGTAGGCCCCGACCAGCAGGTTCGGGGCAACGTACAGGTTGTTGACCACCCGCACGCCATCGGCCGTGCCGAACTGGCGGATGAACGTGCCCTCGCTGGCGTTGTTGATCGCGGTGTTGTTCGTGATCGTCACATCCACCACGCCGCGGCGGTAGGTCCAGTCGTAGCTGTCGATCTCGATGGCGGCTTGGGCGTCGCGGTGGAAGACGTTGTTGCGGACCATGATCCGCTCGGCCCCGTGCTCCATGACCAGCGGGTGGCCGTTGAGCTCGTTTCGCTCCCACACCGACCAACGGAACCGCTCGTGGGCGTTCACCCCGTGGTTGTCGCCCGCCAACGGCCCGACGCCGACCGGGCCGTTGAGCTTGTTGTCGGCGACGTACACGTACTCGCCGAGCTGGGCGACGATGGCCCCCTTGGCCTTGTCGTTGCCGTCGGTGTGGCTGCGGTCGAGGTTGGACAAATCGTTGTGGGCGATCAGGATTCGCTCGCCCCGGACGATGCGGATGCCGTGCTCGCGGGTCGAGTTCCGCAGGTGGTTGCCGAGGAAGACGATGTCCTCGCCCTCGGTCCAGGCGAAGTAGCCGCGAATGCCCTGGTCGAGCGGGGCGCGGTTGTCCTGCATCAAAATCTGCGACGGCTCGGTGTTGGCTTTGAGGGCGTCGGAGAGGTTGTGGAACTCGTTGTCGCGAATGGTCGTGTTGCGGCCGTAGGGGTTGACGGCGATGGGCATGCCGCCGCGGTTGCCGTTGGGCTCGACGTGGGCGCTGGTGAAGGTCAGGCCCTCGACGATCAGGTCGTCGCTGCTCTCGGTGGAGACGACGAACACGCCGCCGTTCTGGTGGCCGGTCCAGCGGAGGTAAGGCTTGTTGCCGCTGCCGTAGGCACCAACCTTCACGTTGTCACCGCTGATGGTCATCGTTTCCGGCACGTTGTACGTCGCGCCACGCTGGAACAACACCTCGACGTTGCTGTCCCACCGCATCCGCTTGGACGCTTCATCCCAGCTGCGGATCGGCCGGTTGACGCTGCCATCGTTGCCGTCGTTGCCGTTGGGGGCGACGTGAATGGTGCGGCGTTGGTCGGCGTCGACGCGGACCGTCTGCTTCTGCTCATCGACCCCGCCTTGCTCGTTGTAGACGCGGAGCGTGATCGTGTAGGTGCCGGGCCTGGTGTAAGCGTGGGCGGCGTTGAACCCGACGAGGTTGTTGTACGCGCTGCCGTTGTCGCCAAAGTCCCACTCGTACCGGGCCGAGATCGGCGAGCCGACGCGGAGGTTGGTCGAGAGGCCGTTGACGTGGATGGCCTGGCCGGCGTGGACGCGATTGTCGGAGAGGGTGAACCGGGCGTCGGGGGTGGGGGCGTCCTGGTTGCCACCGGGGCCGGCGTCGCCGTCGTTGCCGGAGTTGTTGTCGTTGCCGCCACCGTTGTTATTGCCGCCACCGTTGTTGCCGCTGTTGTCGTTGCCGCCCCCGTTGTTGCTGCCACCGCCGTTGCTGCCGGCGGCGGGGCCGGACTCGAAGTTGCGGTTGCTGTCGTCGCCGGGGCCGCCGTCGCCCCAGTCGTCGCCGCTGCCGCCATCCATGGTGTCCTGGCCGTCTTCGCCCATCAGGCGGTCGTTGCCGTTGCCGCCGTTGATGCGGTCGTTGCCGGCCTTGCCCCAGGCGCGGTCGATGCCGTTGCCGGCCTCGATGACGTCGTCGCCGTTGTTGCCGATGAGACGGTCGTGGCCGTCGCCGCCGATCAGCGTGTCGTTGCCGTCGCCGCCGACGAGGTAGTCGTTGCCGCCGTTGCCGCGGGCCACAGCCGCGATGCCGATGCCGCTGCCGACCTTGATCACGTCATCCCGGTTGCCGCCGGTCAGCTCGACGCGGTCGAAGTCGCGATCGTCGAATCGGCGGCTCTGGCCGTTCCAGACGGCGTCAAACCGCGTGCCCCCGGCGTCGCGGAGTTCGAGGTTGTTGGCGCTGTTGCCGCGGCCGTTGAGGTACAGGGTGCGGCCGTCGGTGCGGAAGCCTTCGCCGCCGGGGTTGTTGTCGTTGCCGCCGGTGTTGCCGCCACCGTTGTTGTTGTTGTCGTCGTTGCCGCCGTTGTCGTTGCCGCCGCCGTTGTTGCCGCCCAGATCGCCGTCGAGACGGGTGATCCGAACGAAGTTGATCATGCTGTTGCGGGCGATCTTGCTGTTGTCGATCGTCAGCTTGCCGTCATTGACGTCGACCTCGCGGGCCGAATAGGGAAACGGCCGGCTGTTGGTCGGGTAGCCGCTGAGGACAATCTGGTCCTCGACGTGCGTGGCGACATGAACATTGCCCGGCACCGCCGCATCACCGGCGACGATGTACACATCGTACCGGCCGTTGGGGACGGCAATCTCCCACGTCAGGTCCTGGCCCGCGCTTTGCGTCTTGATGCCCGTGTCGTACCGCTGGTCGGGGCTGCGGCCGCTGTTGCGGTCGTAACCGAAGCTGCGGGCGTCGCCGTCCCAGCCGTAGCTGAAGCCGTTGCCGCGGTCGCCGAAGGTGTGGCCGATGTCGGCCACGGTCCCGCCGGGCGTCTCGGCACCGCCGGGTTGGAAGTTGACGGTGAGTTGGTTGCCCGAGAGCAGCCGACGGTTCTCGAGGTTCTCGAGAACGGCCCGCCCGGCACGGTCTGCCACGGCCCGGCCGGTCGACCAAGACAATTTGCTGGCATGCCCCTTGCTTTCTTTCCCCTTCCCCTTTAGAGTCGTGGCGAAGTACGACGAGTTGGCGACAACAAGGTCGGCGTCGATGGCAGCCTGACGGCGGGCGCTACGGCGAGAGTGGCTCATGGTTGTGGTCGTTCCTGGGTTTCCTGCGACGATCGACACCTGCCGACCGCCCTCCGACAGGGCACCACCCGGACAGCCGGGAGTGCCCTTAGTTCGCGACCGGCGACATGCATCGCCGGCCAACGTGTCGTTACGGTAACGTAACGACGCGGTGGGTGAAACCGTTCACGGCGCGACAGCGTGTCGCAGCCGTGGCCTCCGATCGGCTTCAGCGGCCGCAAAACGCCGGTTACGGCGTCTGACGCACGCTGCCGCCGCCGCATGGTGCGGGGAGGAGTTGCAGGCAAACTTCGGCTCGTGGCGTTGCGCCACGCGGCCTTGCCTTGCATGGACCAGTGCCGGCACCCATAACCGGCACCCGTCCGAAGGGGCGGCCATTCGTAGGCCACCCATCTTCGCTTCGCCACCTCGCCGCCGGCGGGTTCCTTTCCCGAGGCTGCCAATCCCATTGGGATCGGCCAAACTGGCGGGTCGCTGCACGACCGTTGTACGCGAACGATCCGTCGCTCGCACCGTCAGGACGACACACAGCCGGAAAGATTTCCGACCTTTTGTCGCGCCACTTCCGGTTGTGTCGGTTATGCCGGCAGGGAAATTGACGCGAGCAAGATTTTTCTTGCCCCGTCGTCCCTCGCCACCTTCCCGACCCGCGCCTTGGATGTGTCATGAGCCACGAACCGCCGCAACAACCCAGCGACCCGTCCACCCACGTCGTCACCCAGCAGATCGAGTACGTCGGTGAGCTCCGCTGCCAGGCCGTCCACGACCCCTCCAAGAGCGAACTCGCCACCGATGCCCCAAAGGACAACCAGGGCCTGGGGCAATCCTTCAGCCCCACCGATCTGCTGTGCACGAGCCTGGCAACGTGTGCCTTAACAACGATGGCCATCGCCGCGAGGAGGGATGGTTACGAGCTCGGCCGCTGCACGGTTCGCGTGGAGAAACGAATGTCCACCAGCCCACGCCGCGTCGGCCGGATTGACCTGCACTACAAGTTGCCCGGCGACCTGACGGAGGACCAGTTCACCCGCCTCCAACGCGCCGCCGGCCACTGCCCGGTGCACAAGTCGCTCAGCCCCGAGGTCGAGGTCGTCAACCACTACGAGGAAGACGCCCCAAAATCACCCGCCCACCTTGACGCCCCGGCACCCCCGCCTAAACTGCCCGACCCCAATTTGGGGCGGTAGCTCAATTGGTTAGAGCCCCGGACTGTCGATCCGGAGGTTGCGGGTTCGAGCCCCGTCCGCCTCGCTTTAGGCTCATCTTCTCTGGGTGAGCCCCTTTCGTCCTCCTCTTCGTTAATAAGCAGCTGTTGGCCTGGGGCCGGGAGCCTTTGTCACGTACTCCTGTTGGAAGCCGCCGTCTGAGCAGGTACGCTGCGTTGATGCAGCAACCGGAGCCGCAGTCGAAAACTTATGCTGCTCTCTTGAGCGACATCGATCATGGTGTTGTGAAGATCCCGCAGTTCCAGCGTGACTTCGTTTGGCCACGTGATAAGTCTGCCGCCCTGATCGACAGCATTCTCCGAGGCTATCCGATCGGCACGTTCATTTTCTGGCGAACGCGAGAGAAGCTCCGGAGCGTCCGCAACATCGGCAGTGCCCAACTCCCCGATACTCCGGCGGGAGATTACGCCAACCAAGTGCTCGATGGCCAACAACGTCTCACCAGCCTCTTCGCCGCCATCCGCGGGTTGAAGGTCGAACGAGAGGATGCAAAGCCGGAGGACTTCAACAACCTCTACATCAACCTCGAGGCCGAAGAGGGTGATCAGTACGTCTTCGCGGACGACGGCACGCCCGATCCCGGCACGACCATGCGGGTGACCGACCTGATCAACGCAGACTTCACTTTCTTCATGAAGTACGACGCGGCATACCACGCGATGATTCAGCAGCACCAGAAGGTTCTGACAAGCTACCTCTTCTCAATCATCGTCGTCAACGATGCCCCGATCGATGTGGCCACCGAGATCTTCACGCGGATCAACGAGGGCGGCAAAGCCTTGACGCCGTTCGAGATCATGGTGGCCAAGACCTACGTCGACGGCAAGTTCGACCTTGCGGAGCGGAGTACGAAGCTTCAAGAAGAGCTACGCGAGGTCGAGTTCGAGACGATTCCACGCACGGTGTACCTGCAGATCGCCAGCACGTTACTTCGCGGCGACAGCAAGAAGAAAACGATCCTCTCCTTGCCTCGCGATGAATTCGTTCAGGGGTGGCCGCGGGTCGAGCAGGCGATCAAGCACGCGGTGGATTACGCCCGCAACGCACTGCAAGTTCCGGCGAGTCGGCTGATGCCGTACCCGACGATGCTCATTCCGCTGGCGGTTTGGTTCGACAGGAAAAAGGCCAAGCCTACCGGTGTCGCGGCGAAGCGACTCAAGTCGCTATTTTGGCGGATCGGCCTCACCGGCACATACTCGACGGCCAGCGGCTCCGCGCTGGAGCAGGACGTGCGACGTGTTGATCAAATCATTGCCGGTGAGATCCCGACCTACGACGAGCGTTTCATCCCACCCTCTGCAGAAGACCTGTTGGCCGGCGGCATATTCAAACCCGGCAACGCTTTTACCCGCGTGATCCTGTGTGTCCTCGCCGCACGGAAGCCATTGTCGTTCGACGATGGCAGCGATGTGGTGCTCGACAACGACTGGCTCATCCAGGCTAACAGTAAGAATTATCACCATTTCTTCCCGAAGGCTTTTCTACGGAAAAGGGGCGTCAGTCGTGATCGGGCCAATCACGTCGGCAACATCACAATTATCAGTGACGCCCTCAACAAGAAGACGATCCGCGACAAGCCGCCGTCGAAGTACCTTAAGCTATTTGAAGGTTTGCACCTTGCCGCCACGCTTAAGACGCACCTGATCGATTTGGACAGCGACGGCGTGCTGCAGGACGACTACAACACGTTCCTCAGCAATCGCTGCGAGCGACTTGCCAAAGCACTCGCGGCACTGGTGGAAGTGGGGTGACCTTCAACTCGAGCCCGTGGGCGATTGCCGCCTCCCGCCTCTCGCCTCATGCCGCGGCGGCGAGGCGGGCTAGGGTGCTGTTGACTTTTTCCAGGAAGCCGTCGGGGGTGAAGGGTTTGACGACGTAGTTGTTCACGCCGGCCTTGATGGCCTCGACCACGCGGCCTTTTTCGGCTTCGGTGGTGCACATGATCAGCGGGGTCTTTTTGTCAAACTCACGGATCTTCTGGATCAGCTCGAAGCCGTTCATGTTGGGCATGTTCCAATCGATCATCACGAGGTCGAACTTGCCGGCCTCGCCGCCGATGGCCTCGAGGGCTTCGACGCCGTCGCCGGCTTCGCCGAACTCCTGGGCGATTTGGGTGAGGACCTTCTTCTGGATGTTCCGCATGGTTTTTGAATCGTCGACCAGTAGCACTTTCATCGTTCTCTCCGTCAGTTGTTGGTTCGTGGGCCGCGTCGGCGGCAAGGTGGGCGGGGCAGGGGCAAGAAGGGGGTTCAGGCTTCCTTGATGCTGATTTCCACGGCGAAGTCGCCGACCTCGGTGGTGCACGGGATGACCAGGCAGGGCACGTCCTTGAGCCGGGCGATCATGTGGCCGGGGCCGATGATGACGCTGGGCGTGGTGATGCTGGCCTGCTTGTGCAGGTCCTTTTTCGCGCCCCCGGCGACCATGTTGGCCAGCTCGCCGACGGCGTCGGCGAAGTCGGGGTCGGCGGGGTCGATGTGCATGCCGCAGAACGCCTCGACGAGCTTTTCGGCGGCCGAGGTCTGCAAACTCAGCACGACGCTGCCGAGGATCTCGCCGCCAAAGCCGATGATGGCCGAGACGTCGTAGCTGGCGATGGGCCGGCCCTTGACATGAGGGCGTTGCACGGTCGTCTCGATGCCGACCATGGTGCTGAAGACGTTGCGCACCGCGTTGACGAACGGCACGATGAGTTTCGGGTTGATTTGCTGGGATGCGGCCGACTCGGCCGGGGGGTCCATGACTGCGGGCATGATCGTCCTTGTTGATCCGTCACTTCGGGTCAGGAGCCGGCAGGTCTGTCCCCTCCTGCGGCCGTTGTTCCACACCGGCGGTTGCCGGGCGTCTGCTGAAAGTGTCGGACGAACCGGCCGCCCACTTTCGCAGGTGGTGCGGCTTGTGCTGAAACACCGGTGATAATCGGACGTGCCACCGGCAGTGGAAGCACGTTCGGACGCAGCAATGAAGCCAAAGGGTTAGCGCGACAAATACCCGGATCCACGCGTTGCTGTCGTGCAACGTGGACCCGGGTGTTCGCTGTGCTCACCCCTCGGCTTCTCAACCGGAAGAGCACCGCGGGTGTCAGTCGCTCTTCGTGTCGTCGCGGTCGGTGGCGGCGGTGACGAATTCGGTGGCTTGATCCTTCGCGCTGGCGGCGGCGTCGGTGACGGTTTGGCCGGCGTCGCCGAGGGTGTTGGTGACAGCATCGCGGAGCTGGCGGCGGCGTTCGGCACCGCGGGTCGGGTCGAGCAGGTACGCCGCCCCGGCACCCAGGCCGACGAGGGCGACGGCCAGCAGCAGGCTGTCGGCACCGCTGCCCTGGTCCTCCGGCTCGTGCCGGCGGCCGCGCAGGACGTCGTAGGCGTCGCCGCCGCGGCGGCGGGCCTCGGTGGTGAAGCCGCGGCCGGACTCGGTGACGTTCTCCTTCGCCGCCTTCCCGGCGACGTAAGCCGCCGCGAGCTTCGCCCCCAAGTTGCCGCCCAGGCCAAGTGTTTTGCCGCCCACGAACGTCGCCAACGCCCCAGGCGCGGCCGAGATGACGCTGCCCAGCAGCGACGATTTGCCGGTCTGGTTGGCCTTGTGGTTCATGATCGACGTGACGATCCCCAGCCCAATGCCGGCCAGGCCAGTGTAAATCGTCTTCTTGTTCAACGGCACGTTCGAGAGCATGATGGGAATGGTGGGAGCAAGATGCGTGCCGGGACCCTCACGAATGAATCGCCTTGCCCATGCTGTTGCTGGCGATCATGGCGGCTTCCTTGATCGTTTCGGGCAGGGTCGGGTGGGCGTGGAAGCTGCGGGCGACGTCTTCGCAGCTGCTGCCGAACTCCATCGCGACCACGGCCTCGGCGATCATGTCGCTGGCGTGACTGGCGACAATGTGCACGCCCAGCAACTTGTCGGTGGTCGCGTCGCCGATGACCTTGACGAAGCCGAACGTCTCGCCCATGCCCTGGGCCCGGCCGTTGGCGGCGAGGTTGAACTTGCCGACGCGGACTTCGCCGTGCTGCTCTTTCGCCTGCTCCTCGGTGAGGCCGACGCTGGCGAGCTCGGGATGCGTGTAGACGACGGCCGGGCACTTGGCGTAGCCGACGTGCCCCGGCTTGCCGGCCATGATCTCGACGGCGGCGATGCCTTCCTCCTCGGCGTTGTGGGCGAGCATGATCCGGCCGATCAGGTCG
Source organism: uncultured Tepidisphaerales bacterium (assembly GCA_964386435.1). Classification (GTDB taxonomy): domain Bacteria; phylum Planctomycetota; class Phycisphaerae; order Tepidisphaerales; family Tepidisphaeraceae; genus CAYLSV01. The sequence continues at coordinate 16,885 of CAYLSV010000025.1, forward strand.
CCGATCGCGTAGACGTTCTGGGCCGACGTGCGGTAGTGGTCGTCGACGCCGACGAAGCCGCGCTGGTCCGGCTCGATGCCGACGGTGTCGAGGCCGATGTCGTCGCTCACCGGGGCCCGGCCGACGCTGACCATCACGCGGTCGACCTCGATCGTTTTCGCCTCGCCGCCGTCCTTGGGCGAATAGGTGACGTGGACCTTGTCGCCCACCACCTCGGCCTTCTCGGCCTTGGTGCCGAAGTGGAAGTCGAGGCCCTGCTTCTTGAGCTGCTTCTGCAACGCCGCGGCCGACTCCTTGTCGCTCGCCGGCAGGATGCGGTCCATGAACTCCAGCACCGTCACCTGGCTGCCCAGCCGGCTCCAGACGCTGCCGATCTCCACGCCGATGTAGCCGCCGCCGACGATCAGCAGCTTCTCCGGCACGTCGGGGAACGCGATGCCGCCGTCGCTGCTGACAATGCGGTCGCCGTCGAACGCAAAGCCCTTAATCTCCACCGGCCGGCTGCCCGTGGCCAGCAGCACCTTGTCCGTTTCGTGGACCGTCTTGGAGCCGTCGGCCGCCTCGACCTCCACCTTCCCCGACCCGGCGAGCCGGCCGAGGCCTTTGAGGTGCGTGACCTTGTTCTTCTTGAACAAAAAGCCCACGCCGCCGGTGAGTTGGCCGACGACCTTGTCCTTGAACTTCATCATCGCCGGCAGATCGAGCTTCACGTCGCCGATGGTGATGCCGCGATCCTCCAGCCCGTGCTTGGCCGTGGCGTACCTTTCGGAGGCATCGAGCAGGGCTTTGCTCGGGATGCAGCCGACGTTCAGGCAAGTGCCGCCCAGGTACTGCTTCTCGACGCAGGCAACCTTCATGCCCAACTGAGCGGCCCGGATCGCCGCAACATACCCGCCGGGGCCGGCACCGATAACAATCAAGTCAAAACGCTCGGAAGGCTCGCTCATCAAGCGACTTTAGCCGCGGATGCGTCGGAAACGGTGGAAACAGGGCGGAGTTTTCAATTCAAACCGGCTGCCACGCCGATACCCAGTTCGGGGGCAATCTACTTGTGTGGCCACAGTCACACGTTCAAGGGTCATCATGACGCAGCAGTTCGCGCCGGATGCAACAACAGCCGGCCACGCCATGCACGCGGGCCACACCGCACACGCCACACACGCGGTCGAGGCCGCCGGTTCCGGCAGCATCGATTTCTTTACCAACTACGGCCAGTACATGCCCCGCATGCACTGCCTGCAAACCGAGGCCGGGACGCCGGACTGGCTGTGGATCGGCGGGCTTGTCGCTGTCACGCTCATCGTGCTGGCGGGTTACGTGCGGATCTTCTGGTTCTGGCGGAAAGCCTACCTGGCGGAGGCGGCGCAGGATCGCAACCGCAAGCTGATGCAGCTGGCGTGGGTGTTCCTCGTCTGCGGCACGGTCAGCTACGGCTTCAGCATCGTCGCGTTCGTCTGGCCGGCGTATCGGCTGATGGCGATCCTGATGGTCGGGCTGGCATTTTTGACGTGGAAGTTCGCGTGGAACCCGCAAGGGCTGGTCGTGTCGCTGGGGGCCAAGCGGCTGCAGCGGGAGGTCGGGGAGAAGGAAGAAGAACTTGCCGAGCGGGCCGAGCGGGCCGAGGCCACGGCCCGGCAGGCCGATTGGCTCCGCCGCCACGCCGAGATTTCCCGCGAGGAGGCCGTCGCCGCCCGCGAGGAGGCCGTCGCCGCCCGCGAGCAGGCCGAGTCGGCCCGAGAACAAGCCGAAGCCTCCACCCGCCAGGCAGAGACGTTGCGCGAGCAGGCCGTCGCCGCCCGCGAGCAGGCCGAGGCGTCGTGGCAGCAGGCCGAGCGGGCCCGCGAGCAGGCCCAGACCGAGCGGATCAACGCCCTCGCCGAGGGCCAACGTGCCGAGGCCGCCAGTCGGGCCAAGACGGCGTTCCTGGCCAACATGAGTCACGAGATCCGCACGCCGATGACCGCGATCCTCGGCTTCAGCGAATTGCTCGATGACGACGACGCCACGCCCGAGGAGCGGAGCGAGAACGTCAAGACCATCCGCCGCAACGGCGAACACCTCATGTCGCTGGTCAACGACATCCTCGACCTCTCGAAGATCGAGGCCGGCAAGGTCGAACTCTCGCCCGAGCCGACGGACATCAGGGCGCTGGCCGAGAGCGTGGCGGCGAGTTTGCGGCACCGGGCCGAGCGGCAGAAGCTGGCGCTGGACGTCTGCCTCGCCACGGCCGAAGACGGTGTGTTGCCGCAGTTCAACCTCGACGCCATGCGGGTGCGGCAGGTGATTTACAACCTGCTGGGCAACGCGATCAAGTTCACCCGCGTCGGCGGCGTGACGCTGACGGTGGCGGCCGACGTGCCGGGCGAGTTGACGATCGCCGTGAGCGACACCGGCATCGGCATCGCCGATGACGCGCAGCGGCGGCTGTTTAAGGCGTTCGAGCAGGCCGACGATTCGGCCAGCCGCGAGTACGGCGGCACCGGCCTGGGCTTGGCGATCGTCGAGCGCCTGGTGCGGCTGATGCACGGCCGCGTCCGCCTCAGCAGCAAGCTCGGGCAGGGCACCACGGTGACGGTCCGCTTGCCGGTGGAGGAGATCGACGTGACGGTGCTGGAGGGGGCCGCATTCGAGGACGCCGCGCCCGACGTGATCGCGCACGCCGTGGCCGCGCCGCAGGAGCTGCCACCAACGCGGGCCGAGGGCGAGCTGGCCGGCAAGCGGGTGCTGCTGGTGGAGGACGGGGCCGACAACCGGCAACTTGTCACTGCCAACCTCCGCCGGGCCGGCGCGACTGTGGTGGCGGCCGAAGACGGCCTCGAAGCCGTCGCCGCCGTCCGCCAAGCCGAGCAGGGCGAGCGGCAGTTCGACGCGGTGCTCATGGACATCCAAATGCCCAACCTCGACGGCTACGCCGCCACGGCCCAGGTGAAGGACATCCGCCCCGACCTGCCGATCATTGCCCTCACCGCCCACGCCATGGCCGAAGACCGCGCCCGCTGCCTCCGCGCCGGCTGCGACGGCTACCTCAGCAAGCCGATCAAACGAAAGACGTTGATCAACGAACTCCGCCGCCACGCGGCCTGAGCGTCATCGAGAAACCTCACGAAAGCGGGCGACGGAGCAGGGGCCGCCGCCCGCTTTTGCGCGATCAACTCTTCCTGTGGTGCGGCCGTCGTTGGAAACCTCCACCGCCGCGGCCCCGAAATGTCCACTCGCCAAAGAGGCATCAAGAACCCAAGGTTGCGGCGGTGCAACGCACCGCCGTCCGGTCGCGCGATAACGCACACGGCTTAGCCCATCAGTTCCACCAGAATCTCCCCCGCCCGCCGGGCCTCGTCGGCCGTCACGTCCAGATGCGTCACCGCCCGCAGGCGGCCGTGCAGCGTGCTGACCTCCACGCCCCGCTCGGCCAGTTGCTGCGCAACGTCGGCGGCCGTGCGGTTGCCGGTCGCTTGGAAGAAGACGATGTTCGTCGCAGGCCGACCGCCGACGAGTTCGACGCCCTCGGCCGCCTCCACCGCGTCGGCGAAGACGGCGGCATTCGCGTGATCCTCCGGCAACCGATCCAGATGGTGCCGCAGCGCGTGCAGCGCCCCGGCGGCGATGATGCCCGCCTGCCGCATCGCGCCGCCGAACATGTGCTTGTACCGCCGGGCCTTGTCGATGAACTCGCGGCTGCCGGCCAGCGCCGCGCCGACGGGGGCACCCAGCCCCTTGCTGAAGTCGATCCACACGCTGTCGAACCCGGCCGAAAGCTCGGCCATCGACGCCCCGCACGCCGCCGCGGCATTGGGCAGCCGGGCACCGTCCATGTGCGTTGCCAGCCCGAGCTCATGGCCCGTCGCACACACCGTTCGCAGCCGATCAACCGGCCACACGGTGCCGCCGGCGAAGTTGTGGGTGTTCTCCACGCAAAGCAGCGTCGGCGGCGGGGCGTAAACGCCGAGCTGCAAATGTCGCACCCGCTCCCGCACGTCAAGCTCGCCGAAGATGCCGTCGTGGGTGTCGATCGGCTCCGGCAGCACGCCGCACACCTGCCCCGCCCCGCCGCACTCGGCCCGCACGATGTGGCAGTGCCGCTCGAGGATGATCGCGTCGCCGGCGGTGGTGTGCGTCTTCACCGCGATCAAGTTGCACATCGCCCCGCTGGGCAGGAACAGCGCCGCCTCCTTGCCGAGCAGGTCGGCGACGTGCGCGCACAATGCGTTGACCGTCGGGTCCTCGCCGCGCTGCTCGTCGCCGACCTCGGCACCTGCCATCGCCGCCCGCATCGCGGCGGTGGGGCGGGTCTGCGTGTCGCTGTAGAGGTTGATTGTTTCGGCCACGCCGCGATTGTTGCAGCACGAAGAAGCCAAGGGGAACTCACTCAAGCGTGAGCGTCACCGTCTGCGGCCCGTCGAGTTCCAGCGTCTGCGTCGTCGTCTTCCCATTGGCCGTCGCCGTCACCTCGTAGCTGCCGTGGTGGCCGCGGACGGTGGCGGTGCCGTCGACGGCGAATTGCTCGTGGGTCCGCCACTCGTTGAGCACCCACTTCTCCCACATCGCCAGCCCGGCCTTGGGGTTCCAATCCTCGTCGTACAGCGGGGCGTTCTTCAGCCAGTGGGGCTCATCCCAAAAGCCCCACATGATGAACCCGTCGAACGCCTCGTCGGCGTAGGTGATGATCAGCAAATCCCGCATGAAGTCGGCGTAGGCGTCCTGATCATTCGTCCGGGCGTCAAACTCCGTGACCATCATCCGCTTGCCGAACGGGCGGAACTCCTCGATCATTTCCATCATCCGCACCGGCGCGATCGGCTGGCCGAAGTGGCTCTGGAAGCCGATGGCGTCCAGCGGCGCGTTGTCATCAATCAGCACCTGAATGACGCGGTGATACTCCCGCGCGTGCTCATTCCGGCTCATCACCGGGTCCGTCAGGATGCCGAAGTCGTTGATGAACAGCATCTTGTCGCCGGCGTGTTTCCGGGCCAGCTCGAACCACTTCGCCATCTCGTCGTAACCGAGCAGCTTCATGAAGTCGTTGTTGTTCCAAGGCTCGTTCATCACGTCCCACGCGTCGACGTAATCCTCGGTCCCCGTCGTCGCATCGACGATGAACTGGTTCGTCATCTCCCGCAACGGTTCCACGTTCCCCGCCTCGGCGGCGGCGCGGATCTCGGTCGTGTCGATCCGCGTCTTCGCCCAACTCGGCCACACCAGCACGTGACCATGAATGTACATGCCGGCCGCGTCGAGATCCTTGAGCATCGCCATCGTCTCGGCCCGGCGCATCTCGTCGTACCAGCGGTGGATCTTCAAGCCGTTCTCGGTGCTGGCGGTGTTGAAGAGGCGCAGCGTTTCCTGCCGGTAACGCTCGCCGTCGGCGTCGGTGCGGCTCCACTGCTCGGCGTTGATCGCGCTGCCGAACTGGAAGCTGCTGTTCGTCATCTTGACCTCGACGTCGGCCTTGATCTCGTTGCCGGCTGAGTCCACCACCTTGATCTGCAGCGGCGAGACGCGGTGCTCCTCGATGCGGGCAAGCGCGTCTTTACGCCACTGGGCGTCGGGGTCGCGGCCTTCGTAATCTTGGCTGGTCTTGGGAAGTTCGGCCAGTTCCACGCCGTCCTGGCCGAAGTTGATCAGCTCGACGCCGGCGATTTCCACGACTTGCGGCCGGCTGCCGGCGGCGAAGTTCAGCTCGGCGGTGCCCTCGCCGTAGGTGCGGAACACCTCGAACGGGATGTCGTACCGCTGCCACTCCACGGTCGGCGTGATCTGGAACATGAAGCTCGGATCGAACGGCCGACCGGCGTGCTGGTAGTAGACGTTCACTTCGCCGGCGCCGGTCTCGTGCTCGCTCTCGATGGTCCGGGCGAAGAACCGAAGGTGGGCCACATCGCCGCCGGTGGTCGGGGCGATCTGGCGGGTCTTGATCTCGGCGTGCCACGGCTCACTCGCGTCGCTCGCCGCATCGTCGCCGACGGTGATCCGCAGCGCCCGATCCACCGGGCCGCCCTCGACATCAACGATCTCGATCTGCGAAAGCTCCTTGTTCGGCCCGTAGTTCCCGGCAAAAAACGCAGACAGCGCATCCGCCGGCAGCAGCGACTGTCCGCCGCCGGGCAGGTCTTCACCCGCCGCCCTGGGCCGCGGCTCGGGCAACACGACGGCCGGCTCGGCGTCCGCCGCCGCGACCTCCGCCCCGCCCGGCCCCGCGGCCACCGCGTCACTGCCGAGGCGAATGTCGTCGAAGCTCACCTGCCGCGCCACGGTGTCGTCGCTGTTCCACGCGTTGAGCGAGATCATGCCCACCTCGTCCTGCCCCGCCATGTGGAACGGCAGGTCGGCGTCGCCGTCCATCGTCTGCTCGACCCCGTCGAAGCTCAGCGTGTACGTCCCGGCATCGAAGTCGATCTCACCGGCGATTTCGACAAACTTCCCTTGATAATCGTCCAGATCGATCCGGTTGCCGTCGGCGTCGACGAACTTGAGCGCCTCGCCACTCTCCGGCCCCTCGGCCTGGATCACGCCGTTGTCGAAGATGCCGATGCGGACGGCGTTGCCCTTGGCCTGGCCGTCGTCGTCGTGGCCGATGCGGATGAACATCGCCCCGCCGAAGTCCTCGCTCCCCGCCGCCGCGTCCGGCCGCAGCCGGAAGCTGTACGGCATCACGCCGGCGGCCGACGTGTCACTTTTCCCCAGAAAATCGGCAGTCGGCACGTACCGCACGTTGGCGAAGTTCGGCGAGTCCTCGCCGACCATCTGCGCCACCCCGCCGTCGCCGTCGGCGACAACGGTGAAAATCGGGCTGCCCCGCCACACCGACTCGCCGCCGGGTTGGTCGCTCAGCGTAGCGTCGGTCCGGTACCCATCGGCCGGATCGAACGTGATGACGCCCGCCGACGCCGAGGTCGCCAAAGCCAAGCAAGCCGCCGCGGCGGCACGGTAGAGGGGAAAGCGTTTCATGAAGATGATCCGTGGAAAACGGCGACACGACCGATCAAGCCGCGCCACCGCGAGGAGGAGGCTCACCCCGAGCCTCCGGTCCAGCCATCAAGCCATCAAGCCCGCCGCCGCCGAAGCCCCAGCAGCCCAACCAAACTCACCGCCGACAACGCCGCCGGCTCCGGGATGGCGGTGACGGTGAGCGTCGGGGCAAAACCGCCGGCGACGGTGCTTTCCCGTGATGCGAATTTGAAGACGTTTCCGTTCTGCTGCTGATCGTGGATAGCCAACACGATGATGCCGTCGGCGTCGTTGTTGATGAAGGCGATGAGCGGGTCGTTCGTCGGGTCGCTGTCGCCGTCCTGGAGGACGAAGGTCGTGCCGTTCCGGTCGTTGTCGAGCGTCGTGAAGAAGCCGAGATCGGTTTCGCCGTTGAGCTGCGTGCCATCCTCGTTGTTGACGAAGCCGGCGTTGACACCCGAGCTCCAGGTCAGGCCGCTCTCGGAGAACGATTCGAAAGCGGTGTCGGTTACGCCATAGACCCGGGTGCGTTTATCGCCCCGACCGGATGTCCGGAAGGCTGAGAACGTGGCGTTGATCACGGGGCCCGGTAGGTTGGACACGTCGAACCGGACGAACGCGGTCTTCGTCTTGCCGCCGTCGTTGTCGGTATCGGTCGAGTTCTCATCGAGCGTCGACACAACGAGTTCGTTGCTACTGCCGAAGTTGGCCACGTCGTTCTCGTAATCGATGTAGGTGTCGGCGGTCGGAGTGAGGACGGCGGCGGAGGAGGTCGCCGCGAGAGCAAGTGTCGTGGCGGCTAGTGCGGCGTGGGTCGATGACTTCATGTGCGTTTCTCCCGAATCGGTGAAGCGGCAACGTGGTTGCCGCGGAACGCCGAGCCGGGCGATCAAGCCCGGCCCGGCGGTTGGGGGGACAGCGGCTTAGGCCCGGCGGCGGATTAGGCCCAGGCCGGCGGCGGCGAGCAGGCCCAGCGAGGCCGGCTCGGGGATCGGCGCGCCGGTGATCTGCAGGTTGTCCAGCGAGTAGCCCAGCGCGCCGGCATCGTTGGTCCGCCACTGGAGCGTGACCTGGCCGAAGTCGGTGGGGACGTTGGCCAGCGGGATGTCGGTGGCTTGGGGCACGCCATCGATGACCAGGTCGTAGGTGCCGTCGTTGATGTCGATGATGCCCTCCACCGGCACGAACCGGCCGCCGGTGTCGTCCAGGTTGAGTGAGGCACCGTTAACGTTCACGGCGTTGGTGTAGCCGCTCGTGTCGACGTACTGCAGACGGCTGTTGCCGAACAGCTGGAACGAGACCATCGGGGCCGAGTCGCTGCCGCCGATGTTGATGCGGTGGTCGAGGCGGAAGTCGTCGACCGAGCCGATGGTGTCGAACCGAAGGTCGAAGCCGAAGTTGTAGATTGTGTCGGCGGTGGTCGTGTCGGCGGTGCCGAGGAAGGCGGCGTCGGGTTCGAAGCGGTTGTTCGCGAACGACGAGCCGGACACGCCGGGGTTGGCCTGGGCCGCGCCATCGCCGCCGCCGAGGCTGGTAATGGAGTAGAGGCTGCCGTTGCCGGCCCAGTCGGCGTTGGCCACGAGGCTGGTGCCAAGGTTGTAGCCGTCGGCCACGTCAAAGGTGACGGTGCCGGCCGAGGCGGCGGCGGAGACGGTCAGGGCCGCGGTGGCGGCGAGGATGGTGGGGGTGTAACGCAAGGTTCTCTCCAGGGAAGAAAGGGGAAGGGAAACGGACAGGTTGAACTACTGATCCAGCCGCCACTTGACGGCACCGAACTCCTCGCTCAGCAGAGTCGGGTTGAGCAGCACGAATGAGTTGTCAGGCATTTCCGACGTGTTGAACGTCGCGGCGTGGCCGTCGGCGAAGAGCAGGTTGGTGCGATCGAGGTCGCCGTGGCGGCCGTTGATGGTGAAGCCGCGGAACTCGTGGCGGAAAATGCCGTCGTAGATCAGCACCAGCTCGCTGCTGTCGCGGAACTTGTTGAACTTGTTCACGCTGCTGGTCGACGCCGGGTCGCCGGGGGTGGCGTACGGGATGGTGCTCATCGGGAAGATGTCGAGGTAGTTGACGCTCGTGCGGCCGCTGGTGGCGTTGGCGGCGTACCACGTCGGCACCTGCCGGCCGTCGGTGGTGCTGCGGAGCCAGAAGCTGGCACCCCGCTGGTCCTCGTGGCTGTCGGGGAACGGCGAGCCGAAGCTGCCCCAGTTGTCATCCAGACCTTCGGGGCAGCGGAAAATGCTGTCGAAGCTGATCTGATCGTCGGCCGAGGTGATGCCCTCGGTGAAGCCGGGGGCGTAGTCGTACTCGACGAACAACGCCGCCCAGTGGGGGGCGTTCTCGTAGTTCGTTTCAGCGGGCACGACGTAGTTGTCGTTCTCGTTGGCGTAAAACTGGTTGCCCAAGGCGATCTGCTTGAGGTTGCTCAGGCACTTGACGGCGTTGGCCGACCGGCGGGCCGATTGCAAGCTTGGCAGCAGGATGCTGATGAGCAGGGCGATGATGCCGATGACGACCAAAAGCTCGACGAGCGTGAAGGCATGAAGTGCCGAGCCGCGGCGGGCGGCGGATTGTTGTGTGTGGCGGGACATGTATCGATCCATTCTCCGGCAGCTGGGCCGGGTGGGGCGGTCGTGGGAACGTTTCATCTCGGGCAAACCGACGACTCGCCGGCGACGAGCTGCGGCGTGACGGTGACGTCGCCCAGCGCGTCCAACTCCTCCGAAGGCTCCGCCGTCTCCTCGGCGGCGGCTATTAGTTTGTACATCAGGTCCAGCGCGGTTTGCGTCGCCCGGCGGGGCTCGATCCGGCTGTGCGTCAGTGTCAGCGGCGACAACTCGGCGGCCACCGTGCGGTGAATGACGGCCACCGACAACGCCCTTGGCACCTCAATGCCGCGGCGGCGGGCTTCACGCAGGGCGCCGATGCCCATCAAGTCGCTTTGCATCACCACGCCGTCGATTTTCGGGTCGGCCGCCAGCAGCAGATCCAGCATCTGCCGGCCGCAATCGAGGCCCAGGCGCGGCACGCTTTGGTCGATGTAGTTGCCGTAGCTCTCGCCGTCGGGCAGGTAATCGTGCAGATCATCGAGGTCCAGCACCCGCAGCGCCTCCGGCGGCAGCCCCGCCTCGGCCACGGCGGCGGCGGCCCCGGCGATGTGGGCGGCGTGGGCCGGGTGCCTGCGGGCCGCGCCCGTCGGCAAGCACAGCGCCAACCGTCGGCGGCCGAGGCCGAGCAAATGTTCGATTAGTTGCCGCGCCTGCTCCTCGTACGGCGCGTGCAACGCCGGTAAACCGCAGCCGTCCATCGGCCGCGACCACAGCACCACCGGCACCTTCGCCGCCACCGCCCGCCGCAACGCGTGCTCCGGCGGCACCGCGTCCCACCGCTCGAAGCAGCTTTTGAGCAGAATGCCGTCGACCCGGCTCTCGAGCATTGACGTAAGCGCCCGGTCCTCCAGCTCGGCGTCGAATTCAGTGAGGGCGATTTGCACCTCGTCGCCGCGCTCGATGACGTGGCGGAACACGTGCTGGACCGTCTCGTTGTAATTGAGCACCACGTCCGGCACGACGAGCCCGACGACGCCGGTGCGGCGGGCGTTGCGGTCGGGCACGTATCCGACCTCGGCGGCATGGCGGAGCACCCGCTGGCGGGTCTCGTCGCTAATCGTGCCGTTGCCGGCCAAGGCGTAGGCGACGGTGCTGGTACCCAACTGCAGTGCCTGTGCGATCTGCTTGATGCCCACGCGGGTGGCGCGGCGACGATCGCGGGCGGCGACGGGGCGGGTTGGCGGCTTCTTGGCGGGCAACAGGGCTCCTCCGGGAACAACAAATCGGCGTCCTCCACGCCGGAGGTGGAACGATCCATGATTTGGTCCCACTTGTCAAGCCGGATTCGGCGGGTGCATCATTTTTTGGCAGAAGTGCCCTCATCTGCCCAGCCGCCCAGCACGCGGACGGCCTCCCGGCTGCTGCGGAAGTGGAACCGCAACGCGTCCACCGCCCGCCGCAACGCCTCGTCACCCGAACCGGCCATGACCTCGGCGTAGAACATTTGCGGCTCGATGGCGTCGATGCCCGCGGTGCCGGCGACATCGAGGGCAGGGCGGCTGTGGATCTTGGCGACGTTGAGCCGGTGGAACGCGAACTGCTGCAGAATCGCCCCCAGCAGCCCCGGCTCGTCGGCGTCGGGGGTGATGGCCACCAGCGTCCGGCCATCGTGCCGCGCCTCGCCCAAATCTTGCTGGATGAGCAGAAAGTCGGTGAAATTCGTCCGCCCGGCCGGCTTGTTGCCGATGTCGTCGGCGATCAGGTTCAGCCCCGCCGCCACGATGGTGGCCGCCGGCGCGATGCCCAGCACCTCCGCCGACGCAGCCGCCAGGGTTGCCGACTGCGCCGTGCTCGCCGCCGCCTCCAACGGCACGTCCGGCAGGTTCGCCCGCAGCCAGCCCGAACACTGCGCCAGCGCCTTCGGGTGCGACACCACCCGCCGCACGTCGGCCAATTCCCCAGCACACCCCGCGGCGAACACGATCGGCAACCGCCGCGCCGCCACGACGTGCAGCCGATGGCTGTAAATCAGATCCACCGGCTCCTGCACTAACCCCTCCAGCAGGTTGTAGTACGGCAACACACCCACCGCAGCCGCATCCCCCGCCACCGCCTCCGCCACCCCCTCCATCGTCGCCTGCGGCTTCAGCACCTCCCCAAAATGCAAAGCCGCCGCCTCCGAAAACGTGCCTGGCGGTCCGAGGTGGTGGACGATCATTTGGTGCATGATGCCACAGGGAAAGACGGATGCACAACGTCGCCCCCACCGCCGTGTGACGGCGGGGCTACACCAGCAGCGAGAGCAGCCCGTGGTTCGAAGCAGGTGGGTAGCTCAGCATGTTCCGCTGCAGGTGTAGCCCCGCCGTCACACGGCGGTGGGGGCGAGGGTTGACATCGCTACGGCAGAACCGCACGATGACCTCGTGCCCGTTCGGATGATGACGTTGCACGCCTACGGCTCGTGGCTGCCCGACCGCCGCGAAGGATACGTTCATTACAATCGCAGACTGCAGCCACAAGATGAGCATCTGGCACGGGTGTACCGCGAGCGGCAGGCGCAAGGATCGGCGCGATTCGACAAACCGACTCAGCAGGCGGCCGTTGACGTATTGCTGGAGTGTGAGAAGCCATTGCGGCTCAAGATGCACGCGATTTGTGTCGACCCGTCGCACCTGCACGCCCTGTACGACTGGCGGCACGACCGCGATGGGCTGGACGTTGCTAAGTCGCTGCGCCACTCGTTGACTCGGCGGCTGAATCAGAGAATCGGGCGACGCAAGTGGTTCACCCACCGCGGTCACCTGCGGATCGTGAAGGACCGCGACCACTTTGTCCACCTCCGCGACGTGTACATCCCGTCGCACGATGGCTCGGTGTGGCGGCACGTGGAGCCTGAGTGAAGCACAGCGTCGCCCCCACCGCCGTGTGACGGCGGGGCTTCGCCTGCAGCAGGAACAATTTGGCTTCCTCAAGCGCCCGCCTTGCCGCAGCGCGTCGAATTGGGCGAAGCCCCGCCGTCACCACGGCGGTGGGGGTGTCCTGTGACGTCGAGGCGCAAACAAACGCCGCGGTGGGGGCCGCGGCGGTTGGGGTTGAGGCTTGGCGGGAGGGGATCAGTCGAGGCCGCCGCGGAGGCCCTTCTTTTCGGCGCGCTTGGTGCGTTCTTCCTCGCGTTGCTCCTGGTCGGCGGCCCATTGGGCACGCTTGAGGCTGAGGCCGATCTTCCGCTCGTCGGCGTCGACCCGCAGGATCTTCACCTCCAGGTTCTGCCCCGGCTTGAGCTCGTCCTCGGGCTTCTCGACCTTGTGGTCCGCGATCTCTGAGACGTGCAAGAGGCCTTCCAAGCCGTCCTCGAGCTCGACGAAGACGCCGAAGTTGGCGATCTTCGTGACCTCGCCGCTGACGACCATGCCCGGGCGGTAGTTCTCGGGGATGACGTGCAGCCACGGGTCCTCCTGCATCTGCTTGAGGCCCAGGGCGATCCGCTGCTTCTCCTGATCGACGCTCAGGACCACGGCCTGCACGTCCTCGCTCTTCTTGAGCACCTCGCTCGGGTGGCCGACCTTCTTGGTCCAGCTCAGGTCCGACACGTGCAACAGGCCGTCGATGCCTTCCTCGATCTCGACGAACGCGCCGTAGTTGGCGATGTTCCGCACCTTGCCGCTGATGACGCTGCCGGGCGGGTACTTCTCGGCGACCCGGTCCCACGGGTTGGCCTCGACCTGCTTCATGCCCAGGCTGATCTCCTGCTTGTCCTTGTTGATCTCAAGGACCTTCACGGCCACCTGCTGGCCGCTGGAGACGACCTCGGACGGGTGGTTGACCCGCTTGGTCCAGCTCATCTCGCTGATGTGGACCAAACCCTCCACGCCGTCCTCGAGCTTGCAGAACGCGCCGTAGCTCATGATGTTCACGACCTCGGCCTCGTGGACGCTGCCCATCGGGTACTTCGTCTCGATGTTCTCCCACGGGCTCTCGCTCCGCTGCTTGAGGCCCAAGGCGATCTTCTCGCGGTCGCGGTCGATGCTGAGCACCTTGACCTCCAGCTCCTCCTCGATTTTGAGCATTTCGCTCGGGTGGCCGACCCGGCCCCAGCTCATGTCGGTGATGTGCAGCAAGCCGTCGATGCCGCCAAGATCAATGAACGCGCCGAAGTCGGCGATGTTCTTGACCGTGCCCTTGATGATCTCGCCCTCCTCCAAACCGTCGAGCGTCTTGGACTTTTGCTCCTCGCGCTGCTGCTCGATGAGCTTGCGGCGGCTGATGACGATGTTGCGGCGCTCCTCGTCGATCTTGAGGATCACCGCGTCGACGTCGCGGCCGATCCAGTCGCTGATCTCGCCGGGCCGGCGGATGTCGACCTGGCTCGCCGGCAGGAACACCGGCACGCCGATGTCGACCAGCAAGCCGCCCTTGATCTTCTTGCCGACGCGGCCCGACACCGGGTCGCCCTCGGCCTTCTCGACCATGATCTTCTCCCAGTTGATCAGCCGGTCGGCCTTGCGCTTGCTAATGCTCACGCTGCCGCTCTCGGCATCCATCTGCTCCAGGAGCACCGTCACCTTGTCGCCGATGTTCACCTCGGCGGCGTCGTCGAACTCGCTTTTGTCGAGCACGCCCTCGCTCTTGAGGCCCAGCTCCACGATAAAGTCCTCGCCCGCCCGGCCGCTGATGCGGCCTTCCACCACCTGGTTGGCGCGGAAGTCCTGCACTTCGTCGCCCTGGACGATGAGGGACAAATCGTCGGCGGCTTCCTTGCCAATGGCGTCCTCGACCATCGAGGCCGCCACATCATCAAAGTTGTCGAGTTCGGAAAGAAGGTTCAGGTTGACCATGAGAGGGAAAATCCGGTTCGGCCCACCCACCCGAAGGCGGCGGCCGTTGAGGCGCAAGGTTTGCAAAAACAGGTGCCGGCCCCTCATCCCGCGCCAAGGGTGAAACGCCAACACCCCGACCGCTTGGTCGGGGAGGGCAGGATAGTCGGGTCGTGCGGGAATGTCATCGGCATCAAGGCACAACCCCGCCCCCTCGCGGCGGAGGTCGGGATTTGAGATGATTGGACGTTCCAAAACCCTAACGGCCCCGCCTACGCTGTCGCCGCATGAGTCGCACGAGCCGCCGAACCTGGGCGTTGAGCCTTGCCGCCACCCTGGTGCTGCTGGCCGGCTGCCGGGGTGGGGCGGACGAACCCGCCGCCTCGCCGACGACCCAGCCGATGGCCGACGTCTCGCCGGCCCCGGTCGACGACAGTTGGCGTGACGCCCAGCTCGCCAGCTTCGACCAGGCGTGGGAACTCGTCGCCGACACCCACTACGACGCCGACATGAACGGCCTTGATTGGGACGAGGTCCGCGACACCTACCGCCCGCAGATTGAAGAAGCGGCCACCAAGAACCAGGCCCGCGGGGCGATCCGCGGGATGCTGGGCGAGTTGGGCGAGTCGCACTACAGTTTGCTGCCGCGCGAGGCGTTCGACGCCGTGCCGATCCGCCGGGAGACGAGTTTGGAGCCCGAGGAGCCGGGCCGGTTCCGCGGGCCTGGCATCGACATCGTTGTCGTCGGCGGCCGGGCGCTGATTAGCCACGTGTGGGACGACGCCGCCCCCGAGGCCGCCCAACCCGGCGCCGAGATCCGCCAGATCCGCCGCGACGGCGAGACGATCGACGTCCGCGACGCCATCGCCACCATGGACGACGCCCTGCCCGGCACCGACACGCAGCGGGAGTTCGCCCTCCGGCAGCTCGTCGTGGGTGCCCTCACCGGCCCGGCGGACGAAACCGTCGCCGTGACGCTGGAAGACATCGACCGCAACCGCACCGACGTCGAGCTGGCCCGCGTCGCGCCCCGCGGCGAGGAGGTGCAGTTCGGCAACCTGCCGCCGATCCCGCTGGATCTGGAGCAGCGCACGATCGAGACTCGCCGCGGCCCGGTGAAGTACGTGCGGTTCAGCGCCTTCTTCGCCCCGCAGCGGCTGATCCCGGCGTTCCAGCAAAGCGTCCGCGAGGCCAACGACGAGGACGCGGCCGGGTTCATCATCGACCTCCGCGGCAACCCCGGCGGCATGGTCGGGCTGACCAACGGCATCGCCGGGTTCTTCGTCGACCAGCCGAACCTGGAACTGGGCACCATGCGGCAGCGGGGCACGGCGCTGCGGGTGGTCGTGTTCCCCCGGCCGCCAACGTTCGACGGGCCGCTGGCCGTGCTCATCGACGGCGGCAGCATCAGCTCCAGCGAAATCCTCGCCGGCGGGTTCAAGGCGCTCGGCCGCGCCCGCCTGTTCGGCACCCGCACCGCCGGGGCGTCGCTGCCCAGCGTCATCGAGGAACTGCCCAGCGGCGACCGCCTGCAGTACGCCATCGCCGACTACGTCGCGGCCAACGGCGAGCGGCTGGAGGGCGTGGGCGTGCCGCCGCACGTGCGGGTGCTGCCCGACCGCCGCAGCCTGAGCGAAGGACTCGACCCGATCGAGCAGGCCGCGCTCGACTGGATCGTCAAGCAGGACCGCCAAGCCGACGCCGCCGAGGAGGACCAACGCCCGACCCTGTGAGGGGTCTGGCACGCCGTTCGCCTTGATCGAAATTCACCTTATGAAGAATTACCTTATGAACAAGTCCCTCCGCACCGCCGTCATCCTCGCCGCCGCCGCCGTGCTGCCGGCCGTTGCCCTCGCCGACCACCACGCCACGACCAAGCCCGCCACCCAACCCGGCGCGGCCGCCGAGGCGGGGCAGGGCGAGATGACCGTCGCCTCTATCATCAACCGCCACATCGAGGCCACCGGCGGCCGCGAGGCGTACCAGGCGCTCGAGTCGATGGCCACCACCGCCACGCTCAGCTTCCAGGGCATGGAGGGCAAAATCGATTCCCAGGTCCGCCTCGAGCCGCTGGGCATGTACATGCTCATGGAGCTTCCCGGCGTCGAGCGGCAAGTCACCGGCTTCGACGGCGAGGTCATGTGGAGCACGTCCATGATGCAGGGCAACCGCGTCATCGAGGGTGAGGAGAAGGCCATACTCCTGCGCGACGCCGACCCGCGGTCGCTGCTGAATTTCGAGGAGACGTATCCCCAGAGCAAGGTCGTCGGCGAAACCGAAATCGACGGCACAAAGGTCGTCGAGATCGAGCTCACCGACGCCGAGGGCAAGAAGGTCAACCAGTTCTACGACCTGGAAACCGGCCTGTTGGTGCGGGCCTCGCAGATCGCCCCCTCGCCGATGGGCGACTTGCCGGTGACCACCGATTACAGCGACTACAAGGCCTTCGGCGATTTGAAGATGGCGACCAAGAGCGTGCAGTCGATGATGGGCCAGCAGATCACGCTTATTACGGACGACGTGAAGGTCAACGCCGAGGTCGACGCCGAGAAGTTCGCCCCGCCCGCCGAG
>CAYLSV010000025.1:33819-44571 GCA_964386435.1 uncultured Tepidisphaerales bacterium
CCGCAACGGCATGAGAACTTGGACGTCGCTGAGGCCCCCACCGCCGCGTAGCGGCGGGGCTACGCACGCTCTCGGCGGTGGTCATGCGGTTCATGCTTCGAGCGCGCCGCTGCAGCTGCGGATCGGGTATCCGCAGCTACAAGGCTCATCTTTGAATCATGTTTGGTGTCACACCGCGTGCGTAGCCCCGCCGCTACGCGGCGGTGGGGGCTTCAGCGGTGCGGATCATCACGAGACCGCTGGCATTGCGGGCAGACGTGCGTCGAGCGGCCGCCGATTACGAGGCGTTCGATTCGCGTCCGGCAGCGGCGGCAGGGTTCGCCCGTGCGGCCGTAGACCTTGTGGCAATCCTGGAACCCGCCGGCCCGGCCGGCGGCGTCGACGTAATCGCGCAGCGTGCTGCCGCCGGCGGCGATGGCGGCGGCGAGGGTCGTCTTGATCGCCCGCGAGAGCCCGCCGATCTGCGCGCGGCTCAGCGTGTTGGCCGGCGTCAGCGGGTGAATGCGGGCGGCGAACAAAGCCTCATCGACGTAGATGTTGCCGAGGCCGGCGACGACTTGTTGGTCGAGCAGGGCGGTCTTCAACGCCCGCCGCGTCCTCGCCAGCGGAGCGGCAAGTTGCCCCGGCCGCATCGTCAGCGGCTCGGGGCCGAGGCCGTCGTCGCCCGCGGCCGGTCCGAACCACCGCAAACCGCCGAAGCGGCGGGCGTCGATGAAGCGGACCTCCCGCCCCGTGCAGAGGCTGAGCACGACGTGCGTGTGCTTGGCAAGCTCATCGCCGGGGGTGGCGAGGCGGAGTTGGCCGGTCATGCCGAGGTGGACGCCGAGGGTGTCGACGGGGGCGCCGGGCGGCCCGACGCGCGGGGCAGGCCCCGCGGCTAGTTCCTCTGGTTCGAGCCGCAGGAGGATGCGTTTCGCCCGCCGCTCGACTGCGGCGACCCGTCGGCCGACGAGCGTGTTGAGCCCAAATCCCGCCGGCCGAACCACGTCGTGTTCGCCGGTCCGCACAGCCACGATCCCCGCCCCGACCACGCCCGGCCGCAGCGTCCGCACCACGCTCTCAACCTCGGGCAACTCCGGCACAGCACCCCAATCATTGACCCGCACATCCGGCCACGGACCAAGGACCAAGAACAAATGACAATCAACCACGCCCTCAAAGAGTGGGACACCGCCTGCCGCCGCCTCGCCGCGGGGCGGCAGATCGTGACGTTCCGCAAGGGCGGCGTCAGCGACGACGGCGGCACGTTCCACCTCCGTTACCAGCAGTTTGCCCTGTGGCCGACGTTCCTGCACCAAAAGGGCGAGCTGCTGCGGCCCGAGGCGAGCGACGACTTCCGCCCGCAGGACGAGGAGCCGAGCCACGTGACGGTGCCGTGCGTCGCCGAGGTCGCGGCGGTTCACGTCGTGCCCAATCGCGCCGCGGCCGAAAAGCTGGCCGCCGAAATGACGTGCTGGAACTCGGCGTACCTCGACATCCGCTACGGCTACAAGCCCGACAAGCCGCTGTACGCCGTGGTGCTGCGAGCGCGTCACCTCGCCGAGCCGGCCCGGTTCGAGCACACGCCGGAGATTGCCGGCTGCGTGAGCTGGATCGATCTGCCGCAGCCGGTGAAGGTTGGCCGGCCGGTGCTGGGCGACGACGCTTTCGACCGATTGGCGCTTCAAGTCGAACAACTAATCGCGTGAGTGGTTCAACGGCGGCTGCGCCGCCCGCACTCCCTCACGGTCGTGCCTCGCATGAGGCCGCTACCATCGGCGAACGAAGGACCCGCCATGACCGACACCGCCACCACCGCCCCCGACCTGAACGACGCCGAACTCGAAGGTGTGGAGCGGCTACGCACCGCGTACGACCAGATGCGGGCTGAGCTGGGCAAGGTGATCGTCGGGCAGGAGGAGGTGGTCGATGATCTGCTCGTCGCCCTGTTCTGCCGCGGCCACGCCGTCTTGGTCGGCGTGCCGGGGTTGGCGAAGACGCTCTTGATCTCGACGCTGGCCAAGACGCTGGGGCTGAGCTTCAGCCGGGTGCAGTTCACGCCCGACCTCATGCCCGCCGACATCACCGGCACCGACGTCATCCAGAACGACCAGGAGACCGGCGGCCGGCGGATGACGTTCATCAAGGGGCCGATCTTCGCCAACGTGATCCTCGCCGACGAGATCAACCGCACGCCGCCCAAGACGCAGGCCGCGCTCTTGGAGGCGATGCAGGAACGCCACGTCACCGCCGGCGGCAAGACGTTCGATCTGCCCGACCCGTTCTTCGTCCTGGCGACCCAGAACCCGATTGAGCAGGAAGGCACCTACCCGCTGCCCGAGGCCCAGCTCGACCGGTTCATGTTCATGATCCACGTCGGCTACCCGACCGAGGCCGAGGAGCTGGAAATCGTCCGCCGCACCACCGGCGAGCACAAATCCAGCGTCGGCCAGATCCTCAGCACCGACGACGTGCAGCAGCTGCAGCAGACGGTCCGCAAGGTGCCCGCCGCCGACCACGTGATCAAGTACGCCCTGCAACTGACAAGGCTCACCCGCCGCGCCGAGGGCGGCGTTCCCGACTTCGTGACCGAGTACGTCGAGTGGGGCGCCGGCCCCCGGGCCAGCCAGAACCTGATCCTCGCCGGCAAGGCCCGCGCGCTCTTGAAGGGCCGCTTCCACGTCAGCACCGAGGACATCGCCGCCGTCGCCACGCCGGTGTTGCGGCACCGCATCGTCACCAACTTCGCCGCCGAGGCCGAGGGCATGGGCAGCGAGCAGATCGTGGAAAAACTGCTGCAGCACGTCGACCGCCAACCCTTCGAGGCGGGGGACAAGCAGACGGAGAAGACCTTTCGAACGGAGGCCGCCCGATGACCGTCGCCACCGATCAGCCGCAGGTGAGGACCGAGCGTGAGCCGCTGCGGTTCACGCCGGAGCAGTATTACTCGCTAACCGAGCAAGGCGTGATCCGGGAACCCACCGAACTTGTAGATGGCCATATCGTCACGATGCCCGCACAGTTCCACCCAGCGATCGCCGCAATCGGCCGCATCTCTCGCAGGCTTGTCGCCGCTTGGCACGATGAAGACGCGGTGGCGTCAGACATGACCCACCCGTTCCCGAGCGGGATGGAATCCTCGGCCGGACGTCGCTGTTTATGACGAACGGCCTCCCGCGCACCCACTACGCGGCGAGTGGAAACTGCCACGCTTGGTCGTCGAGGTCGCCGGCAGCACATTGGCAAACGACCTCGGCGACAAGGCCGCCCGGTACGCCGCCGAGGGGGTGGAGGAGTATTGGGTCGCTGAGGTCGGCGACGACCCGGATGAGTACCCCCGCCCCCGCCGCCTTCACGTCCACCGCGACCCGATCGGCCGCCACTGGCAGAGCCGCGTGATTCTGGGGCCAGATGACGTGGTGACGCCACGCTGCCTGCCGGAGTTGGAGCTGAAGATCGCCGACCTGCTGCCGGTTTACCCTGTGACGTGAGGGAGCACCTACGTGTGACCGCCCGGCCGGACCTCCGCCGCGTGGCGGCGGGGCTGATCCTGAAGCAGGAATCGCTTGCACTGCGGGCGCAGCCCCGCCGCCACGCGGCGGTCCGGGAGCCGACGAGGACGACGGTGACTACGCGTTCACGATCGCCACGATGAGGAGGGCTGTCACGGCCCCGCCCAGCAGGATGCCGATCGCGCCGCCGATGATCGCGATGATGGCGTGGGCCGTGCCCTTGACGTGCGGCTCTCGCTTCTTTTTTCGCAGGCCGAGGACGCCGAGAACAAGAGCAGCGATTCCGGCCGCCACGCCCAACACGCCGCCGAGCAGGGCGAACAGGACGGCCACGATGCCGAGGTAGTACCCGACCAACGCCGGCACGTTCTTGTACGGGATCACCCAGCCGGTGGCGTCGCCCTGCAGATCAGGCGTGCGGCCCGAGCCGACAGGGCTGGCATAGTCGACTGGCGGCTGCGGCACAGACATGCCGGCATTTTGCCAACCGACGAAGGCCGGTGCAAGCGCCACCCCGGCTGACGCGGCGCAGGGTCGGGTGTGAAGTCAGGCGCGAGCCTTCTTGCCGCCGATCCGCCGACGCTGCCAGCGCCTCGACCGTGGGTCGAGTCCATCGGCCAGCTTCGCCTGCCCGCCTCGGCAGATGATCGACTAGAGACGCTGATGGATCGCAACAACGAGGGTGAGCTCTCGGGTGCAGAACGAGACGAACTTGCTGCCCTCGCGGAGGTCAGCGAGTTGTTGAGTTTGCTGAGGGCCGAGGCGTTGAGTACGCTGCGTCAGTGACCCCGATTCGCGAGCAGCCGCATTCAGGTGCGGGCGTCGCTGAAGCCGCCTCCGCCTCGTAGAGGCGGGGCTTCACCAACTCGAGCGGCGTCACAAGGTTCGTGAAGCCCCGCCTCTACGAGGCGGAGGCGGGTTCAGCGACGTAGATCATCCTCTGTGGATCGGGGTGAGACGGCGGCTGCGTCGGAAGGCGATCGGCTCGAAGGCGGTTCGCACGTGCGGTCGGGTGAGGTAGTGGAGGCACCAGGCGAGCAGGCCGCCGATGGCGAGGAACGTTGCCAGAGCTGGGAGGACGGCCGTGCGGCCGTGGATCTGGCCGCCGGGGTAGGTGAAGGTGGCGTTCTGTGGCATGTTCAGGATCACGACGCCGATCAACACCACGAACGCAATCGCCAGGCCGAAGACGACGATCGCCGCAGTGCGTGCCCACGGCCGGCGGCGGAGCAGGCCGATGCCGATGAAGAGCGTTAGCACGCCGACGTTGATCCCGACCCGGTTCTGCGTGAGGCCGACGAGCATGTTGATCGCGCTCCACACGCCGCTGATCAGCAGCAGCCAGCCGATGACCTTCACACCCGTCGGCAGCGGCGGCGGCAGGTCGCCGTGGTCGCTGGCGTAATCGAGCGGGGGCGGGCGGGTCATCGGGACGGGCGACATGGTAACCTGCCGGCATGGCGATCATGTTGCGGGTCTCTCATGAGCAGGCGGATTTCGTCCACGAAGGCGGCGAATCCGTGACCATCGGGCGGCCGAAGGAGGGGTTGGAGCTTGATCTGGCGTTGCCGTTTGATGCAAGCGTGAGTCGGCCGCATGCGCGGGTGGTTGAGCGGGAGAGGGCGGTGTTTGTCGAGGACTTGGGGAGTCGGTGGGGGACGCGGCTGGGGGAGGCGGAGATCGGCGGCAAGGGGCCGGTGGCGTGGGAGGCGGGGGTGGAGCTGACGATCGGGGAGACGACGCTGCGGCTGCTGGGGGGTCAGGTGGCGACGCCTCGGCCGCGGCGTGGGGGGCCGGAGGTGACGACGGTGGGGGTGGGCGAGGTCGGGCCGCCGGCGGACATCGGGGCGGCCCGGCTGCGCATGCTGTTCGAGCTGCCCATGCAGTTCGCGGCGGCGGCGGACGAGCGGGCGCTGTGCGAAGCCATCGTCGGCAAGCTCGTGGACGTGCTGCCGAACGTGAGCCGGTGCGGGCTGCTCTTGGAGGAGGACGGGCGGCTGCTCTTGGCGGCGCACGTGTCGCCTGGCGGGTTGAACGTCTCCGAGACGCTGGCCCGGCGGGCCATCGAGCAGCGGCAGGTCATCAGCTACCGGGCCGCCCAGGAGCAGAGCGCGGTGGTCAGCATGGTCCGCCAAGGCGTGACGACCGGCATGTACGCGCCGCTCGTCTTCGGCAACCGGCCGCTGGGCGTGCTGGCCGCCGACGACCCGGCGAAGAACCCGACCTACGACGCCGACGATCTGGCGCTGCTGGATGCCGTCGCCCGATACGCGGCGGTGGCGTTGGCGAACCTTCGGCTGCGGGATCAGGTGCGGGCCGAGGCGGCGGCGCGGGCGAACCTCGCCCGGCAATTCTCGCCGCAGGTGGTCGATTGGCTGCTGAAGCAGAAGGGGCGCACCCGCCTCGGCGGGCAGCGGCTGCCGGTGACGATTTTGGCCACCGACGTCCGCGGCTTCACGAAGCAGACGGCCCGGATGGAGCCCGACGACACGGTCGACATGCTCAACGCCTACTTCGACGTGATGGTGCCAATCATCCACGACAACGGCGGCATCGTCGACAAGTTCATCGGCGACGCGATCTTGGCGCTGTGGGGCTTCCCGCCGCCCGACGAGGAGCAGGCGGCGCGGGCGGCGCGGGCGGCCGACGCGATGCGGCTGGCGATCGACGCATTGTCGGACCAGCGGCGGGCGGCGGGGCTGCCGACGTGTGCCATCGGCATTGGCGTCCACACGGGCGAGGTGCTTCAGGGGTTCATCGGCTCGGCGACGGCCGACCGGCAGGAGTTCACGGTGATCGGCGACGCGGTGAACATGGCCGCCCGGTTGTGCGACGGCGCCGGCGGCGGGGAGGTGCTGGTGAGCCGGGAAGTGCACGCGCGGGCGTGGAAGCATTTGCGGGTCGAGCCGCACCAGGTGGCGACGAAGCACGAGGGGGATTTGCCGTGCCACCGGCTGGTGGGTGTGAACGAGTGAGCGCGGCGCTTCGGGCATGTGAGGCGTCGAACAGTTTTCCGGGCGGTTGGGGCGGCGGGGTGATGCGGACGATAGAGTGAGGCGGCGCCAGTGCTTTGGGTGCCGGGAATCGGATGACGACGCCTTTGCCTGCCAATGCCGTGGACGCCGAGGCGTTGCCGTCCGAGGCGTTGCCGTCCGAGGCGTTGCCGTCCGAGGCGTTGCCGCCGGAGACGCTGCTGCCGCCGGCGGACCCGACGGTGTTGCCGCTGACGCAGCCGGAGCAGGTGCCGGTGGTGCCCGGTGGCGGCGTGACGGCCGCCGAGGTGACGGACTTGCTGAGCTACTCGCAGGTCCTCTCGCCGTACGTGTACATTTTTGCCGGTGCGTTCGTTGTGGCGTTCATTTTCACGCCGCTGATGCGCCGCGTGGCCGTGAGTTGGGGCATTGTCGACAAGCCCGACGGCGTCCGCAAAAGCCACACCCAGGCGACGGCGTACCTCGGCGGATTGGCCGTGTTCGTCGGCTGGGTGGTCGGGCTGGCGCTGTCGCTGTACACCCGGCCGCACGATTGGGCGCCGGGGCTGGAGGGCTTCGTCTTCGTGCCGCCGGCGGTGATGATCGGGGCGCTGGTGGTGGTGACGCTGGGGTTCTGGGACGACTTGCGCGGGCTGACGCCGAAGGTGAAGATATTGGGGCAGGTGGCTGCGGCGTTGACGCTGGTGTTCAGCGGCGTGGGGGCGACGCTCACCGAGCCGTTCGTCGTCAACGTGGTCGCGCGGCTGGACGCCTACGTCTTCACGGTGCCCGAGGCGGCGGTGGTCTGGGCGACCTGGATCACCAGCGTGATGCTCACGGTGGCGCTGGTCGTGTTCTGTTGCAACGCGGCAAACCTGATGGACGGCCTGGACGGCCTGTGCGGCGGGGTGACGGCCGTGATCGCCGGCGGCTTCGTCATTCTGGCGGCCACGGTCGCACTGCGGGGCGGGCTGCTCGGGGCGGAGGAGCTGCGCATGGACGGGGCCCGGCTGGCGATCGGGCTGGCGCTGTTGGGGGCGGTGCTGGGCTTCTTGCCGTTCAACTTCAACCCGGCGAGCATTTTCATGGGCGACGCCGGGAGCCTGTTTCTGGGCTTCACCTGCGCGACGCTGATCATCATGCTCGGCGAGGTGCAGGCCAAGTGGCTGCTGGCGGCGATGGTCATGTTCGCGCTGCCGGTGCTCGACACCGCGCTGGCGTTCGCCCGACGATGGGTCAACGGCCGGCCGCTGTTCTCGGCCGATAAATTCCACTTCCACCACCAACTTCGCGACCGCAACCTGAGCGTCAAGCAGGCGGTGCTCATCGAATACGCGCTGGCGGTGTTCTTCGTGATCTGCGGCGTGCTGATCGTGTTCATGCAGACGCGGTTCGCCTTCGCGTTCTACCTTGTCCTGTTCGGCTACATCGGCGTGGCGGCGTACAAGATCGGCATGATCCACGAACGCCGACCCGACCAATTGCCAACCGCGACGAGCAACGGCAACGGGCAGGCCCCCGAGGCGAAAGTGGCCCATTCGCGGGTAACGGACCTACAGTCGCCCCTGGCTGCGGCCGATGCTCCATCGGCGGCGTCGCGGGACGCCCACTGATCGAACCGCCTGACGATTGATCGGGCAGCGACCTACCTCAACTTCGTTTCCTCCTTCCTCAGGACTTCAAGATGGACGTCACCGTCATCGGCTGCGGCTACGTGGGCCTCGTCACCGGCACCTGCCTGGCGAGCATTGGACACAACGTGATCGGCGTGGAAAAAATCCCCGCCAAGCTCTCGCAGCTCAAGGACGGCATCTGCCCGATCTTCGAGCCCGGCCTCAGCGAGCGCATGACCGAGAACATGCGTGAAGAGCGTTTGCAATTCACCCACGACGTTTCCGAAGCCGTCGAGCACGCCGATGTCGTCTTCCTCGCCGTGGGCACGCCGCCCAAGGAAGACGGCACCGTCGACATGACCTACCTCGAAGGCGCCGGCAAGGAAGTGTGTGAGGCCCTCGAGAAGGTCAAGAAGGACAAGCCGACGGTTATCATCGTCAAGAGCACGGTTCCCGCCGGCACCAACCGCAAGCTCCGCGACTTCCTGGCCGCCAACAGCTCGGCCGATGTCCGCGTGGTCAGCAACCCGGAGTTCCTGAAGGAGGGCACCGCCGTCGACGACTGCCTGCGGCCCGACCGCATTGTCATCGGCACCGAGACGGGCAAGGAGAACGACGTCGAGGTCGAGACGGTCCGCCAGATGTACGACCCGATCCTGCGTGAGCAGATCAAGGCCGGCAACAACCAGTGCTGGTTCGTGATGAACTGGGAGTCGGCCGAGCTGACCAAGTACGCCGCCAACACGATGCTCGCGGCCCGGATCAGCTTCATGAACGAGCTGACGATCCTCTGCGAGCACTACGAGGCCGACATCGAGGCGATCCGCAAGGGCATGGGCTCTGACAAGCGGATCGGCCCGGCGTTCCTGCGGGCCGGGTGCGGCTACGGCGGGTCGTGCTTCCCCAAGGACGTCGCCGCCATGGAGCACATCTCCAAGGCCGCCGGCTACGACAACAAGTTCGTCCAGGCCATCCTCTCCATCAACGCCAACCAGAAGCGTCGCTTCGGCCAGAAGGTCCTCGACCAGCTCGGTGACCCGGCCGGCAAGACCGTGGCCGTCTGGGGCCTGGCGTTCAAGGCCGACACCGACGACATCCGCGAGTCGACGGCCATCGACGTGATCCAGCTTTTGCTCGACGCCGGCGTGCACGTCAAGGCGTACGACCCCAAGGGCATGGAGAACATGCAGCGGCTCTTCGGCAACAAGGTCGAGTGGTGCGTCGACCCGGTCCGCGCCGCCGCCGGCGCCGACGCCGTGGCGATCACGACCGATTGGCTGCTGTTCGAGACGCTCGATTACGGCAAGATCAAGGCCGTGATGAACCAGCCGCTGGTCTTCGATGGCCGCAACTGTTTGCACCGCTCGGAGATGCAAAAGCACGGCTTCCGCTACTACCCGATGGGCCGCCCCGTCGTCGAGGCCGATTCGGCCGTGGCGACGAAGGAAGCGGTCGCCTGAGGCGCTTAGATTGCAGGCATCGGACCTGCCGCACGTGGTGCGGCGGCTAACGCAGCATGACCACAGGGTCTGCACGCGGTAGCCGCCGCACCACGTGCGGCAGGTCAGTCTGCGTCTACGCTGAACCGTGCAGAAGACGCTGGACATCCTGAACGCCGGCATCACCGACGGCCACCACCTCGGCTACCAACTCGCCGTCCGCCTCGGCGACGAAGTGATCATCAACACCGCCGCCGGCGAGAACCGGCCGGGCGTGGCGATGACGCCCGAATCGCTGCCGCTGTGGATGAGCGCCGGCAAGCCGCTGACAGCCATCGCCGTCGCGCTGGAGGTTGAGGCGGGGCGGCTGAACCTCGCGGATCGCGTCGCCGACCACCTGCCCGACTTTGCCCAGGGCGGCAAAAGCGAGATCACCCTCGCCCACGTCCTGACCCACACCGGCGGCTTCCGCCAAGTCGGCAGCAACTGGTCGAAGGCGGCGTGGCCGCAAATCATCGATCTGATCTGCGCCGCCCCGCTGGAGGACGACTGGACGCCCGGCGAGACGGCCGGCTACCACGTCGCCAGCGGCTGGTACATTCTGGGCGAACTCGTCCGCCTGGCCGATTCGCAGCACCGCCCGTTCGAGCGATATCTCCGGCAGCAAATCTGCGAGAAGTGGGGCATGCCCGACACCTGGGTCGGCATGCCGCGCAAGAAGTTCCTCGACTACAACACCCGCGTCGGCATCGCGTTCCACACCGATAAGGGCGAGCCCCGCCCGCTGCCGTTCCCGCACTCCGAGGCCGGCTGCACCCTGTGCCGCCCCGGCGGCAACGCCCGCGGCCCGGCGGCGGACCTGTGCCGCTTCTACGCAAAACTCATCGAAGAACGGCAGAGTCGCCCAATGCTCGGCGACTTCACCACCCGCCAGCGAACGGGCAAAATGGACCGCACGTTCGGTGCGACCATCGATTGGTCCTACGGCTTCCTGATGGCCGACCCGCAAGGCAACCGCATCCCCTACGGCTACGGCCCCCACGCCTCGCCCGCCACCTTCGGCCACAGCGGCAACCAAAGCTCCTGCGCCTTCGCCGACCCCGCCCACCACCTCGCCGTCGCCTGGATCACCAACGGCCTGCCCGGCGAACTCGCCCACCAACGCCGCCAACAAGCGATCAACACGGCGATCTATGAGGACCTCGGCCTGACCGACCGGACCGACCGGACCTCCGCC
>CAYLSV010000026.1:0-5837 GCA_964386435.1 uncultured Tepidisphaerales bacterium
CCGAGAGGTACTGGCTGCTCATTTCCGCCCCGTACCGGCAGTGGCCGCCGGGCAGGCCGTCGGCGTCGATCCGCAGCGGCGGGAAGCCGTCGTCGCCGAGGAAGCTGACACGGACGCCGAGGTTGCGGAGCATGTTCACGAGCCGGCCGATGGGTCGCTGCCGCATGCGCTCGATGCCGTCGAGCGTGAACGAGCCGTGGCCGAGGCTGAGGAGGGCGGCGAGAAAGCGGATGGTCGTCCCGCTGTTGCCGCAGAACAAGTCCGCGGATTTGGCGGGAATGTTGCCGCCCTGCCCGACGACGCGGACGGTGGCGGCCGCTTCGTCGCTTTGCACCTCGAACCCGAGGGCGGCGAGGTTCGCAAGCATGAACCGGGTGTCGTCGGCGAACAGGGCGTTGCTCAGCGTGCTCGTGCCGTCGGCGAGGGCCGCACAAATGAGCGCGCGGTTCGTGATCGACTTGCTCCCCGGCGGCCGCACCGTCGCATCGAACGGCACGTCCACCACCGGCACAATCGCGTCACCCTCGGGAATCACGCACCAGTGTACCGCCCCGTGCGACGCGCCATCTTCGAGAGAAACCGCACAAAGCGTGGGGTAGCTGCGGTGCAACGCACCGCAGCTACCTCACGCTTTCGAGCGTGTCGACACAAGTCATTCCTGCGGGCCCACGTGCAGATGCACCGTGGTCACGTCGTCGCTGCGGTCGGCGAGGCCGACGTAGTTGCGCAGGGTGCGGCGGAGGTGGGCCGCGGCATCGGCGGCGGATGGATGCCGGGCGCCTTGGGCAAACGTCTCCAGGATGCGGGCGTCGCCGAAACGTTCGCCGGCGAAGTTTTGGGCGTCGGGCAGACCGTCGGTGTAGATCATCAGGCGGTCGCCGTCGTGCAAATCGAGCGTCGCCTGGTGGAACCGGGCGTCGGGCTCGATGCCCAGCAGGATGTCGTCGGTCGTCAACTGTTTGACCTGCCCGCCCCGCCAGAGCAGCGCCGGCGGGTGGCCGGCGCAGCAGTAGGTCAGCCGCCGGGCCTTGACGTCCAGGACGCCGTAGAACAGCGTGACGAACTCGCCCAAGCGGGTGTCACGGTGGAGCATGTGGTTCAATCCGCCCACCGCCTCGGCGAGGCTGTAGATGTGGTCGACCTGCGCCCGCAAACTCGCCCGCACGGCCATGCCGATCAACGCCGCGGCGACGCCCTTGCCGCTGACGTCGGCGACGAGGATGCCCATATTGTCGTCGGGCAGCGGGATGTAATCGTAGATGTCGCCGCCGAGCTCCAGGGCCGGGATGTACGTCCCGGCGAAGCTCAGCCCCGGCAGCTCCGGCTGCTGCTGGGGCAGCATGCGCTGCTGCACGCCGCTGGCCATCTCCAGCTGCCGCTCGGCCCGCTCGGCCTCCATCACGTCCTCCCGCAGCCGCACGTTCGCGATCGCCGAGGCCGCCATCGACGCAACGCTTTGCAGCAAATCGACCTCCCGCCGCCGGAACGTGTGCGGCCGGTCCGTGTAAATCCGGATCACGCCCAGCGCCCGCCCCTGCGCCCGCAGCCCGGCCACCAGCGCCGAGACGATGCCCTCCCGCTTGGCCTGCTCGGGGAACAGCACGCGGTCGTCGGTCCGCATGTCGGCGACCATCGCGTGACCGTTTTCGCCGAGGGCTTCCTGATCGATCCGGGCGTCCTGCAGACGGATGGTGCCTTTATCGAGGTAGCCGTCGGAGAGGTTGTGGACGGCGGCGATCTTCAACTCGTCGGCGTCGTCCTGCAGCAGCCGCAGGCTCGTCGCCCGCGCCCCGGTGACGTCGGCGACCAGGCGGACGATTTTTTGCAACGCCGCGTCCAGATCACGACTTTCGGCCGTCAATCGGCTGATCTGGTGGAGCGCCGACAGCTCGGTGAGCCGCTCGTCGAGCTGGTGCTGCGTCGCGAGCGCTTCGGTCAAACTCGCCGCCAACAACGCCGCAAAAGGCCGCGGCCCCTCGATTCGTGCCACCACCTCGTCATCATCGTTCACCGGCAACCCGCTATGATCCGCCGCCCCCACGCGCAGCGTCGCCCCGGCCGCCGTCTCGTGCCGCCGAACCAGCCGCGCCAGCGTGCCCCCGGGCAGGCGGCCGCGCAACAGTTGGGAACCGGTATTCATCCGCGCCGCCACGGTAGGACCGCGGACGGGCGCAAGAACCAGTTCACCCGCCGTTCGCGTCGCGGCCGGTGCCGTGGCGGATGTCGGTGCCGCGGACGATGTAGACCACGTCCTCGGCGATGCTCGCGGCGTGGTCGCCGATGCGCTCGAGGTTGCGGCTGATCAGCACCGCCGCCAACCCACTGTCGGCGGCGGCGGGCAGGGTCTGCATCTCGTGCAGGGCGGCGGTGAACACCTCGTCGCGCAAGCGGTTCACGTGCTTATCGCCGGCGAGCACCTTCTCCGCCAGCGTCACATCACGGCCGATGAGGGCGGCCAGCGCGTCGCCCACCTGGCCGCGCACGGCGGTGAACAGCTCGGCCATCGGGCCGGCGGGGTCGCCGTCGAGGTGCTCGGCGCTGGCGGCGACGTTGCAGCAGCAGTCGCCCACCCGCTCCACGTCGGCCGCGGCCCGCGTGGCGGCGAAAACCAGCCGCACATCGCTCGCCACCGGCTGCTGGCTCACCACCGTTCGCACGGCCGCGGCGTCGATGTCCATTTGCAGCTTGTTGACCTGGGCCTCCAGCCGCCGGACCTCCGCGACGGCCGGTTCGTCGCCGTCCAACACCGCCGCCGCCGCCGCCGCGATCATCCGCTCGGCCCGCCCGCCCATGAGCAGCAAATCCTCGAGCAGCGCGCGCAGTTGGGCGTTGAGCGTTTCCCGCATCAACGGGTAACTTACCCGGTTTCACTCCACCGTCAGCGCCGGAAGCATGGTCAGCCACAAAATCGCCACGATCGCTGCCACGAGCAGCAACTGGATCATGACCCGCCCCACGGTTCTCACGCCCGCCTCCGCTTGAGGCACGTTTCCCAGACGAACGGGAAAAACGCCGGCCACCACGCCAGATCGTTCGTCAGGATCGTGAACCCCAGCGACTTGGGCAACACGCCCAGCCAGAACGCCCCGTACAAAAAGCCGATCGGTCCGAAAATCTTGCCAAGCGTCGCGATGAGGATGAACGGCGCGTACCGCTCCGGGTCCATCGCCGCCGCGGCATACCCGAGGGCGAACACCAGCACGAACATGCCGATGCACTGCCAGAAGAGCAGCCCGATCGCGTCCGTCTCGATGCCGACGAGGCCCAGCGTCGCCGCCGGCAGCAGGATGACGACCACGCCCCAGATCGTGTTGTAAACCGTCGCCGCCCAGAAGACCCAGCGGTACCAACTCCGCCGGGGCTCGGGCAGCCGAAGGACCGGCGGATCGACAACTCGCATCAGCACGCCGCCACTGTAGCGGCCACCCTCACCGTGCCGCTTTCAACTCTCCCACCCGCTCGGCCCCCGGCAGCCGCAGCGACTCCTGCCACGACACGACCGGCTGGTTCACCGGCGGTGTGTTGCGCATCGGGTCGTACCACTGCCACACCGCGTGGCAGCCGTACGTGACGCCGCAGGCACCGTGATCCAGCGCCTGCTTCATGATCGCCAGCACCTCGTCGGCGGTGCTGTGGCCGTGATGGTGCTGCCAGCCGGGGGCGAACTTCGGGTGGGCCTCGTACAACGGCTCGGCCTCCAGCACGGGCTTCGTGTGCCGGGCGAGCTCACTTTGCAGCAACGCCACCGCCCGCGTGTCGGCCGGCGGCTCGTGGACGGTGTGGCCGCTCTGGATGCAGTGGAAGTCGAGCCAGTCGGGGTCGCCGATGTGCTCGAAGCTGCCGCTGCCGCCGGGCGGGTGGTAGGTGATCAGCGGCCGGGGCTCCGGCCCAAGATGCCCCTCGATCAAGCCCGCGGCCATCGCGTGCCACACCGCCTTGTGCCTTGCCTCCGGCGCCGGCCGGTCGCCGCCGAGCATCCAGACGACGCCCGCCCCGGCGTACCGCCCGCCCAAAAACCGCCCGTAGGCGCGGGCGTTCTCCTCATCGAACACCACCGGCCCGTCACCCCAAAGCTGGTGCACCTTGTCGCCCCACGTCGGCAGCAGACACGCCACAAGGCCGAGGCCGTTCAGCGTCTCGACGCAGAAGTCGACGTGCCGAAAATACGTATCGTTTGGTTGAGCCGGGTCCAGGTCAACGAGCGGCACCTCCCCCTGCCGGTTCGCCACCCGCAGCCCGTCCAACTCCGCGATGCAGCAGAATTGCACCACGTTGAACCCTTGCCCCGCCCGCACCGCCGCGTAACGCCGAACCTCCTCGGCCGTCGCCCGATGCACCAGCTCCCACGCCGTGTCGCCGAGCCAACCAAACGTCTCCCCCCGCCCGTCCAGCAGGCGACGCCCTTCCACGGCCATGGGTCGAGAGTGCTTCACGGCGGCTCGCTGACAACATAGGTGTTGCCGTTGACATACCGCGGGTGCGGTGCGACGATTGGGCATGGACCGTCACGAGGTCACGCTCCCGCAGGCACAGTCCGAACACGCCCGCGCCCAAACCGGCCCCGGCCGCCACGCATCCGTCAGCGATTATGTCGCCGACCTGATCCGCCGCGACCAGCAACGCGAGCAACTTGGGACGGGCCTATGCACGCTGCTGGACGAGGCCGTCGCCTCGGGCGAGCCGGTGGAGATGACGCCGGGCACGCTTTCGGATCACCTTCAGCACCGGATCGACCAAGTGGTCGGAGCATCCGAGTGAAGTTGATCCTGCGGCCTCGGGCAGTCGCCGATCTGGAAGAGATTGTGGAGTACATCGCCCGCGACCGACCCGAAGCGGCGAGAGCTTTCGCAACTGCGGTGATGCAAACTTGTGAGAACCTCATCGAGTTTCCGGTTCGTCACACGCTAATTGATCTGCCAGAAGTTGCCGAGCGCGGAATTCGCCGTGTAGCGATGAACAGCTACCGGAACTACCTCATCTTCTACGTCGCTCATGCCGATGCTGTGGAGATCCAGCGTGTGCTGCACGGCGGCCGAGACTTGGCTCCCCTGCTGGGCGAAGCCGACGCGCCCTGATCTTCATCATCTGCTACAACATCCCTCGTGAAGTTCGCCTTCTTCGTCCACAGCCTGGCCAGCGATTGGAACCACGGCAACGCCCACTTCGTCCGCGGCGTCCTCTCGGAACTGCTGCGGCGGGGGCACGAGGTGCTGGCGTTCGAGCAGACCGACAACTGGAGTCGGTTTCACCTGGAGCGCGATCACGGGCCGGGGGCGGTGCGGGCGTTTCTGGAGGCGTACCCGGAGCACGGCGATGTGGCGCGGACGTACACGCTAAGCGACGGCGGCGACGTTGAGGCGGCGCTGGATTTGGATCGGACGCTGGCGGGGGTCGATGTGGTCGTCGTGCACGAGTGGACGCCGCCAGCGGTGGTGGCGGCGCTGGGGGAGCGGCGGCGGACGCGGGGCGGGTTCACGCTGCTGTTCCACGACACCCACCACCGCATCGTCAGCGAACCCGCCGAAATGGCCCAGTTCGACCTCACGCACTACGACGGCGTGCTGGCGTTCGGGCAGATTCTGGCCGACAAGTACGCCGCAGCCGGGTGGGAAAACCGCGTCTGGACATGGCACGAGGCGGCCGACCCCCACGTGTTTCACCCGATCGATGCCGAGCAAGACGAAGACTTTATCTGGGTCGGCAACTGGGGCGACGGTGAGCGGACCGCCCAGCTTCATGAGTTTCTGCTCGACCCGGTGCGTGACCTCGGCTTGCGGGCCACCGTCCACGGCGTCCGCTACCCCGATGCCGCGAAGCAGGCCCTCGCCGAGTGCGGC
>CAYLSV010000026.1:5847-13597 GCA_964386435.1 uncultured Tepidisphaerales bacterium
ACCTGCCCAACCACCACGCACCGCGGCAGTTCGCCCGCCGCCGGGTGACGGTCCACGTGCCGCGGCAGTTCTACGTCACCGACTTGCCCGGCATCCCGACGATCCGCGTCTTCGAGGCCCTCGCCTGCGGCATCCCGCTGATCTGCAGCCCGTGGCCGGACACGGAACACCTGTTCATGCCCGGCGACGACTTCCTCACCGTCACCACCGGCGACGAGATGAAGTCAACGCTCCGACGCGTGATCGATGACCCGTCCCATGCCGCCCAGGTGGCCGAGCACGGCCGGCAGACCGTTCTCGCCCGCCACACCTGCGGCCACCGCGTCGACGAACTGCTTCAGGTGCTGGACGACGCCCGCCGGTGGCGAGCCTGACCTTGGGCGGGATGAACTGTGCCGTAAGGTTTCGGCGATGTTGAGCGACTCGACCGGCGGCGTCACCGCCGGCGCAGCAGGGTGAATCCGCCCGCGGCCAGCAGGGTCAGTGTGGCCGGCTCCGGGACCGAGGCGGCCCAGGCATCGATCGTGTTGGTGTCGCCGCTGCCGAAGTTGG
The DNA here is from genome assembly GCA_964386435.1 of uncultured Tepidisphaerales bacterium. Taxonomy (GTDB): domain Bacteria; phylum Planctomycetota; class Phycisphaerae; order Tepidisphaerales; family Tepidisphaeraceae; genus CAYLSV01. The sequence continues at coordinate 6,400 of CAYLSV010000026.1, forward strand.
CACGCAGGATGCCAAAGTCGGCCAAGTTCACCACGAAGTCGCCGTTGAAGTCGGCGTCCTGAAACCGCAGATCGTCATCCTCACGGCCGAAGTTCGCCCGCAGCACGCCGAAGTCGGCCAGATCCACCGAGCCGTCGTAGGTCGCGTCGCCGGGGGTGACGTCGAACTCCAGCCGGGTCAGCCGGCCGTCGAAGGTGGTGATGTACAACTCGCCGTCGGCGTCCTCACCGAAGCTGGCGAGGTCGAACGTGGGGGCACCGTCGGGAAAAATCGCGCCGGTCAGCTCCTCCAGCGGCAGATCAAGGTCCTCCAGATCGGCAAAGTCGGTGACGTCGTCGAAGCCGGCGGTTTGGGCAAGGTCCAGCGCGAACACCCGGCCGCTGACGAAGTCGCCGAAAATGTACTTGCCCTGATAGTTGGGGCCCAGGTCGTCGCCGCGGTAGACGTAGCCGCCGGTGACGCTGCGGCCGAGGATGGGTCGATCGCCGGTGCCGGGGGAGCCGATGCCGGCCGATTCCTCGGAGTGGGCGTAATCGAAAATCGGGTCCACCGCGCCCGTGGGTCGGGGGCCGCCGACGTTGCCGGTGGGGGTGGCGATGTAACCTTCGCGGGGCCGCCAGCCGAAGTTGTAGCCCAGTTCACCGGCGGGCATGAGGTTGATTTCTTCGCGGCGGTTCTGGCCGACGTCGCCGACATAGAAGTCGCCGGTTTCGCGGTCGAAGCTCGCCCGGTAGCCGTTGCGCAACCCGGTGGCGACAATCAAATCGTCACCCGGCTGTCCGACGAACGGGTTGTCAACGGGCGTGCCGAAGGTGCGGTTGAAGTCGCTGCCGCCGACGTCGAGCCTCAGCAGCTTGCCGAGGCGTTTGTCGTTGTCCTGGGCGTTGCCGATGCCTGGGGTGTGGCCGGCGTCGTTGTCGTCGCCGCCGCCACCGTCGCCGAGGCTGACGTAGAGGTTTTGGCCGTCAATCGGGCTGAAGCCGATCCAGCCGCCGTTGTGATTCCGTTGGGGCTGGGCGACGTTCAGGATAACGTTGCCGTTCGGATCCGCCACGCCGTTGGAATCGACGCGGTGGCGGGCGACGGCGGTGTCGCCGCTGGTGTTGGTGTAGTGGACGTAGAACTCGCCGCTGCTGGCGAAGTTGGGGGCGAACGCGAGCCCGAGCAGGCCCTGTTCGTTGCCGACGGTGCTGATCTGGCCCGAGAGGTCGAGGAACATGCCGCCAGTTGAGCCGTCGAGGCCCACCGTCTTGATGCGACCGCCTTGCTCGACGACGTACAGCGTCGAGTCGTCGCCGGGGGCGGCGGTGACGAACAGCGGGTCGTTGAACCCGTCGGCCACCACCGACGAGGTAAGCTGCCCCACCGCCGGCGAGGCAACAAGAACAGCGGCGGCCACAGCGAACGAAGTGCGTGAACTCAGCATAATGATCCTCCGGACAGCCCTTCCGGCCGGCAGCTTACCAACCTCGCGACGGCAGTAAAACCCACGAACCCCGACCTGTTCGGGTGAAAAGATCACGTGGGTGAAGAAGCCGCGCGGCCTGCCCCACGCTTTGCGTGCCAGCCCGCACCGGAAGCGCGGGGCAAGCTCCGCGGCTACTTCACGCGTGCGAGCGCTGGCACCTTCAACCGCATCACTTCACGTCGGCGTCGCTCGTGGAGAACGTGCACGCCACCACGGTGCCGGGGCGGTCGGCGGACTCGTTGCCGCGTTCGACGGTGAGCTTTCCGTTGGCCATGCCGGCGCGGTAGCGCATGGTGTGCATGCCCACGCCCGGCCGCTTGGCCTCGTCATCCTCGCCCTCGCCCGGCATCGGGGCCACGGTGGCCTGGCTCTGGTTGACGGCCGCGGCGATCTTCTCCGGGATGCCCAGGCCGTCGTCCTTGATCGTCAGCACCCACTGTGTCCGCTCGGCCTCGTGCTCCAACGTGTCGTCGGCCAAACCAATGAGAATCGACTTGGCCTTGCCGTGCCGGACCGCGTTGCCCACGGCTTCCTGCACGATGCGGTACAAATGCCCGGCCCGCTCGGGGTTCTTCAGCAGCACCGGGTGCTCGTAGGCGAACGTGCATTCGACGCCCCACACCTGCCGCGTCTCGGCCGCCAAGCGCTGCAGCGCCAGCATCAGGCCACTACGCTGCACGTCCTGCGGCAGCATCGAGTGGCTGATCGACCGGGCTTGGTCCGCCGCCTTCACCGCCAGCTCGCCCAGCTCTTCCAGCTCGGCCACCAACGCCTCGCCATTGGCCCCCTGCCGGGCGTCGTCCTTTAGAATCTCCGTGCGCAACGACAACGCGTGCAGCGTCTGCGTCACGCTGTCGTGCAAGTCGCGGGCGATGCGTGACTGCTCCTCGGCCTGAATCTCCAGGACCTCCCGCTCCAACAGCCGCCGCTCCGACACGTCGCGCTGCGTCGAAACCCAGTATTTCACCTCGCCGTCGACACTGCCGTTGGACGACGGCTCGTTGCCGCGGATCGGGCTGATGCTCCAGTCGACGGTGTAGGTCGAGCCGTCCTTGCGGTAGTTGATCGTCTCGCCGCGGAATCGGCCGCCCGAATCCAGCGCCCGCCGCAGGCGGTTGATGACCGCCGGGTCGGTCAGCGGTCCCTGCAAGATCCGCGGCGTTTGCCCCTGCACCTCGTCGCGGGTGTAGCCGGTGATGCGGGTGAACGCCGGGTTCACGTACACGATCTCCGGCCCCGGCCGGTCGAGCGCGGGGCCGGTGATCAGCACGCTCTCCTCGGCGTTTTCCACCGCCGCCTGCAAGAGCAACCGGTCGGCCTCGCTGCGGGTCAGATCCGAGAGGTCGTCGGCGACGTAGCAGATCCGCCGCGATTCCTCGCCGGGGATGCGGCCGCCCGAACCTTTGTCGGCCATCGTCCGCGCGTTCACCTCCTGCAATGACGCCACGGCCAGGCGGTAGTGGCCTTGAGCCTCCAGCGGCGCGATTGAGGTCTCTTCCCCGGCGTCCGGGTCGGCAATGGGTCGGGGCGTGCGCAGCCGCACGGCCTCCTCGCCGGCGGTGCAATCGGCGAACGCTTTCTCCCAAATCCGCACCACCTCCTCGCCCACGCCCAATTGTGTCAGCGTGCGGCCGACCACTTCGTCGGCTTCGCGGCTGAACACCTGCGCGGCGGTGGCGTTGACCTTTGTGTGTCGCCAAGCGCCGTCGTCGTCCTGCTCGACGATGCCGATCATCGCCGGGGCCGCCTCGAACACCCCGCCCAGCAGCCGGCCGGTGCGGCGGACGTCCCGCAGCGCCTCGACCCGGTCGGTCACGTCGTTCTGCACACCGACAATCGCCATGCAAGTGCCGTCGTCATCGAACACCGGTGTCAGGTACAATTCGTTCCAGAACGGCTCGCCGTTCTTGCGATAGTTTCGCAGAATCACGCCGACCGGCTCCTTCTCCGCGGCGTCGTGAATCTTCTGCAGCTCGCGGGCTTGCTGGCGGTCGTGCGGGAAGCCTTGCGTGCCGTCATCGCGGCGGCCCTGAGGGTCGATTTGCAGGAACCGACAATTCTGGCCCAGCGCTTCCTCAGGCGAGTAGCCGCTGGTCTTCACGAACCCCTCGTTGACAAACACCAGCGGGCAGTCGGGCTGCTTCGGGTCGGCGATGACGATAGACGAGTTGGCCGCCTGCACCGCGGCGAACAGCAGGTCGCCGCCCATGCCGGCCGCATCCCGCTCCCGTCCTTTGGCCTCGATTTCTGATCGTTGCCCGTTCACTGCCATGACCGCAGTTTAAGCGGACACCGTCAACCCGGGCACCCGCCGCCCCTGCCGCGCCACTTGTTGGTCATCTTCTACGTAATGCACCTCACGCAGGTGATTATCAATCCTTGGGTGTCAGACGGAATTGAAAGTTCGGCACGCATGGCACCCTCGCCTCACGCTTCGCCCCGGCGGGCGGCGACGAGCAAGCGGCTGAGGTCGGCCAATTCGTCACGGCTCAGGTGCCGAAGCTGCCGGCGGTGCAGCTCGATGACGGCCGCGTCCAGCTCCCGCGCCACCGCCCGGCCCTCGTCAGTGGCGACGACGTACGTGACCCGCCGATCGTTCTTGCACGTCCGCCGGGCAACGAACCCGAGCTTGCACAGCTTGTCGACCAGCCGGGTGACGTCCGGGCCGCGGCTAATCAGTTGCTGGGCAATGATTTGCGTCGGCACGCCCCGCTCCCCGTGGCCCAGCACGATCCGCAGGGCATTGTACGTGCTCTCGCCCAGCCGATACCCCGCGAACAGCTTGGCGAACGGACCGGCCAGCACCGCGGCGGTCCGCATGATGTTGAGATACGCCTCCTGCTCCGGGTCGGCGAACGCCTCCCGCTTGCCGATCTCCGCGGCCAACGACCCCAAATCCACGGGCGCGGACGCCGAGCATGACGCAGGCGGTTTGGGCGGGGTCAGCGTGGCCATCCCTCGAGCGTAGCAACAATGCCGCAAAAACGGGGATGCCCAAAACTGTGCAAGGGGTGGGGGGAAGAGACAGAGAGACGGAGAGACGGAGTACCTGACTTGCTGTTCCTGACACTCCGTCTCTATATCTCTCCGTCTCTATGTCTCTTCGTCTCTTCCCCACTTCCCCACCTCGGCACCTCCTCACCCCGGCAACTCCCCCATCATGTCCCCCGGCAGCCCCGCGTCCTCGGCGAGCTTGGCCATCGCCCGGCGCATGGCCTCCTGGGCCTTGGCTTGGGCGGCATTGACGGCTTGGGTGGTGACCTGCTGCAAAATCTCGACATCCGCGCCGCCGAGGTCGCCGGTGCCCAGGCGATCCGCGTCGATCTTTAGGTCCACCAACAACAGCCGGCCGTCGACCGTCGCCTCCACCACCCCTGCCCCGGCATCGGCGGTAAACCGCTGGTCGGTCAGCTCCTCCTGCAACTGCTTCATCTTCTCCTGCGCCGCCTTCGCCTTGGCCATCATCTGCGGCAACTGGCTGAGGTTCTTCATCGCGTCGAACATGCTGGACGGTAGTTGGTCCTTTGTTCTTTGTCCTTTGTGATTTCCCTTCCAATGTCGCCGGCCTGAACAAAGGACCAAGAACCAAGAACCACCCTCTTCCTTTTCTTTTCCCGTCCACTTGCCGGGACGCATGGACGCCCGATAACCTGACCCAGCAACGGCCGATGGACGGCGGGGCTCCTTTTTCCCCGAATTGTCCACCGGCACGGGACGCGCCGCCTGCGGACGGTCGGCCCGGTTGCGGCATTTGACGCGACAACCCCACGCCGCCCGCCCGGCGCCGTGGACCTTTTGAGACAGGCCAATTGGCCCACCTGACGCCGCCGAACCGTTCGCCGGCCTTCGCCCCACCCCGTGCCCCAGGAGGCCGCCCCGGTTGATTTGATCGCCCAACCCGCCGGAACCGCCGCCCGCGCCAATTTTTTGGTGCGGCCGCGTTGGGGTCCGCCGGGTGAACGTGATCGCCTTGCCGCCGACCTCCGAACCTGAATTGCCCAAGCGCGTTCGATGCCGCCGATGATCCGCACGCAAGCGCCGCCCTCACCGGCGGTGCTGCGGGAAGGCGCGTCCGATGATCGAAACGCTACTCTTGATTCTGGGCCTGCTGGCCGGCATTCTGGCCGGGGCGGGTGCCGCCTACGTCTACTTCCGTCGATCGCAGGACAGTTCGCTGGCCCGCCGTCAGGCCGAGGCGACGGGGCGGATCGAGACGATCCTGAAAGACGCGGAGAACCGTGGCAAGGAAATCGAGCTCGCCGCCCGGCAGGACGTGTTGAAGCTCCGCGAGGCGTTCGAGGCCGAGAAGGATGAGGAGGAGGACCGCCTGGAGGAGGCCGAGAAGCGGCTGGCCAAGCGGGAGGACACGCTGGACCACAAGCTTGATGTGCTGTCGACAAAGGAGCACAAGCTCGACGACCGCGAAGCCGCCGCCGCCGAGAAGGTGCGGCAGCTCGACCAGCAGACCGCCGCCCTCGACCAGAAGCACGCCGAGGCCGACCTTCTGCTGAGTCAGCACCGCGAAGCTCTGGAACGGGCCGCCGACCTCTCGCCCGAGCAGGCCAAGGCGTTGCTGATGGAGCGACTGGAGCATGAACTCGCCGCCGAAACGGCCCACATCGTCCAGACCCGCACCGAGGCCGCCCAGCGCACCGCCAAGGAAAAGGCCCGTGAAATCTTGCTTCAGGCGTTGCAGCGCTACGCCGCCGAGCAGTCGGCCGACCACACCGTCACCAGCATCCACCTGCCGGATGAGGCGATGAAGGGCCGCGTCATCGGCAAGGAGGGCCGCAACATCCGGGCGTTCGAGAAGGCGACCGGCGTCGACGTCATCATCGACGAAACGCCCGGCGTGGTGGGTTTGTCGTGCTTCGATCCGGTCCGCCGCGAGATCGCCCGGCTGGGCATGGAGAAGCTCGTCAATGACGGTCGGATCCATCCCGGGCGGATCGAGGAGGTCGTCGAGCAGACCCGCCAAGAGATCACCGAGGGCCTTGATGAGATCGGCCAGAAGGCGGCGAACGAGGCCCATCTGCCCGATTTGCCCGAGCCGCTTTTGCCGCTTTTGGGCCGGCTGCACTACCGCACCAGCTACGGCCAGAACGTGCTCAAGCACAGCCAGGAGGTCGCCTACCTCAGCCAGCTGATCGCCACGCAGCTCGGCCTCGACGGCGAGCTCGCCCGCCGGGCCGGGTTGCTCCACGACCTCGGCAAGGCGCTGGATCACGAACACGAGGGCGGCCACCCGCAGATCGGGGCCGATGTGCTCCGCCGCCACAAGGAGTGCGAGGCGGTGGTGAACGCGGCCCTCGCCCACCACGGCGACGAGCCGGCGACGACGCCGTACACGCCGATCGTGATGGCCGCCGACGCCATTAGCGCCAGCCGCCCCGGCGCCCGCCGCGAGAGTCTGGAGCGTTACGTCAAACGCCTCAACGAGCTCGAAGGCCACTGCACCGACTTCGACGGCGTCCGTCAGGCCTACGCCATCCACGCCGGCCGCGAGGTGCGGGTGATCGTCGACGCCCGCCGCATCGACGACCGCGCCACGGCCAAGCTCGCCCGCGACATCAGCAAACGCCTGGAAAACCAACTCCGCTTCCCCGGCGAGATCAAGGTGACGGTCCTGCGGGAAGTCCGCACGGTGGAGTACGCGAGGTGACTGCACAGCCGATCGGCCGGACCTCCTCGACCCCCAATTCACGCCTCAACATCGCTGAGGCCCCCACC
>CAYLSV010000026.1:13621-43089 GCA_964386435.1 uncultured Tepidisphaerales bacterium
GGGGGGGGGTTCCAGCGACGCCCGCACGATGACGCCCGCACGATGACGCCCGCACGATAGAACCCTTTGCTGTAGAACCCCGGACCGGCCGACATCTTCGGTTCGGGCCAATGCTCGGCCGCGCCCGGCAACAGTGGCTGCGGCGGCAACTGTGGCGGGCGCTGACAAAGCCCCCCGGTGGCACGAGTGGCGTCTTGTGATATCTTGAGCGGCCCGGAGTTGCCATGGCCGAGATTTCCAACGCTTCCAACATCAGTGCCAACGCCCAGGCCAAGCAGGCGTTCGACGACCACCAGCAGGACGGCGGCGGCGACAACCACCGCTACGCCGCCATCCTCCTGTTCGGCCCGCCGGGGTCCGGCAAGGGGACGCAAGGCAAAATCGTCAGCGCCATCCCCGGTTTCTTCCACTCGGCCACCGGCGACATTTTCCGCAGCCTCGACCTCCAGTCCGAGGCCGGCCGGATCGCCTGGGAGTACAGCTCGCAGGGCAAGCTCGTGCCGGACGAGTTCACCGTCCGCGTCTGGAAACAGTACATCCGCGGCATGGAATGGATTAATCAGTTCCACCCTGAAACCGAATGTTTGGTCCTGGACGGTGTGCCCCGCAGCGTCGAGCAGGCGAAGCTGCTGGCCGACACGATCGAGGTGAAGAAGATCATCCACCTCCGGGCCGACGACGAGAAAATGTTCGAGCGGCTCCGCCGCCGGGCGCTGAAGGAAAACCGCATCGACGACGCCAGCGACGACGTGATCAGCCGGCGGCTGAAAATCTACGAGCGGGATACCAAGCCGCTGCTGGAGCATTACGGCGAGGAGAAGATCGTCCAGATCGACGCCGCGATGAGCCAGATCCGCGTGACCCAGGCGATCATCGACGTGCTGGTGCCGGTGAAGGAAGCGCTGGACGCCTCGCCGGTGACGCGGTGAACATCGTGCGGCGTGGTAAGCTTCGGCGATGTGGCTCTTCACGAAGCACGGCTTCTTCAGCGTCGTCTGCGGCCGAGCCGACGCCGGCCACGGGGCACAGCTCGACTCCGACACGCTGATGATCCGCAGCCGCCGACGGGCGGAGCTGGCGGCGCTGATCGCCGCGTGCCCAGAACTGGCCGGGCGGGAGATCGCTGAAGACGCCGGCACCGACTACCGCTACCGGCTCGTCGTGCCGCGCCACGTCTGGCAAACCGTCGCCGCCCAACTCGCCGCGGAGATCGACTACGGCAACTTCAAATCCGCCGCCGGCCGCATCGCGGGAACAGACTACGTCCACGCGCTGCACGAGGTGTGGGACATCATGCACCGCCACCAACGGCGCGAGCCCGCGCGCACCGACCGGGAATCGTGAGCCGCATCACGGCCATCCAGAAGCCGAGAGGTCTGCCCCGCAATTCGACTACTCGGCAGTGCCCCCGGCAGGGTTCGAACCTGCGACCTGCGGCTTAGGAACCCGCTGCTCTGATCCAACTGAGCTACGAGGGCGTTGGCGTGATCCGCGGTGGCGGGCCGGGCGGAGTTTATGCCGATCACCCGATGGTTGTCTGCCAAGGGCGCGGCGGGATTCTGGTTCGATTTGGGGGGAAAGCGTGACCGGTCCGGCGGGCGGCGTAGCATTCGCGTTGCCGGGGGAGGCCCGGCACGTTGGGCATCGCGGGGGCAAGGTTCACGCGGAGGCGTTGCACATGGCGACCCATGCACCCAAGGCACACCACGCCCCGGACGATCTGACGCCGGGCAAATCGTCCAGCGTCCCCGGCGAACTCGGCACCAACCGGCCCGCGCGCGGCGGCTCGTCGAACGACGCGAGCAAGTGGCTGGGCAAGCGGATGGGCAAGTTTCGGCTTGTGGCGCTGCTGGGCCGCGGGTCGTGGGGCAAGGTCTTCGAGGCCGAGGACACCACGCTGCGGCGGCGGGTCGCGCTCAAGCTGCTGCCCGCCCCCACCGCCGAGCAGGCCGAGGGCGGCATCGAACGCCTCGCCAGCGAAGCCCGCGCGGCCGCGGCGCTGGACCACGCCCACGTCGTGCAGGTTTACGAGGCCGGGCGGCACAAGAAGCTGTTTTACATCGCCATGGAGCTCGCCGAAGGCGGGAGCATTGCCGATTTGCTCAGTGCCGGGCCGCTGGAGCCGCACCGGGCGGCATCGCTTTGCGCCGAGGCGGCGGCGGCGCTGGGGGCGGCGCACGAGGTGGGCATCATCCACCGCGACGTGAAGCCGGCGAACCTGATGCTCACCCGCGCGGGCCGGTGCAAAGTCGCCGACTTCGGTTTGGCAGCGGGCGGGTCGGCGAGTGACCCGCTGCACGCCAGCCGGGCCGCGGGCACGCCGCACTACATCGCCCCGGAAATCGTCCGCGGTGCCACGGCCGACGCCCGCAGCGACGTCTACTCGCTGGGGGCCACGCTCTACCACATGCTCGCCGGCCGCCGGCCGTTCCAGGACGCGGCGCTGGGCAGCAGCGCCAGCCAATCGCTGCGGTCGCGCATTATGCAGGCCCAGATCGAACGGGAGATGCCCGACGTCCGCCTCGCCGCCCCCGGCACGCCCGAGGGCCTCGTCGAGATCATCCGCCGGGCGACGCTCAAGAACCCCGCCGACCGCTACCCCGACGCGCGGGCAATGGAAAAAGCCCTGCGCCACTTCACCATCCCCGGCGGCACCTCCCCGACCCGCGTCGAGCCGACGAAAACCACCGAGGGCCCGCTCAAGAGCCCGCTGGTCATCGGCGGCGCGATTGCCGCGGCCGTGGCCGTTTTTATCATCGGCGGCCTCCTCGTGACGCGCAGCAGCGAGATCGACGCCCCGCCGCACGTGGCCCCGCCCGCCCTCGCCGCCGTCGAGCCGGAGCCGACGGTCGAGGCGTCGCCAGCCGTCGCCCCCGAGGAGCCGCAGGTGATGGTCGACCACACCTTCACGCTCGACACCGACGGCTGGCTGGAGCAGCCCCGCACCGTCCACGTCGCCGGCGACTTCAACGGCTGGTCCGCCACCGCCACCCCATTGACCGACCCCGACGGCGACCGCACCTGGCAAACCGACCTCCGCCTCGCCGAAGGCAAACACCTCTACAAGTTCGTCATCAACGGCGGCCAGCGCTGGATCCCCGACCCCGCCGCCGACCAGACGCTGGAAGAAAACGACAACATGAACGGCCGCAACAGCGGCGTGATCCTGCGCCGGGAGCAGGGCTCGCCCCAGAAGCCGTAAGTTCGGCGGGACCATTCAGCGGGACGAGGCGGCGTCGATGAGCTCCGCCCGTTGGAGTTTCTCGACGAGCCGCGCCTCCAGTGCCGGCGTGAGGTCGGCCGTGGAAATCATGTACGACACGGTGAACAACTCCTCCCGCGTCGGCGGCCTGACGAGGCGGACGATCATCGAGGTCGGCACATCGACATTATCGGTGAGGTTGATCCGAAGCACCGCCTGGTCGGTCGAAACGGAAATTAATCGGCCCGCCCCCAACCGTTCGGCCTCGGCGGCTTGCGGATCATCAAGCCGAAGCGACAGGGACTCGTACACCGAAGGCTCAACGCCTTGGCCCGTGAAGATCATCCGCGGCTTGGAAGCCGAGGCGGTCCCTTGCTCGACCGGCACGTACATCCGCTCCACGCCCCGCGTCCCGTCGATCATCTCCCCGCCCGCGTGTCGAGCAGCGTCACCCGCCCGAAGGCCGGCTCCAGCACCCAAACCTCCGCTGCAAACGCCTCCGGCTCCGCCTCGGCGGTGGCCTTGCCCGAGGCACATCCGCCGGACATCAGCAGGATCACTAAGCACACCCACAGGCCACACAGGGTCATCGAACGGCACGTCATGGGCGGATGCTACCGGGCTTGCGGGCAACTCGCGAACGAACCACCCGCTCATGAGCCTCAGGCCGTTGATACCATCGTCGCATGGACTTGTTCGCCGAAGGCCGGGAGCGGAATTTGCGGCGGGCTGAGCCGTTGGCGGCGCGGATGCGGCCGCGGGCGCTCGACGAGGTGGTGGGGCAGCGGCACTTTCTGGGGCCGGGGAAGTTGTTGCGGCGGATGATCGACGCCGACCGGCTGGGGAGCATGGTGTTCTACGGGCCGCCGGGGACGGGGAAGACGACGCTGGCAGAGGTGATCGCCCGGCACACGAACAGCCGCTTCGCTCAACTCAACGCCGCCGGGGCGGGGGTGAAGGAGGTGCGGGCCGTGCTCGAGTCGGCCCGCGAGCAGATCGGCCACGGCGGGCCGCGGACGCTGTTGTTTCTCGACGAGCTGCACCGCTTCAACAAGGCCCAGCAGGACATTCTGCTCGGCGACGTGGAGGCCGGCGTCATCCTGCTGATCGGGGCGACGACCGAGAACCCGTTCTTCGCGATCAACTCGGCCCTGATCAGCCGCAGCCAAATTTTCCAGTTCGCGCCGCTGGAGACAAGCGAGGTCCGCGACCTGTTGGACCGGGCGATCGCCGACCGCGAGCGGGGCTACGGCAGGCTTGAGCTGACGGTGGACGCGGACGCGTTGGACGTGCTGGCGGAACTCGCCGACGGCGACGCCCGGCGGGCATTGACGGGGCTGGAGATCGCCGTGCTCTCGCAGATTGCCGCGGGCACGGACGCCGACGCGGATGAGCTGGAGGCGGCCGCCGGGGGCGAGCGGGAGGCCGGGCCGGTGCGGGTGACGAAGGATGTGGTCGAGCAGAGTCTGCAGCGCAAGGCCATCGTTTACGACAAGCTCGGCGACGCCCACTACGACGCGGCCAGCGCGTTCATCAAGAGCATGCGCGGCGGCGACCCGGACGCGGCGATCTATTGGCTGGCGATGATGCTCGAGGCCGGCGAGGACCCGCGGTTCATCGCCCGTCGACTCGCGATCTTCGCGAGCGAGGACGTGGGGCTGGCCGACCCGACGGCGATCACCGTCGCCGCCTCTGCGTTCGAGCTGGTGACCCGCGTCGGGCTGCCGGAGTGCCGGTTGACCCTCGCACACGCCACGCTGCACATGGCGGCCGCCCCCAAGAGCCGCAGCGCGACCGACGCACTTAGCCGAGCCTCGGCCGACGTCCGCGAAGCCCGCACGGTTCCGGTGCCGAAGCACCTCAAGGACAGCCACTACAGCGGCGCCGCCCTGCTCGGCCACGGCCGCGCCGCCAAGCCCGCCGATGACGAACCCGACTACTTCGGCGTCGAGGCGACCTACTACCAGCCGACCGACCGCGGCCACGAGGCCGAGATCGCCCGCCGCCGGGCGCCGGCGGAGGAAAGCGGATCATGATCCAGACTCGCGCCTCGCGAGATGAGTAGCCGAGGGGCCTGCCCCGCGGCTACCTTCGGGATCGACGGCGTTGGCGTCGCTTGCACAACAAGCACCACTCGCGGTCAGCGTGCGCCGCCTACGCCAGCGTCTGTTGCCAGTGTTGGAGCACCTCGTGCTGCGGCAGCCGGCGGCTCAGGCGGACGTGCTCGGCGAGGCGATCCACCGGCAAGTGCGGCAGCACGCGGCTGCTGACCACGGTGCGGTAGGCGTCGCCGGCGAGCTCGCGGATCGTGAGGTCGCCCCGCTCCCACCGCCACAGCTCGCGGACGCCGAGCGCGGCGTACACCGGCTCCTTGCTGACGCTGTGGCTGGTGAGGTCGATTTCGACGATAAGGTCCGGCGGGCGGTGGATCTTGGCATCCCAGACACCCGCATCAGTGGGTGGGTCCACCTCCTCGTCGTCAGCTTCGAGGAAGTAGGCTTCGTCTGCTTCGCAACCTCGATTGGCCGCCTCCGACGCCAGCGTGGGGCTGCCCGCACCACGGAGGGGGACGTTCTTCAAAAACGCGTACAACTCCACGAGGCGGGCGATGAGCTTCTTGTCATTATCGTGCTGAATGGAGACGGGTGAGGCCATGATCTCCATCCGTTCGCCGTCAAAGATGACCTGACGACCTTCATCAACCTCTTCGCGCGTCGTCCAATAGAAGTCCCAGGTCACGCCGGTGAACACCGCACTGTGGTTCTGCTCGAGCGTTGCGGGCATGAGCTGATGATAGAGAAATCCCGCGGCGGTGTCACCGGTCGCCGCCGAGGACGTGGAGTTGGAATTTGGTGCCGCGGTCGGTGCCGTCGTTGGGGCCGGTGATGGGCTGGGCAACGTCGTCGAGGCCGGGGGCGCTGCCGATCCAGGTTTTGTCGGACAACCGGCCGACCTGGCGGACCGGCGGCTCGGCGAGGGGTTGCAGGTCCGGGGCGTCCTCGCCGTCCCAGCGGCGGAGCACGTGGTAGTACTGGTCGCGCTGGGCCGGCACCCAGCCGGCGTCGCGGATCAGCCGGCACAGCTCGCGGACGCCCAAATCGTACGTCGTGCCGGCGGCAGAGACGACGTTCTCCTCCATCATCGCCCCGCCCATGTCGTTGGCCCCGAAAAAGAGCGCCAACTGGCCGATCTTCGGCCCCATCGTCACCCAGCTGCTCTGCAAGCTCGGCACGTTGTCGAAGAACAACCGGGCGATCGCCAGCGTCCGCAAGTACTCGTGGCTGCCGGCCATGCGCACGACCCGACCCTTGGCCACGTCCGGGTGCTCCAGGCTGTCGAAGTCGCCGTGAACCGCCGGGTCGTACTCCTTGGCCCGCCCCAGCGGCACGTTCTCCCGCTGGAACGGCCAATGGATGAAGGCCTCGAACGAGCCTGCGGCCGGAAGGGACGGAGGGACGTAGGCACTGAGGGACAAAGGGTCCAAGCCGGCCGGCGGCGACTTCGTGAACGTGCCCGGATACACCGCTTCCACCCGCTGCACCAGCTGCCCGATCTCCGTTGCCTTGGTCCCTTTGTCCCCTGGTCCCTCAGTCCCTTTGGCATCCAGCGCCAACGCATACGCCTGCATGTCCCGCAGCACGCCCATGTGGGCGAACCGCTCGGGCACGGTTTCGATGTGGCCCATCATCATCGTGCCGCTGGTGTTCATGCCCTCTTCGTGGGCCAGCCGCATGATCCGCAGCCAGTCGGCCCCGCTGGCCTTGATGTGGCCGATCTTGTCGCGGACGCGGCTGGGGAAGATTTCCCCGCCGCCGCCGGGGATCGTCATGAGGCCAGCCGCCTTGAACCGGCGGATGATGTCCCGCGCATCCATGTCCCAGAACCGCTCAAACTCCACGAACTCCGGCGGGCTGAAGGCGTGGATGTGGATCGTCGGGTACTTGTCGCGGATGAACGCGAGCAAGTCCAGGTAATAGCTCATCGGCAGGCGGTCGTTCATGCCGCCCTGCATCAGAATCTGCGTGCCGCCGATGGCGATCAGCTCCTCGATCTTCTGGCCGATCTGCTGGTGGTTGAGGGTGTAGCTGTCGGCGTCGTCGTGGTCGCGGCGGAAGCCGCAGAACGTGCACTTGCTGGTGCAAACATTCGTGTAGTTGATGTTGCGGTCGACGATGTACGTGCGGTAATCCTCCGGGTGCCGCCGCATCGTCACGGCATGTGCCCACGCCCCAAGCTGCCGCAGATCGGCCTCGCGGTACAACTCCAGCGCCTGGGCCTCGGTGAGCCGAAGCTCTCCGGCGACCACGGCCTCCACATCGAACGTCGGGCGATAACCTTCCATCTGAACCATAATAGTTTCACGCCCGCCTGAAGGTTCACGTTTCATGCGCATTGAAACGCGGACGTCACGCCAGCAGGTCGCCGGCCGGGTCGTAGTCGCCGACCTCGCCGGACCGCTGTTCGTCGCCGACAAACAGGTCTCGGCCGCCGCCGCCGCCAAGGTTGTCGGGGGACGCGCCGCCGTTGATCGAGTCGGTGCCGGCGTCGCCACGCAGGGAGTCGACGCCGCGGCCACCGACCAGAACGTCGTTGCCGGCGAAGCCGAGGAGCGTGTCGTCGCCCGGGCCGCCGTAAAGGCGGTCGGGGCCGGCGGAGCCGCGAAGGCTGTCGTTGCCGGGGCCGCCGTCGAACCACGCCGCCCCGCCGGGCAGCGCCGCGTTGCTGCCGATCCGGTCGTCGCCCGATCCGCCGAAGACGCTCACGTTTGCCGGGCTCACGGCTGTCTCCACGACGTCGTCGCCGTCGCCGAGTTCGAGGACCACCGGCACGGTGGCCGTCACATCGTAATCGAGCCGATCGTCGCCCACGCCCAGATCGATGTGCACCTCGTCGAACGTCGTGGCCGCGACGTCGGCGAAGAAGTCGCTGGCATCGTTGTTGTCGCCCAGGTTCTCCCACGCCGCGATCTTCGCCCCGGCGGCATCGACCGCCAGCCGCACGTACTCCGGCTCGCCGCCGTCGTGGACGTCGAACCGCAGCACCCGGTCGTCGAGCCAGAGGTCGAGGTTCACGCGGTCGCCGCCGGCGCGGTCGAAGTCCTGCACGTTCCCAAAGCGTGGCCGCACGTCGCGGAAGTTGAACAAATCCGCCCCAGGCCCGCCGACGATCTCGTCGGCCAAGCCGTCGCGGCTGGCCCCGCGGAGCGTGTCGTCGCCGACGCCGCCGAGCAGGGTGGCGGGTTGGTCGACGTCGAAGTTGCGCAGGTCATCGCCGCCCGCGCCGCCATCGAGCAGGCCGGAGCCGACGAGTTGATCATCGCCCGAGCCGCCGTAGATGCTGGCGCGGCCACCGGTGCGGGCGTCGTCGTTGCCGTGCCCGCCGATCAGCAGGTCGCCGCCGCGGAGCAGGTCGTCACCGGCATTGCCGACGAGCGTGTCGCCGAAGGAGTTGCCGGCGTTAAACAGAACGTCGCGGATCGAGTCGAGCCGGGCCCCGCCGCTGAAGAGTTGGTCGTCGCCCTCGCCGCCGGCCAGCACGTCGGCCTCGCCGCCACCGGCCAGCGTGTCGTCCGAGCCGCCGCCGAACACCAGGTCGCGGCCGGCGGCGGCGAAGATTGGATTCGCCTCGTACACCAATGCCACGCCGCCCGACATCAGGTCGCTCCCCGAGCCGCCGGCGATGGTGTCGTTGCCCAAGCCGCCCAACAGCGAGTCGTCGCCGCCGTCGCCCACGAGCAGGTCGCCGGCGGTCGAGCCGGACACGTTGTCGTCGCCCGCCCCGCCGTAGACCGTTGCCCGGTGGTCGCTCCTTGCGAGATCGGCCCGATCGTCGCCACTTTCGAGGAACAAGCGAGACGGGCCGACACCGTTCAGCGAGATTGCATCATCCCCCGCCCCGCCGTAAACGGTGGTCGGCAGGTTGTCGGCCAAGGTGCTGCGGAGCGTCAACGTGTCGTCGCCGTCGCCCAGAAACGCCCGCACCGTCTCGACGCCCTCCAGCGGCAGCGACCGGCCCACGCCATTCTCCACCACGTCGATCCCGCCCGGCCGAAATTCGAGGCTGATGACGTCGGCGGCGTCGGTGCCGACGATTCGCAGCACCGTCCCCTCCACGGCGACGGCGAGCAGGCGGCGTGCTTCGAGACGTTCGGCAGTGGTGTTCGACATGGCTCAACCATCGGACGCCGCCCACGCCGAGAATGCGACAAAGTTCACACGCCGCGTGGCACCGAACTTGCACCTAACCGGTTGCCATGAGCAAAAAGACCGACAAGACGAAGAAACTCGAGAAGAACCCGATGATGGACCATTTGCTGTCAGCCCTCGACGACGGCAAAGACATTGGTCACTACGGCCGGCTGACGTTCGCGATCGTGGGCCGGCACTTTATGGAGCCGGACGATCTGGCGTCGACGCTGGCCGACGACAAGGACTGCAGCGAGAGCGAGGCCAAAGCGCTGGTGCACCAGGTGATGGCCGCCGATTACTCGCCGCCGGGGCCGAGCAAGATCCGCAAGTGGCAAAGCGAGCAGGACTTCCCGCTGGTCCCCGAGGGCAGCGACATCACCGACGACGCCAACGTGTACCAGGACCTGACGTTCCCCGACGAGGTCTACGACAAGATCAGCGCCTACCACGAAGAAAAAGCCGAGGCCCAAGGCGTGGGGTAACGGAGGGCGGGGCGACCGACTCGGTGCGCCGGATGGAGTGCCGGACCTGCGTGTTCGCTCTGCTCATCCCGCGGCTTTTCTGGAGGCATGGAACTGCGGGATGCTTTCATTCGCGCCTCGTCGTCGCCGAGACCCCCTCCGCCGTGGTGACGGCGGAAGGGGGTTGCCAACGACGCCCGAAGCGCGAATCAGGGTCTGATACGCTCTTCGATTACAGCGGGCGTTTAGTAGCTGCGGATCCCTGATCCGCAGTGGCGGGTTTCGCGACCCTGCCCGAGTTGCGGCTGCACCAGACGACTCCACGTCGCCACTGCGGATCGGGCAACCGCAGCTACAGGTCGCACGCGGCGGAGGTCCGACCGCGGGCGGGGGAGTCAGCCGGCGGCGGGTTCGATGACGGCGCGCATGCTGCTGTCGCACTCGGGGTGGCGGTGGTCGGCACCGTAGTCGAGGATCTGGTCGCGCTTGAGCTCGGCGTGCTCGCGGTGGGTTGTGGCGACAATCGCCCGGCCGGTCGCGTCGACCTGCTCGGCGAGGCGGAAGGCCTTCTCGGGCGGGTGGGCGAAGAGGTCGCCGAGCATTTCAATGACGTAGTCGTACGTGTGCTTCGGGTCGTCCAGCAGCACGACGTTAAACGGCGGCAACCGCTTGACGCGGCGACTCCGCTTGGCGATCGGCTTCTTGGACGGCTTCGCCTTGGGCTTCTCAGGGGTCTGGACGGCTTGGTCGGCCATAACACGCACCTCGGTGAGGGATGACGCACGGTCGCACACCAACCGCATCGCGTCAAGCCGACGTGCGAAGATTTGGCTAAGGTCGCGGCCTTGCATGGCGCGGGTTTCAATCGGGTGGCCGTCGTGGCCGTGGCGTGGGGCGTGGCGGTGAGCCTGCTGGTGCGGGGGTATCAGTTCGGGCGGGGCAACCACCACGTCTATCTGCTGGACCCGCTGCGACAGCTTGACCCAACGCTCTTCGCAAACGATTGGTGGGCGGTGGGGACGCTGCAGTATCACTGGGCGTTCAGCCAGTTCGCCGCGGCGGTGCTGTGGCTTGGCGTTGCGCCGGCGGCGTTCCTGCTGGCCCATTTGGCGACGGTCGTCGGTCTGCACGCGGCGTGGTGGCGGATCGTGCGGACCCTTGGCGGCGACGCGGCGGGGTACGCGGTGAGCGTGCTGCTGTACCACGCGATGGCGGCGGGGTTCGGGCTGGGGATGTACGCGTTCCTGCAGGACAGCGGCTTCCTGCCGAGCAACGCCGCGGCGGTGCTGCTGCTGTGGGGCATCGCGTTGTGGCTGGAGGGGCGGGAGCGGTGGGCCGTGGCGTGCGCGGCGGCGGCGGGGTTCTGGCACCTGAACTACGCCGTGGCGGCCGTCGGCGCGTGGGGCGTCTGGGGGGCGTGGAAACTGTTGACCCGTTCGCCCGGACTGCGATGCGTTGCACCGCAGCTAACATCCCGCGCGAAGGTAGACGGTGACACCCGGTTACGTAGCTGCGACTCGGCGAGTCGCAGTCCGGACGCATCCCGAGCGACCCGCAAACCTGAGGGTAGCTGCGGTGCAACGCACCGCAGTCCGGACGGATCGCGGCTCGCCGAGCCGCAGCTACCTTCGGATTCATGCGTTCCGACACGTTGGCGGCGGCGTTGGACTTGGGGGCTCGTGGTGATCCTCCTCGCGGCGTTGCCGAACGTGGTGCCGGCGGTTCAGGCGAAGCTGGGCGGGGGCGAAGCGTTGCCGCTGGGGGAGTTTGTGGCGCTGTATGCTGAGCTGCGGCACCCGCACCATTACGACCCGGCCAGCTGGCACCCGATGGTTTGGACGACGTTCCTGCTGCCCATGCCGTTGGCGTTCCTGGCGTGGCGGCGGCGGTCGGCGGCACGAAACCGGGCTGTGGGAGCAACCATTTGCGTGCTGACGGTGCTCCTGTTCACGCTCGTCGGGGCGGGCATCTGGTGGTGGTCGACGAGCCTCGTTCAGCTGTCGCTGTGGCGGCTGAGCGTCTACCCGAAGCTGCTGACCTGCACGCTCGCCGCCCTCTGGCTCGTCGCGGCGGCACGGGGCGTGGGGCGACCGCGAGCCGCCGCCCAGACGATCCTCTGGGGCGTGCCCGTCGTCGGCATCATCGCAGCGGTGCTCGGCGTGGTGCCGCGGGAGTATGCGGCGACGACGGTGGTGGTGCTGGGGCTGATCCCGACGGCCCTGCCGCTGGTGCGGCGGTGGCCGCTTTGGGTGAACGGGCTGGCTCTCGCAGGGCTCGCGGTGGCCGTGGCGGCGGCGTGGCAGCGGGCGCCGGGTCGGGCGACGCCGCCCATAATGGAGCCGGGCCTGGCGGAGGTGGCGGCGTGGGCACGGGCGAACACGCCGAAGGACGCCCTCTTCGTCACGCCGCCGGGCGAGAGCGGCTGGCAGTGGCACAGCCGGCGGGCGACGGTGGTGAGCTTCAAGCACGTGCCGCAACTGACGCACGAGTTGCCCGAGTGGCGGCAGCGGCTGGAGGCCGTCACCGGCGTTGAGAATGTCACCACGCTCGCCGGCACGTTCGACCAGAAACTCGCCAAACTCGCCGAGAAACACCGCGTCCGGCCGCTGGACGAACTGCGCGACGTCGCCCGGTCCTACGCCGCCGATTTCGTGATCGCCCCACCGACCGGCGAGCCGGCCGCCCTCACCGCTGGCGATGGCCGGTGGGCGGTGTACGTTGTGGGGCCATGACCTCAACGACCCCGATCACCACCCGCGCCCACGCCCGCGCCGGCCTCGTCGGCAACCCGTCCGACGGCTACTTCGGCAAAACCCTCTCGTTCATCATCCGCGACTACGCCGTTACGGTGACGCTGGAGGAGACCGACGGCTTCGAGATCGTCCCGTCGCCGGCCGACCTCAGCACGTACGACAGCGTCGGCGGGTTCTTGCGGGAGACGAAGCTGATGGGCTACTACGGCGCGGTTCGCCTCATCAAGGCGGCGGTCGTGCGTTTCCACAAATTTTGGGCCGCCGAGAACAAAGCGCTGCCCACGGAGCGCGGCATGCGGATCAGCTTCACCACCGACATCCCCCGCTTGGTCGGCTTGTCCGGTAGCAGCGCGATTGTCGTCGCCACGCTGCGGGCGCTGGAGAAGTTTTACGGCGTTGTCGTGCCCACCGATTGGATGCCGACGCTCGCGCTGGAGGTCGAGACGCGGGAGCTGGACATCGCCGCGGGCCTGCAGGACCGGGTGATCCAGACGTACGAGGGGATGGTGTTCATGGACTTCGACCGCGCGTTGGTCGAGCGGACCGGCGGCGGCCGGTACGAGCCGGTCACGCCCGCGGCCGACTTGCCGCTGTACGTCGCCTTCGACGCCGAGCGGGCCGAGGTCAGCGGCGTCGCCCACCGCAACCTCCGCGCCGCCTGGGAGGCCGGCGAGAAGGACGTCGTCGACGCCATGGCCCAACTCCGCGACCTCACCGACCGCGGCAAGGCCGCCATTGAGTCGGGCGACGTCGACGAGCTGCACCGCGTGACCGACGCCAACTTCGACATCCGCCAGAAAATCATGCCCATCGCCCCGGAAAACCTCCGCATGATCCAAACGGCCCGGCAGGTCGGCCCCAGCGCCAAGTTCGCCGGCAGCGGCGGCGCAATCGTGGGCGTCTACCGCGACGACGCCGAATACGACAAGCTCAAAACCGCCCTCGCCGCGATCAACTGCACGACGTTCAAGCCGACGATCTTCGCATAGTTCGGCACAACCGGCTTTCACCCGCAACACCCTGGCCGCGCGCTCGAACCGTCAGCCACGTCAAGCGTCGTCGCCGTGATGTTCACGCCAGCGCTCCGGGCTGATGACTTTCGCCCGCTGTTTTATGCTTCGTGATCGGCGAGCCAGCGTCGCCAATCGGCTTCGGCGAGGGCGTCGATGTCGGCGGTGTCCAACGTTCCGGCGGCATGTCTCTCCAGCGCGTCAACGATGCCCGCCAGCCGCTTGGCCTTGCGCATGCTCTCCGGGGACGAGGCGGATTGATGGGTGCTGAGGTCGGCTCGAGCCCTGGCGAGCGGGGTCTTCTTGCGCCGCCCGGTCCGTGTGGGATCGGCACCCGAAGCGAGCAGGAACTTCACAAGTGCCGGACCGCCGTGCCGTTCAACGATGGCCTGCAGCGGCGTGCGGCCGCGGACGTGATACTCGGTTCCGTGTGCCTCCACGTCAGCCCCGTACCCGACGAGCAGGCGCAGCAGATTCAACGTGGTTTGGTCGTCGCCCCGCTCGCGGCGCCGAAGCACCGCGTGCACCGCCGGCTCCTCACCAGGGTTGTCCAGCTCTGCCCCGCCAGCCAATAGGGCCGCGACCACGTCGAGTTGCTGCTGGCGGCTGACACGCTCGTAGTCCGGTTTGAACGTGCTCCCGCTGTCGCCCAGCCAAAGCGCCACCCTGAGCGGCGACACCACGTCGTCCGGCATCCGGTCCGGATCACCCCCCGCCGCCAGTGCTGCCTTCACACCCGACGCGTCACCCGCACGGACGGCCACGCCTAGAACAATCTGGGCGTCGGATGGTTCCAGCGTCCGGGGCGGGCCGAGCGTGAAGATATCAATCCGCTCGAAATCCGCCGGGTTGAATTCCTGATACCACCTCTCACCATCGCCGTCCCAGCCCACCACCCGCGCGTGACCGTGAAGATCGCTTCTTGTTAGATCAACCGGCAGATAGACATCAATCGCGCGAGCGATCTGGTCAACGGCATCGTTCAGGCCATCGACTTGATCAAGCCACTCCTGAGCACAAATGTTGAGGTCGCCCGCGACGTATGCCGCCTCGTCCCGCCCCAGCCAAGATCACTGCGGTGGAACGCTTGGCGCTGTGGATCGACGCTGAGGCCGTAGGCGAAGTCAAGTCGGCAGCGGGTGCCCTCAAACAAGCGCGCGATCGTGCAGCCTTGCACAGTGTCAAAGCCGAAGCAAGCCGTCCGCCAGCCGAACCGCTCGGCCCACTGCTGCGGCTGCTCGTGCCGCAAATCGTCGTCCATCACGTAGGTCCATCGTTGCCCCTGGAGCCGCACGAGCACACCCCACGCCCCCACCGGCCGCCGCACCTCCCCGGCGACGACCTCGGCCGCGCAGTCCCGGCGGGCCGCGCCGATCATGCCGGCGGCGAGCAGCGCGTCGAGCACCGCGTCCGACGGTTGGTCGATGAGCAGGTAGTACCACCCACCCGTCTCCTGCGTCACCGCCCCCCGTCGCTGGGCGACGGGGCGGGACAGCATCTGTTCCGGCGTCATGGGCGGATACTACCCGCCCGCGGTCACGTTAATGCGTCGGCGAGGGCGAGGCCGCTTTGTAGGGCTCCGGCGACGCCGTTGCCCGGTAGCCAGTCGCCGCAGAGGGCTAGGCCGAGGTCGGGGTCGTGCAGGAAGGGTCGGCCGATCGGGCGGATGCACTGGCTGTACCGCCAGCGGTGGGCCTGCACGAAAACGGGGTCGGCGGTGATCCCGGTGGCCTTGGCGAAGGCGGGCTGCAGCAGCGCGGCGGCCTCGTCGAACTCCAGCTCGAGGTGCTGGCGGGTCCAGTCGTAGGTGGCGATGGCCGTCCAGCAGGTCGGCTTGTGGGGCGTCCGCCACCACTTCGCCAGCGGACCGCTGGTGCCGAGGGCGGCGTCGTGATCAATCGTCGGTGGCTCGTTGTAGGCCAGCATGAGCGCCCACTGCGGGGTCATCTCGGCGGCGTCGGCCTGCTTCGCCAACGCCTCAATGCTCGCTGTCCGCAGCAGCGCTGCGGCCTGCGGGGCGGGGACGGCGAGGATGACCAGGTCGTAGCCGCCAAAGGTTTCGCCGCCGCCCGAGCCGTCGCCGCCGTCACCGTGGAGCAGCCACCGCCCATCCTGTTGTTCGAGTGAGTTGATCGGGTGGCGGACGCGGTAGTCGAGGCCGCGGGTCAGGTACTTGCAAGGCGCGCTCATCCCGCCGACGCCGACCCATCGCTCGCCGGCGACCGCCACGCCGTCTCGCACCACCCGGCCGGGCCAGGGCTCGGCGACACCGCGGCGGGCCCAGCCCTCCAGCCGCGTCCGCATGTCGGGGTCGTCGTCGTCGAACCACGGGCAGCCGTGGTGGAACCGCAACGGCGTGCCATCAGGCAGCTCGGCCCGGCGGGAGGCCAGCCGTCCGCCGGGGCCGCGGGCCTTGTCGAACACGCTGACGCTGTCGCCGCGGGCCGCACAGCGGTTGGCGCAGCTCAAACCGGCCAGACCGCCCCCGATGACGGCGACGTTCGGGCGACGACGGGCGGCGGCGGTCACGGGTGCAGTGTTGCAGCAGCAGCCGACGTCGGCAACGCCGAACTTTTTCGCGCAACCGACACGCATTCGGCACGCTAATTGCCAATGGTCGAGGGCGGAGGCATTAGGAGTACGTGCCGTGGTAAGAGAAACTGTAAAGACAACTTTGATCCTGCTCGGCTTTGTCGCCGCGTGCGGCCCGGCTCTGCCAGCATGGGCCGGCCCGGTCCCCATGGGCCTCGAGTCGCCCCAGCCAGCGCTCGAATCACCCCCCGCGACGGCCGACCGCAAAGCACCGCCGGCCGCAAGCCGAGTCCTGGCCCCGCTGCTGACGTTCAACCCGCCCATCGACGAGCCGGTGCCGGACGCCTCGCTCGTCCCCCTCCCCGCCGGCAGCACCGCCGGCCTCTCCACACTCGCCCTCGCCCTCACCGCCACCGGCATCCGCCGCCACCTACGCGGCCGGGGCTAATTGCCCAATTACGCAGCCGCAACGACCACGAAGCAATAGTTGGTCCAGCATAAAACAAGCGTCAGCAAGCCTCGCCCGCCGTCTTGACGCGACTAGGGCCCAGCAACACAGACGAGACAACTTGCCTACCGCCGTCGCCGCCGAAGCATCACGCCGCCGATCAGCAACCCCCCCGCCGCCGCCAACGGTTCGGGGATGACGGCCGGGGCCACCTGCACAGAAAGATTATCAATCGCGATGCCGTGCGCGTTGAAGCCATCAATGTTGCTAAAGGTCAGCTCGAACGACTCGTTTGGTGCGATCGTGAGCCCTCGCACGGTTGTAGTCAGCATCTCGAAGTAGCGCGAGTCGTTGCCGTTGAGCGGCTCCGGAGTCGCGCCACCGTTGGGGATGTTGAAGTACGGCGTCTCGAACCGGAGGTCGGGTAAGGCCGTTTCGCCATCGGCATCTTTCAGCTTGACGTTGAACCCGTTCGGGTTGTTGGTCGACACTCCACGTCGCCATTGCTCCCCGCGGTAGGAGATCGTCAGGGTGTTGATGTCGCTGGTGCCGCCATTGGTGAATCTGGCCACGGCTTTGAAGGAGGTTGATACCTTCGGCTCCAAGAACCAGCCGAGGGCTCTTTCGTTGGAGAAGGTGGAGCCGTACGAGTAGACACCTCCGGCAGCGCTGCTGCCGTTGTCATTGCTTTGGTAGACGGTCGAGGTGGATCCGGTTGAGATGGTGAAGTTCGAGGGTCCGTTGGGTATCCCGGTCCCAGCGAATTGCGTGATTGTGAACTTGTCAAAGTCCTCGACCACAGGCGATTTTTCGCTTATCACGTAAGCGGCTGGGGCGGGTGAGGTTGCCAGATTTACGACGCCGATGATCGTGCCGAACGCGAGCTTCTTTGTGTGCAACATCGTTTGATGGTTCATCCGTCTGCCCTTTGCTTCCCGTGGTGAGGAAGGGCCGGCGACAAACAACGTGCTCGTCACGGGGTGCCCTATCCGCGGACGATGCTACAGTTGGAAAGGAACAACGCAAGCATTATGTGCGGAAGCAGCCAGCACCGACGCGGATTGAGCCGCGGATGAGTGGATGCAGCGGCCTGCGACGGCGCCACTCGAGCGGCTCGACATGGCATGTTGCCGTTTTGATCTGTTCACGTCGCTGAGGCCCCCACCGCCTCGTAGAGGCGGGGCTACATACGCCTCTACGAGGCGGTGGGGGTCTCAGCGACGCACATGAACTATGGAGGCACAAGCTGCCCAAAGCGCTGTCGGAAGCTTCCGGCGAAGGATGCCGCGTCGGCGACGGGGCGGGCGGGTGGTGCCGCGGATAAAAAGAGCCGGCCGTGCCGGCGGAGTCTCGCACGCCAACGCGGGCAGGGGGGGGACCCACGTCAAGGGGGACATGCGTGCGAGACTCCGCACCTGGCACGGCGCGGCGTGTTCCAAAATTGTGACGCCTTGTGGCGTTGGGGCGGCTTGGCACTCCTCGCCGCGGGTTCTCCTGTGCCAATCGCTGTGGCCTGGGCGGCCGGTGAGGGCGACTGATGCTCCGTCTGATGAAGCTTATGATACTTCCAGAAGAATGCAAGCCCGAACGTGCATTTTTTCCGCGGGTTCTTCTGTCCACACAATACGAAAACAAATGGTGTCGGCGGGCCTATTTTATGACAACTGGTGGCTCGTCACATACCCCGAACGGGCGAGTTTGCCGAGTTATTCCGGCAGATCACCCTTCCAAAGCACAAATCCCTCAATTGCCTCGTATTCGGCCAACCCCAGGGCGTCATATTGCCGGGCGGTGTCGCGGGTGCGGTCCTCGGCCCGTTGCCAGAACTCGCGGGCGTCGCTGCTGCCGGGGAACGGGGCGCGGTCCTTCTGGCTCTCGTGCTTGAAGATTGCCATGCGTTTGCGCTCGACCTCGCTGGGCGAAAGCGGGACGGCCATCTCGATGGTGTGGGCCTCCCACTCCTGCCAGGCGCCGCGGTAGAGCCAAACCTCGCAGGTTTGTCGCCAATCGTCGTCGCGGCAGACGTGCATCGCCTTGAGGATCGCGGCGAGGCAGGTGCGGTGGGTGCCGTGCGGATCGGACAAATCGCCGGCGGCGTACACCTGGTGCGGTTTGACCTCGCGGAGCAAATCGACCGTGATCCGCACGTCCTCGTCACCCAGCGGCTTTTTGCGGACGCGGCCCGTCTCGTAGAACGGGAGGTCGAGGAAGTGGATGCGGTCGGGCTTGACGCCGCTGTATTCGGCGGCAGCGCGGGCCTCGGTGCGGCGGATAATCCCTTTGGTCGCCTGGAGTTCGGGCGGGTCGACGTCGCCGGGCTGCTTGTTGGCCACGGCCTGCTGCAGCTTTTGGCGGGTCGCCTCGGCCTTTTCGGCGTCGAGGCCGTAGGCGTGGGCGATCTCGGCGACGAAGTCGGCGTGTCGCAGGGCCGCGGCGTCCCAGACGGCGATGTTGCCGCTGGTCTGGTAGGCGACGTGCACGTCGTGGTGCTGGTCGCACAACCGGATCAGCGTGCCGCCCATGCTGATCACGTCGTCGTCCGGGTGGGGGCTGAAGACGACGGCCCGCTTGGGGAACTCGCGGCTGAGGCGGGTGACGCCCGAGTAGTCCGGCTTGTCCTGCGGCTTGCCGCCGGGCCAGCCGGTGATCGTCCGTTGGCGGCCCTTGAAGACGTCGATGTTGATGTCGTACGCGCTGCCGTAGCTGGCGACCAGCTCCTGCAGGCCGTTCTCGTTGTAATCCTCGTCGACCAGCTTCAGCAGCGGCTTGTCGAGCTTCTGGGCCAGCCAGATGACGGCCCGGCGAATGGTCGCCGCGTCCCACGTGCCGCCGGAGAGCTCGAGCGGGCCGAGCAGCCAAGGGAGCTTGAACCGGGTCAGCTCCCCCGCCGCCGCCGGGTCGAGGACGAACCGGGCGTGGTCGTGATCCTGCAGGAAGCTGGCGGCCACCACCGGGTCGATCGGCTCTTCCACCGCCCGCCGCACCACCGGTGCCTTGTGCTCGCCGAAGGCCATCAAGACGACCCGCCGGGCGTCCATGATGCTCGCCACGCCCATGGTGATCGCCTTGCGGGGCACGTTGTCTTCGCCGAAGAAGTCGCCCGAGGCGTCCCGCCGGGTCACGCGGTCGAGCGTGATGAGCCGGGTGCGGCTCTCCCGCTTGCTGCCCGGCTCGTTGAACCCGACGTGACCCGTCCGGCCGATGCCCAGGAGCTGCAAATCGAGCCCGCCGGCGTCGCGGATCTTCTGCTCGTACTGCGCACAAAACGCCGCCACCTCCCCGATCGGCAGCGTCCCGTCGGGCACGTTCACGTTCTGCGGGTCGATGTCGACGTGGGCGAACAAATGCTCGTCCATGAACCGGTGGTAACTCTGCAGCTCGTCTGGCCGCATCGGCCAGTACTCGTCGAGGTTGAACGTCACCACGTTGGCAAAGCTCAGCCCCTCCTCCTTGTGCAGCCGGATCAGTTCGTCGTACACCCCGGTGGGCGTGCTCCCCGTCGCCAGCCCGAGCACCGCGATCTCCCCCGCCTCGGCCTTCTCCCGGATGATCCCGGCAATCTCCCCCGCCACCGCCCGGCTCGCCGCGACGCTGCTCGGATACACACTCACCGGCAACCGCTCGACCTCGGCAGCGGGCACATCAATCGTCGACACGTCGAGGGCGGCGGTGGCGGGCATGGCGTGCCCAAGGTTATAGAAGCCAACCCCGCCACGCAACGCCGCCCCACCAATTGACGCCACCATCTTCTAATCCATCAACGACTCCCCCTCCCGACCCTCCACTCTTGTCTTGGATACCTGCCCCGCCGGCCGGTTCATTAGCGTTCGGCGGCGTTCAGGAAGCTGAGGTGGTGTGTGGCGTGCATGAGGTGGATTGTCCGCCACGTCGAGGGTGGCAAGGGCCCGAGGAACGGTTCGATCGCAAACGGGCCACCCTCCGCGAGTCGCGTGGCGAAGCGGTCGCAGCTTGCCGCGAAGGCCGCGACGGCTTCGGCATCGTCCGTTGCGGGCGGCGTGAGCGTCCTGAGCGTCGGGAAGCCTTTGGGCATCGGCCGGCTCAGCATCCACCGATTCAGCACCATGCCCCTGAGCAGCACCGCGATGGGCCGAGGTACGTGGAAACCCTCAAAGCCGTCGAGGCTTCCATTGGTGAACTTGGCAAGATGGTCGCACACCTGACCGAGCGACCAGCGGCCGGAAGATTCGTAACCGCACCGATGCAGTATGCGGGCATCAGCGACGGCGGCGTCGAGAGTCACGAAGCGTTCCAGCTGTCTCATGATCCATGATCTAACTCGGATCGAACTCACGTGAGCCGCGGCGGTGCGACAATTGGCCGAGAAGACGGCAGGCGCCTCCCCAATCGGTAGCATCTGCCTAGACGCGGTTCCGGACCGAATGGACCCACGAAAACGACCATCTGTCGCATTGACCGCCGTCGCCCTTTCGGTAGCTTCCTTGCACGAGACCGCCGCCGTTCGGTTACGGATCCTTTATCCATTGGAGTTGATGCACATGAAACTTGCTTTTGCCTTCGTTGCCACGTTTGCCGTCGTGCTACCGGCCTCTGCTGTTGAGGTCAGTCGGACGGGCGTGACGGACTTCGACATCGCCACGGTATTCCGCGTGTCGCCGGCCCTCGGTGGGCAAGGCGACAGCGTTATCGTCCCGGGTGGAGAAGGCCGGTTTCAGGTCAACGGGGACCGCAACGATCCCTCGGGCAATCCCTTCACCTCGGAGAATGTCTTCGGCCTGTATGCCGTCTTTGACATCCCGACGGCCGATCTTGCTCTCGTCGACGTTGCCACACTCAACAGCCTCTCCGTGGCGTTGAATCCGTCGACGAACCAAAGCACCAACGACGGCGGCGTCGATACCGCCGGCGACTTGTCCATCTGGTTCACGACGACCGACACTGCGATCGGCGACCTCGACTTCATCAGCGAGCCCGGCCCGCCCTACAGCACGCCAACCGGCTTCGGCAACCAGTTCGCCGACCTGACCCTCCTGTCGTCCGGCTTCGAGGCGGAGGGTGTTCGGACGATTACGCGCGACATCATGCCCGACGCGACCACCGAGGCCTTCTTCGTCGACGCCATCAACGCCGGCGAGTCCATCCGCTTGCTGATCGCCAGCCAGGATCCCGGTGCCGCCTTCCAGTTCGGCACCGGCAACCCGCCGAGCGGTACGTTTATCCAGTTCGGAGGCGACGCTCCTGAAGTCACCTTCGACTTCACCGTCGTTCCCGAACCCGCCTCAACGGGCACACTCCTCCTCGCCACCGCCGGCCTGCTGACCCGCCGTCGCAGGTGAGTGTGGAAGACAAATCGCGGGCGGAAAGGGGTCGGGAGGGTTGTGCCCAGACGCTTAAGACCGGAGGAAGTCAAGAGTGACTTCAATGCCGTCCGACGGGCTTCGCCGACAGCGTTGGCAACGGTAAGAGGACGACCCGGACAGAGCAGCCCCGACCCTTTCTTGCCCCAATTGGAACCCCAGACATTGCCGGATGGAGTGACTGGCCTCCGCGTGCTCCGCCTCGCCCCTGTCTGGCTGCCTCACGTGCCGCCGATGGTGGCGGCGGTGGCGTGCATGGCGGCGGCGGTGGCCTCGGGGGTGTGGCGGCGGGTGAACGCCTCGTGCAGCGGGTCGGCGGTCTGCTCCATCCAAGCGGTTAAGGCGGCAATCAGCTCTGCCTGGGCCTCGGCGTGGTCGGGGTGGCCGGCGAGGTTGTGCAGGGCGGCCGGGTCGGCGGCGAAGTCGTACAACTCCTCCAGCACGCGGTGCGTGAACAGCTCGACCCGACGCGCCACCGCCTCATCCCCCTCGGCGGCGGCCTCCATCGCCTTGAACGTGCGGCCGTGCTGGCTCTCGTTTTGGAAGGCGCGGGTGCCGTTGGACCACGGGTTGTAGATGTAGCCGTACCGGGCGTTTTGCACGCAACGCATCGGGTAGTTGAGCTTCCTCGCCGTCTGGAAGAGCTGGGTGAACACCAGGTCCCGGCCCGCCTGCGGCTCGCCCTTCAGCAGCGGCAGGAACGAACGGCCATCCACGCCCTCGGGCAGCTCGATCCCGGCCGCGTCCAGAAGCGTGGGCAGCAAGTCGATGCCGGAGATGAAGTCGTCCTCGTTCACCGTGCCGCCAACGACGTGCCGCGGCCAGCGGACGATCCACGGCGTTTTGGTGCTGTTGAGGTAGCAGTTCGTCTTGGCGAACGGCACGGCCATGCCGTTGCCGGACAAGAACACCACGATCGTGTTCTCCGTTTGCCCCGAGGCGTCCAGCGCGTCGAGCAACTTGCCCACCGTGTCGTCGCAGCGGCGGGCGGAGCTGTAGTACTCGGCAATCTCCAGCCGCACCTCTTCCAGGTCCGGCAGAAACGGCGGCACGACGACCTCCCCCGGCCGAAACACCCGCGACGGCCGGGCGGCGGTCGGGCCGTCCTCGTTGTCGTACCACGCGTCGTTGTCGTTCCCGAAGAACGGCCGGTGCGGGTCGTGCGAGTTGGCCATCAGGAAAAACGGCTGACCCCGCGTGCCGGCGTCGGCGAAGAACGCCCGTGCCTCCCGGCCGTACGTCTCCGGGTCCCGGCCGAATCCGAGCGCCTCGAACCCGAGACATTGATCCCACTCAAAGTCGGCGTGCGGCGTCGAGTGCTCCACTTTGCCCAGCAACCCCACCCGATACTCCTGCTCCCGTAGCAGTTGCGGCAAAATCGGCACCCCCCGGTGCCGCAACCGAAAAACCGCCTCGCCCCCGCTGCGGTGCGGGTACCGCCCGGTCAACAACGCCGACCGACTCGGCTGGCACACGGCCACGGTCACATGCGCCCGCCCAAACCGCATCCCCTCCCCCGCCAACCCATCAATCCGAGGCGTCGCCCCCGCCACCGGCCCCCCGAAACACCCGACACTGTCCCAGTTCAAATCATCAGCCGTGATCAAGAGAATGTTCGGCCTTGTCCCGCGCACAGGCCAATGGTAGACCCAACAGAACCCGCCAGCCCCTTCCCGCCCCGGCCTCACCCACCCTCCACCCCCACGGCCGCTTCTACAAGCGAGAACCAATCTCGCTGCGACATGAAGGAGAACGACATTGACTCCCGACCCCTTTTCCGCCCCTTGATATTCTTATAGATGTTTTGAGGGAGAGCTCCTGATGCCAGCACCTATGTTCACCGTGTTCTTTTCGAGTCTTGTGGCACATGTGGATGGTGCCGTGGCCAAGGTTGTCGATCACCTACAGCTTGTCGTTGATGATCTGCCGGGCGATTTCCCTTATGATTTTTCCGCCCAGATTGGTAGAGGATCTAACCATCTTCTTGTCGAGCTCAAGTACGGCGACTCGATAGGCGAGCTTCCAGAAATAGAGGAGATCACATCTGAATGGGAATATGTTTCGGAGGAGCGTCGGAACCTGTTGCTCGACTGTAAGGCCAGCCTGCTGGTGCACTATCGCGACATCAAGCTCGCCAACCGCCTGTTGCTGCTGCTAGCGGAGGCGGTGGGGCCGCTGCAGGATCGCTGCGTGGTCAAGAACGGCCACGGTTGCCTGCTGCTGCTCTCGGAGATGACCGACATGCTGCGCAAGGATCCGGATTGGTCGTGGGAGAAACAGCTGTTCCCTGAGTTGCCCGGTGTCGCCCCATCGGAGTGGCTGGAGGACGAGATACCCGAAGATCAGCAGTAGCCGTGGGGCCGAAAAGGGGTCGGGAGTCAATTCCTACTAATTCTAGCACGTCGTTCAGTGAGTCGTGGCGTGGCCGGGTTGGGCGTGGGTTTGGGCTTTGGCGATCAGGGCGTTGACGGTGGCGGCTTCGGTGAAGGTGCACATCGTGCCGGGGTCGCCGGTTTGGTGGTAGGTGGCGAAGGCGGCGAGTTGGCGGGTGAAGCGGACCTCGTGGGTTTCGATGTGGATCTCCTGCCGCTCGCCGCCGGGGGGTTGGTGGTGGAGGACCGTGGGGGCCATGTAGTTGTAATCGAGGCGGGCGGCGGTGCCGACGAGGCTGAGGGTGAAGGCTTCGGGCTCGGTCCAGCCGCTGTGGATGATGCCGGCGGCGTCGTGGGGGAGCCTGAGCAGGACGGCGGCACTGCTTTCGCCGCGCCCCTGCCAGGCGTGGCGGAAGGTGGCGCCGGCGAGTTGGGCGGGGCCGGCAAGGTGTTGGAGGAGGTCCAGGGAGTGGCAGCCGGTGTCGAGGAAGCTGCCGCCGCCGCTGACGGCGGGGTCGCTCATCCAGCGGTCGCGCAACGCGGGGAAGTCGCAGGCGAAGGTGTTCTCGATGCGGACGAGCTGGCCGAGGTCGCCGGTTTCGAGGCGGCGCTTCATCTCGATGACGGCCGGGGCAAAGCGGTGGCAGTAGGCGACGGCCGCGGGCACGCTGGGCCGCTCGGCGGCGAGTTGCTTCAGGGCCTGGGCGTCGTCGGCGGTGCGGGCGAGGGGCTTTTCGCACAGCACGCCCAGGCCCGCGGCGAGGGCCGGCTCGACGACCTCGCGGCGGACGCTGGGCGGGGTGCAGAGGATCAGGGCGTCAGTCACGTCGCGGCCGGCGGCGAGCAGGGCCTGGGCGGAGTCGAACGGCCGGGCGTCGCCGGCGACTTCGGCAAACTTGGCCCGCGCCTCCTCACCCGGCTCGGCGAAGGCGGTGAGCCGGACGATTTCCGGCAGCTCGGCGGCGGCGGCGAGGTGGGCGCGGGCGATGCCGCCGGTCCCGACGATGGCGATGCGGAGGGGGCTCAACGGTGGCTCAAGTTCGGTGGTTGAAGATCACGGGGCGACGTGGCAGAATGGTGAAGTTATAGAATATCCCGCCCCACCGCCCATGACACCCCGAACCGTTTTTCAAGTTGCGTGCGTTGTTGCCTCATTCGTTGCCGGCGCGGGGCCGGTCGTGGCGGCGGTGGCGGCGGAGCCGGAGGTGCGGGCGACGTGGCTGACGACGACGGCGGGGGACGATTTGAGCGCCGGCAACGTGGGGCCGGTGCTGGGCGAGTTGCGGGCGGTTGGTCTGAACACGGTGTACGTCGAGGCGTGGAAGGCGGGATACACGCACTTCGACTCGCCGACGCTGTCCGGCGTGATCAATCGCGAATCGATCCGGCCGGGCGGGCGGGACATCTTGGCGGAAACGGCGGCGGCGGCGCGGGCGAACGATCTGGTGCACGTGGCTTGGTTTGAGTACGGCCTGTCGCCGCAGTTCGGCGAGCCGAGCAATCCGCTGGCGACTCACGCCCGCGACAACGGTTGGCTGCTGACCGACCGCGAGGGCAACTTCACCAACGCCAGCAACGGCTCCAGTTGGATGAACCCAATCGTGCCCGAGGTGCGGCAATTGATGATCGGCATGGCCGTGGACGCCGTGCGAACGGGCGGCTTGGACGGCATCCAGTTCGACGATCGCTTGGCGTGGCCGGTGGAGTTCGGGTACGACGACGTGACGCGTGCCGCGTACTTCGCCGACACCGGGCGGGCGTTGCCGAGCGATCCGCGGGACGGCGACTTCACCGCGTGGCGGCAGGGGCAGATGACCGGGTTTGTCCGTGAGTTGGTCGGGGCGTTGCGGGCCGAGGATGCGGATCTGATGATCTCGCTCTCGCCGAGCGTGGCGGGGTTCAGCGACCGCAACTTCAACGCGGCGTGGGGCGATTGGGCGAGCGAGGGCTTGTTCGATGAGGTGGTGCCGCAGGCGTACCGGCCGACGTTCGGGGAGTTCGAGGCGGTGTGGCCGGGGCAGGTGGCGGCGGCGGACGGGGCGGAAGTGTTGGCGGCCGGCGTGCGGACCCGCGGCAGCGGCCCGGCGACGCCGTGGGCAGATGTGGAGGCGATGCTCGACCTCGCCCGGATGGACGGCGCGGGGCACGGCTTCTGGTACAGCGAGGGGCTGACCGGCTTCCCGAACTGTCTTGACGAAGTCGCGGCGTACTACGACGTCGGGGCGAACGGCTTCGCGGCCCACCCGCTGTTCGTGCCCGAGCCGGCGGCGATGTTGGTATTCGTGCCGGGGTTGGCGTTGGTGCGTCGGCGGTCCGGACCTGCAGCACGTGGTGCTGCGGCCCACTGCCGGCGGGAGTCAAGGGTCTTTGCCCGCGATAGCCGCGGCACCACGTGCCGCAGGTCCGGTCGGAACGAACTCGGAGGAATCGTCATGAAACCACTCATCGCCCTGCTCGCTTCCCTGCTGCTCGCCGCCCCGGTTCTTGCCGAACCGGCGCGGGAGTTGCGTGGCACGTGGATGACGACCACCGCCAACGACGCCATCAGCAGCCCGCAGAAGACGGCCGAGTCGATGCGGGCGCTGGCCGACATGGGCTTCAACACGGTGTACGTCGAGACGTGGAAGAACGGGTACACCGAGTTCCCGTCGGACGTGATGGACGACCTGATCGGCGTGCCGCTGAAGATCAACAACACGCCGGCCCACCTGCAGCGTGATCTGTTGCAGGAGACGCTCATCGAGGCTCACCGCAACGGCTTGATCTACGTCGCGTGGATGGAGTACGGCTTCATGGCGGCGTTCAAGGACACGGACAACGAGCTTCGCCGGTTGGCCCGCGAGAAGGGGTGGCTGACCTTGACGCGGGACGGCCAGGAGGTCGGCGAGCAGAACCCGTTCGTCTGGCTCAACCCGCTGCACCCCGAGCCGCAGCAGCTTCTGATCGACCTTTGCATCGAGGCCGTGGAGCGGTACGACCTGGACGGCGTGCAGCTGGATGACCGCATCGCGATGCCGGTGGAAATGGGGTACGACGACTACACGAAAGAGCTTTACGCCGCCGAGCACAACGGGGCGCTGCCGCCGGACGATCCGCGGGACCCGGCCTGGGTGCAGTGGCGGGCCGACAAGATCACCGCGTACGCCGAGCGGTTCGCCGCCGAGCTGCGGGCGGCGCGGCCGGGGTTGATCGTGAGTGTTTCGCCGGCGCCGCACCCGTGGAGCCTGGAGAATTACGCGTGCGACTGGATCACGCCCGGCTGGGACGGTTGGGACGAGTTCCTGCCGCAGTGCTACCGCACGAGCTTCGAGGCCTTCGAGAGCAATTGGCGGCAGCAGGTGGAGGCGTTCGACCGGGACGAGGTGTTGATCGCCGGGATCCGGGCGGTGGGCGAGGGGGCCGACACGCCGTGGCTGGACATCGAAAAGAAGATCGAGCTGTCCGGCGAGTTGGGCGGCGGGTTCTGCATCTGGTTCAGCCGGGCCGTCCTCAG
Source organism: uncultured Tepidisphaerales bacterium (assembly GCA_964386435.1). Taxonomy (GTDB): domain Bacteria; phylum Planctomycetota; class Phycisphaerae; order Tepidisphaerales; family Tepidisphaeraceae; genus CAYLSV01. Next base: position 41,417 of record CAYLSV010000026.1, read on the forward strand.
CGTTTATCCCGAACAATTCAAGGCCTTCCTCGGCCTCCGCGGCCCGGCGATCAACCCGCACAAACCCGCCGACTGGCGGCCCGGCTCGATCGACCCCGCCGGCGAGGTCGAACCCGGCAACTACCACGTCATCGGCCGCGCCTCGCCCGACGCCCCGTGGCAACTGCTGGGCACCATCAAACACATCAACGGCCCCGTCACCCTCGACCCGGTGATGGTCCGCAACATGGCCGAGGTGGAGCTGCTAACCGACCGGCGGTGAGCCCCCGCTCGACGGGCCGGTGCGGCTGAGGGCGGGAGGCGGCACGGTCTGGATGATGCGTGTTGTAGCTGCGGATCGCCGATCCGCAGTGGCGACGCTGCATGTCGTTGGAGCGACCAGTTGGCCTTTGAATCGTTGGAGTCGGCACGGCCGATCGGGGAACGGCAGCTGCACGACATGTGACTCCAAGTCGGTAAAATTCACCCGCGTTCGCCGCGTTGGTGTGACACCGGTCCAACACTGTCCCCGTGCCCACGCTCGGCCTCGACATTGGTGGCACCCGCGTCAAGAGCGCCCTGGTCGGCGACGACGGGCGGGAGCTGGCGGTGGCCAAGAGCGACTCGTACCGCCGGCCCGACCGGGCGGCGCTGCTGAAGGCCCTGCGGCAGGTGGTGCCCGAGGCGGCGTTTGAGAGGGTGGGCCTTTGCGCACCAGGCATGATGGACCCGGCGAAGACGATGGTCGAGGCGAGCGTGAACGTGCCGGGGCTATGCGGTTGGCCGCTGGTGGAGTTGGTCGCCGAGGCGACGGGGCGGGACGTGCCGCCGCCGGCGGTGGTGGGTGACGCGGTGGCCTCGGCGCTGGACGTGGCGGCCGAGCACGAACTCGGCGGGCGGTTGCTGCTGCTGGCGATTGGCACGGGCGTGGGGGCAGCAGTGCTGGACGACGGGGTGCCGCTGGAGGTCGACGGCGCCTCGCCCGGCCACTTCGGGCAGCTCGACGTCAGCCTCTCCCGCAACCCCCCGCTGGGCCCCGACGGCGGCGCGGGCGGGTTGGAAGCCTACCTCGGCGCAAGGGTCCTGCGCGGCCGCCAACCGGGCGAGCTGCGTTCCGACAGCCGGGCCGTGCGCGCCTTAGTCCGGGCACTGCGCATCGGCCACGCCATCTACCGCCCGCACCACATCGCCCTCGCCGGCGGCGTCGGCATCCGGCTTGCCCCCCTTGCCGAATCGATCCACGAGCAAACGGCCGAAAACCTCACCAACATCGCCCGCACCGGCTGGCAGCTGCACTTCGGCCGCGACGACTACCACGCCGCCCGCGGCGCCGCCCGCGGAGCGTCGGGGCCGCCCGGAAGACCCATCGCATCCGACGACTTGAGGTAGCTGCGACGCCACGCGTCGCCGTCGGACTGCGGTCCGTTGGACCGCAGCTACCCCCATCAATTGACGATTCTCCGCGCTTCAACTTTGCCCTTCGGGGCAAAGCCCCGCCGCCACGCGGCGGAGGGGTTTCAGCGACGCACGCGTGGCTGAACAGTTGGTGCCCGAACGACGGTTGAACCTCAAGGTAGCTGCGGCTCGGCGAGCCGCAGTCCGGCGGAAACCTTTTGGTCGCTCGCCCGGGCCGGACTGCGACTCGCCGAGTCGCAGCTACCTCACGGTGTCCGTTTTAAAAAAGTCGTCGGTTG
>CAYLSV010000027.1:0-22410 GCA_964386435.1 uncultured Tepidisphaerales bacterium
GTACTCGGTCTGCTTCACCGCCCTCGGCCGTGACCCCCGCTCGGCCCAGACGTTGGTCAGCGTCCCCTGCTGGCCCGCCCGCAGCTCGTCCTGGAGCCAGACCTGGACGGGCACGTCGGGGCGGGCCTCCTTCACCTTCCGGACAAAAGGGGGGCTTCTTCGAGCCACTTCTCCTGAGCCGCAGGGTCGGCCTTGCGGTGGATCGGCCGCGGCTTGAGGCTCGACAGGCCCAGGCGGTGCAGCAGGCAGTAGACGCCCGGCAGGCTGTACTTGACCCCGAACTCGGTCTCGAGGATGCGCACGGCATCGAGCCCACGCAGGGTGCATCTGCCTTCGTCGGCGTCGGTGGGACCGGCGAGCATGCGGGTCTTGAACGCCTGCTCCTGATCGCACGGCAGCTTCGTCGGCCGCCGGCCCCGCGTCCGCGGCAAGAGCGCCTCTGTGCCTCCGTCGCGGTAGAGGTACGCCCAGCGCTGCACTGGCCGACGGGCGCGGCCGAGCTTGGCGGCGATGGCCGGTGCTGCCTCGCCGCCCAGGGCCAGAGCGACGGCGCGGTAGCGGTCGCGGAGCAGCGACGACCTCTCGCGGCGGGCCAGATCGAGCAGGCGTTGCCGGTCGCCCGGCTGACGTTCGGTGATGTTCATCCCGGCAGACTCACGCAGAAGCCGGTCGAGCGCGAGAAGCGCGTTCACTCGTAACAGGATCCGTATAAGTCGCTCGGTGCAGGCGTAGCCCCGCCGTCACCACGGCGGTGGGGGCCTCTTGTGCGTGCAACATGTTGACGGTCTGGACATTGTCGCAGAGCAACTTTCTTTTTAGATCGCCAACTGCTCGAGGGCGAAGGCCAGTGCCTCGGGGTGGGTGGTGACGCGACCTTCGAGCTGCTCGTCGTACGTGGCGTCGAGGGCGGCGCGGAAGGCGGGGCCGGGGGCGTGGCCGGCCTGGATCAGGTCGTGCCCGGAGATCAGCGGCGGAGGGGCGACATTGTCGAGCGCGCGCAGATCGCTTAGCGGCACGGCAGGGGTGAGCACATCGAGCGACTCAAGGACTTCGGCGAGGGCCAGGATGTCGGCGGCATGGGGGGTGGCGCGGAGGCGCTTTTGGCGGGCCAGCGGCATGGGTTCGGCGAGGGCGGCGACGCCACCAAGGGTGGCGACGAGGGCGGCCTCCTCGGCGTTGCTGATCTTGAGCGACTGCCGCAGGGCCGCGGCAACGTCGGGACGACGGGCGGTCCAGTCCGGCAGCGTCTGGCGGGTCACGCCGACGGCGTCGAGCACGGCCGCGGCGAGGGCCGCCCCCGGTCCGGCGTCAGTGAGCGCCGCCGTCACGCCCGGCCCCCGGCCCGCGACTGGCACCGGGCGGAAGACGACGTGGGCCAAGCCGGACTCGATGAGCAGCTCGATCGCCCGCCCGGCGGCGGGGTGGGCGAGCATGCGCCGCACCTCGTCGCCGACCCGCTCCGGGGCGATCTTGGCCAGCGACGCCGCGTGGTCCCGCATCGCCGCCCACGTCGCCGGCTCGATCTGCAAATCGAACCGGGCCGCGAACCGCACGGCCCGCAGCAGCCGGAGGTGGTCCTCGCCGAACCGCGCCGCCGGCTCGCCAATGCACCGCAACACGTTCTGTCGCAAGTCGTCCCGGCCGCCGACGAAGTCGATCACCGCGTCCGCCCGCGGGTCATAAAACAACCCGTTGATCGTGAAATCCCGCCTCTTGGCGTCGGCCTCGGCGGTGGCGAACGTGACCGCCTCGGGCCGGCGGCCGTCGTGGTACTCGCCGTCGGTGCGGAACGTCGCCACCTCCGTTTGCACGCCACCCAGCCGCACGAGAATCACGCCGAAGTGCTCGCCCACGGCCTGGGCGTTGCGGAACAACTTCTTGACCACCGCCGGCGGGGCGTCGGTCGCCACGTCGTAATCCGTCGGCTCCCGTCCGAGCAACGCGTCCCGCACGCACCCCCCGGCGAAATACGCCACGTGCCCGGTGTCGGCGAGCCGCCGCACGATCTGCTCGGCAACCTTGCGTGGCGTGGGGGCGTCATCCATCGCCGCACGGTATCCGCCGCCTCAGAACGAATCCGCCTGGCTCGCCAGCGGCTTGAAGCTGGTCGTTTTGTTGTCGAACATCAAGCGCACGGTGCCCGTCGGGCCGTTGCGCTGCTTGGCGATGATGATCTCCGCCTCGTTGGTCGGCACGAAGTCCGGCTCGTTCTGGCGGTAGTAATCCTCGCGGTGCAGCAGGGCGACGACGTCGGCGTCCTGCTCGATGCTGCCCGACTCGCGGAGATCGCTCATCCGCGGCCGGTGGCCGTCGCGGCCCTCGCTCTGGCGGTTGAGCTGGCTGAGGCAGACGACCGGGATCTTCAACTCCCGCGCCACCGCCTTGATGCCGCGGCTGATCTCGCTGATCTGCTGCTGGCGGCTCTCGACGCCGGGGTTGTCCATGAGCTGCATGTAGTCGATCATGATCAGCTTGATCCCGTGCTGCCGCGCCAACCGCCGGGCCTTGGCCCGCAGCTCCAGCAGCGTCAGGCCCGGCGAGTCGTCGACCCAGATCGGGAACTTGTCCAGCTCGTTCACCACCTGGGCCAGCCGGTGATACTCATCCGTCGAGAGCATGCCCTTGCGGACCTTGTGCCCGTCCACATCCGCCCGGCTGCACAACATCCGCTGGGCCAACTGCTGCTTGCTCATCTCAAGGCTGAACACGGCACACGGGATGTGCTTGGCCGCCACGTTCTGCACAATGTTCATGGCGAACGCCGTGTTGTGGGTGACGATGTAGTCGTCGGTCACGTACAGCCGCGACGGGTGGCTGACGCTGATGCACTGCGTTTGGGTGACGCGGGTCGGCTGGATGCTCTGGATGTTGAGTCGGCGCTGCCGCTGACGCCCGGCAGCCAGCCGGCTCTGTTTGCGTGGCAACGTGAACCAACTCGCGGCCTCGCGGTGCTGCAGGTTGCAGACGTACGACGGACGGCCCTGCCGAAGCTTGCCGTCGTGTCGATACGTCGGCTGCTTGATCGACCACCTTGCCGTCCCGCCGAGCGAGCGGGCAAGGGCGACCACGTCGTCCGCCAGCCGCCTGCTGCTGGTGGCGAAGCGTACCGCACCGAACGTCTCAACCCAGCCGTCGCCGTCAAGCAGCCCCGCCAGCAGTCGCCGCCGGCTGTCGTGGCTGGCACCGAGATAAGCCGGCGGAACGAACTTTTCGTGAGCGTTTTTCTCCCAAAGGTTCAGGCTGACGAGCGCGGTTTTCAGCGGGTTTGGCCCGCTGCCTTGCACGCCCGCCACGGCCGCGCCGCCCGCCTGCTTGATGCGGTAGTCCACACCACCGGCCGCGACGAGTTCGAGGTCGTCTCCGGCCGCCTGCCCGACCTGCGCGACGACCTGCTCATCCGCCGAACTGAACCGCACACTGCTGCCGCCCAAGCGGCCCTCGGCCAGCAGCAGCCCCAACAGCCACGGGTCGATCGGCAAGTCGTCGTCGTTGCCAAATTCGCCTGCGAATGTGTCAATCCAGAGGCGATTCTGATAGCGCTGCTTGCCGAGCATCTCTACGAGCTGCCGCGTCTCGAGGACGCGCGGCTCATCCCAGCCGCGGAAGTGGACCCGCCAAAGGTGCTCGGCACAGCACTCGGTGCTGCGACCGTCGGCGAAGGTGATGCGGTAGACCTGCCGCCGACCCTGCGGGTAGATGCCGGTGACGTGCGACGGCTCGCCATCAACCGACGCCAGCTCGTCGCCGACGGACAGGTTGCCCATCAACTGCCAACCGCTCGTCGTCAGAACACGGCTGTCCAGCGGCTGCGCCTTACCCATGCTGGGCCGTGCGGCGACGATGATCATTTCGCCGGGCTGGAGGCCGTTGAGCATGTCGTCCAGGTCGGGGAACTCGGTTTCAACGCCTTTGTGGCCGCGGTCGTAGATCGTCTCGTAGACGTCCATCGCCACCTCGCCCAGGCGGGAGAGGTCGGTGCTGACCTTGTTCTCGGCGATCTCGAAGAACTTCTTCTCAGCGTCCTCCAAGACCATCTTGGCGTCCTCGTGCTCGCCGTAGGCTTCGCGCAGGACGCTGTTGCTGGCGCTGATGAGCATGCGCAGCGTCGCCTTGTCGCGGACGATGTCGGCGTAGTGCCGGGCGTGGGCGGCCGAGGGGACGCTGCCGAGCAGGTTGGCGATGAAGTTGCTGCCGCCGACCTCGTCGTACTTGTCCTTCTTGATCAGTTCGTCGCGGACGATGACGCTGTCGATCGCCTTGCCGTCGTTGAACAACGCGACGATGATCTCGTACGTCAGCGCGTGCTGCGGCAGGTAGAACGCGCTGGCCCGCAACGACGGGGCGATGTCGCCCACGGCCTCCTTGTCGAGCATCAAACTGGCCAGCAGACACATCTCTGCCCCCACGTCGTGCGGCGGCAGCTTGTCGAACACGTCGACGCCCGCGGCATCCGTAGGCCGTGAGTAATCGGGCGCATCGGCGAACCCGTTGCGGCCATTCTTGCCCGAGCTCTTGCGGCCGCTCTTCCGCCCGTTGCCGTTGCTGGTGCCGTTGATCGCCATAAACGCTTCTCCCAAACATTACCCGCACGAACCCGCCGCAGTCTAGGCGGCGCAAGAAGAGACGGTATCGGCCAAACGCAGCCGACCCGGCGAGCAACTCGCCGGGCCGACAGGTTCTGCACAAGATGGGGCAACAACTCACCGCCGCCGCAGCGTCAACAACCCAATCAACGAACCACCCGCCAGCACACCCAACGGCTCGGGAACCGGGCTGACGTTGATGTCGTTGAAGAAGACGTTGAACGCGTCGCCGTCGCCGGCCTCGTTGCTGAACAGCGTGAAGCCGGTGAGGCCGTTGCCGGTCGCGAGAGGTTGATCAGTCAGGGTGACGGTGGCATTCGGGTCGCTCAAGAAGGTCGCGGTAACGTCGTATGTGTTGCCGGACTTCAACGTGACGTCGATAGTCAGGCCGTCGGTGGTGTAGCCATTCAGCACCACGCGTTCGCCGTTGCCGTCGAACACCTCGTAGCCCGACTCGCCGTTCTCTCGCTTGAACACGAAGCCCGCGGCCGAACCGTCGGTCAGGCTGAACCCGAATTCCGAGTTGCCAAAGCTGGTGTTGCCGTGGTCGAACAGGATGGAGAAGGTTTGCCCCGGCATTAAGGTATTGCCGCCAAAAGTCCTTGACGCGCTGGCGCTGGAGCCGGCGGTGTTGCTGTAGAGGCCAAACGACTCGCCGGCCGTGTTGATGCCGCCACTGCCGCCGGTCCCGTTGGAGGTCGAGTCGCCGATGAACACGCCTTGGTTCGACGTGTTGCTGGCAAAGCTCCACGCGCCGAACCCTGTCCCGCCGTTGTCACCCGACTCCCAAAAGCTGGGGGCATCGTACTCGGAGTCGCTTGCCACATCGGTAGCCACCGATGCAGCGAATGCGGGTGCGGCGGCCCCGGCGGCCGCGATACCGCAGAAGACGATTACGTTCTTGATCATGTTTCCTCCTCGTGATGTCAACGCCCCCGCAGTGAACCGATTCACCTCCGGCCAAAGCGTAGCGGCGTCACCCGATTGTTGTCAACGGCTGCTATCAACGGGGACGCGAGAAGCGGACTGTCCTCCCGAGGCAATCCACTTGCACGCCGCACCTCTGAAACCGCCTCCGCCTCGTGGAGGCGGGGCTTGACGATTGGGGCAGCGTGGTCCAGCTTGTGAAGCCCCGCCTCCACGAGGCGGAGGCGGTTTCGGCGACGTCCGCAACTTGAGGTGGTTGCAACTTGTCTAACGTGCTTTCAAGGGCGGACGTCGGCCTCAACCCGCGGCGGCGGCCTCGAGCCTCGCCTTTTGCTCGGCCTCGGCGGCTTCTTCCGCTTCGCGGCGGGCTTTTTGTTCGGCCTGGTACTCGTCGATGCCGGCCTTGCTTTCGGCGTCGGGTTGGACGTGGAGGGTGATGGGGCCGCGGAGGTCGTCGGCGAAGATGATCTCGACCTCGTAGTCGCCGACCTCGTCGATGCGGTTGGCCAGGGCAACCTCCTCGGCGGCGATCTCGTGGCCCTTGGCCTGCAGCTCGGTGGCGATGTCGCTGGCCGTGACGCTGCCGAACAGGTGGCCGGTCTCGTTGGCCCGGCGTTCGACGCTGACCTCGAAGCCCTCGAGCTTCTTGAGAAGCGCCGCCTGCTCCTCGCGCTTCAGGGCTTCCTGGCGGAGGACCTCCTTGCGCTTCTCCTCGACACGGGCGAGGTTGCTGGGGGTCGGCTTGACGGCCAGGTGGTGGGGGATGAGCAGGTTCCGGGCGTAGCCGGGGCTGACCGTCACCACGTCGCCGACGCGGCCGAGCGCCCGCACGCTCTCGTTGAGCAGCAGCTTGACCGTCTTGGGCGTCTTCTTGGGCTTACGCATCGGAGTTGATTGGGAGTTAAGGGGTTAGAACGGGATGTCGTCGTCGCCGAATTGTTGGTCGGCGTCGTCGAAGGGTTTTTCCGGGGCGGGTTGCTCGTCGCGCTGGGGCGGTCGGCTGGGGGCTTGGCGGGACTGGCCGCGGCCATCGCCGTAGCCGCCCCCCTGATCGTCGTTGTTGCCGCGGCGGGCGTACCCGCCACCGCCGCCACCACCGCCGCCCTGGCCGGCGTCGTCGCGGCCGCCGAGCATTTGGAAGTTGTCGATCGTGACCTTGTGCTTCGAGCGTTTCTGGCCGCTTTGGCGGTCGTCCCAGGTGTCGAGCTTGAGCCGGCCCTCGATGAAGATCGGGCGGCCCTTGCTCATGTACTGGTTGAGCACCTCCGCCTGACGGCCGAACGCCGTGCAGTCGATGAACAGCGTCTCCTCGCGGTCCTCGCCGTCCTTGGTGCGGTACTTGTTGTTCACGGCCAAGCCGACCTCTACGACCGGCATGTTGCTGGGCAGGTAGCGCAGCTCCGGGTCGCGGGTCAGGTTGCCCATCAGCATCACCTTGTTGAAGTTGGCGGCCATGCGGGTACCTCCGGCGAAAGACTGATGTTAGGACGACGCGCTAGCGGCCGTCTCGGCGTCGGCCCGCTGGGAGCCTTCGTCGCCACGCGGGGCACCACCATCGGCCACGTCGTCGCCTTCGGCGGCGGTGGCGTCACTGGCCATTGCCGGGCGGCGGGGGCGGGCGGCCTCGGGGTCGAACGGCTCGTACTTCTGCGGCTCCACGGCCTCCATCTCGTCCTGGTTGAGGTGGTCAGCGGAAATGATCATCAGCCGCAGCACGTCGTCGGACAGGTTCACCTCGCGGGTGATCGCCGCGTTGGCGGTCGGCTCGGCGTGGTAGTAGCAGATGACGTAGAGGCCGCGCTTTTGCTTCTTGACCTCATAGGCCAGGCGGCGCTCGTCGAACTTCTTGAGCAGGATGATGTCGCCGCCGTGGCTCTCGACGAGCTTGCGGACGCGGTCGAGCGTGCCCTCGAGGTTGGCGCTGGCGGCGGTCCCGAACAGGAACATCGCCTCGTACTGGCGGGTCGTCTTATCTGGCATCAGGCGGTGGATGAAATGTCGTGAACCCCCACGGAAGCGACGATCAACATCGCTGCCGGCGGCACGCCCGCCGGCGGAGGTGGCGGGCAGTGTAGGCGGGAGTTTGTTCTTTGTCCTTGGTTCTTTGTCCCTGGTTTCCGGACAAAGGACGAAGAACCAAGGACCAAGAACTAACTCCCGTTGAACGCGTTCATCGCCGCCTCCGCCCCCTGATCGGCCCACGTCACGACGGCCGCCGTGGCCTTCTTCACGGCGTCGTCGATCTTCGGGCGTTGCTCGGGCGTGAACTTGCCCAGCACGTAGTCCTTGCCGGGGTGGCGGGGCGGTGGCGGGTCGATGCCGAGGCGGGAGAACAGCTCGGTGGCGAGCTCCGCGGCGACGCTCTTGAGGCCGTTGTGGCCACCGTCGGAGCCGTTGGCCTTGAGCTTCATCACCCCGGCGGGCAGCTGCAGCTCGTCGAGGATCACGAGGCAGGCGTCGGGCTTGACCTTGTAGAACCGGGCCGCCGCGGCGAGGCTGCGGCCGCTGAGGTTCATGTAGGTCATCGGCTTCATCAGCAAGAGCTTGACGTTGCCCTTCGCCGTCTCGATGCCGCCGTCGAAGGTCAGGGCGTCGAACTTGCTTCTCGCCAACCGGTCGAACTCGCCGGGCCCGCACCAGCCGAGCTTCTCGGCCAAGGCGTCGACGACCTCGAACCCGACGTTGTGCCGCGTGCCGACATATTCGCTGCCGGGGTTGCCCAACCCAGCGACGATCACCGTCCGCGCCTTGGCCGACTCCCGCCCCTCAACAACGGGGCGGCGGGGCTTGCCGAGCAATCGGGAGAAGGGCGTCACAAGAAGTACCTGGTGAGAGTCGGCAAGCGTCGGGCGTCGGCCCAGGAGCTTAGAACAGGCTGAACGAGATGGAGCCCATGCCTCGTCGAAAGAGCGCCAGAGCGCCACATCGCCACCCAACACGTCCGCGGCAGCGGCCTGAACTGCGGCATCGGCAGCGGCCTGCACGCCTACGGTGACAATGGGCAGGACACCCCTGGCTCCTTGGCACCCAAATACTTCGCCTACGGCACCGACGGCGACGTGACGGCGCTGTGGCGAACAGGGGCTCGGGAAACATCGTTTCTCCATCTTGGGCAGCATCATGGCAGTTTCCTGCCCGCGGAGGCGAAGCATGCCATCGAAGTGGTGTATGGTGGAACGAGATCAATGACTCCCGACCCCAATATTCGACCGATTTTCGACCCGACCTCAATATCCGACAAACAGGGTAAGACAAGCAGATACACATCATTCTCTACGAAAAGGCGCGGAGCAGAGAAAGTCGGCAAAGGTGAAAACCGCTTTATCAACAAGGTTCTTAGGGACCGATTGGTCGAGCTTCGGGACCAGGGAGCCATCAGGATTTGGGAGCCAGATGATGTTTATGATGCAATGAAAACAGGCGGAAGAAGAATAAGTAGCCAAGCAGGCAACATATGAGACACCATGAGGCGCAACGGCGAGATAATGATTGAAGGTCAGATACCAAGCGAGGTTTTCGAAGATGTGAGACAATATGAGAGACTTTTTGGCAGATACAGGTCACGAATCTGAAGCCGCTTTAAATCTTCTACTGGAATGGATTTCGAAGTTGTTTATCAAAGTGTTCGCACTGATGATCCAAATGACAGGTTTGAGAAACCACATTGGCGAGCAGAGAATGCTCATGTCACGTTAGTGGCTGATTATCCGGCTGCTTTGGTCGGTCTCGCCGCCATCTGGCGTCATTTTGGTGATCGACGAAGCGAGCTTGATTGGGATTTGATGGATGAGATATCTGAGAACGGCGTCATCCGGCCGAAAGATCGATCTAGGGAGAACGAATGATTTGCCACCCCTGATGCCGGCGATCAGGCGTGGTCCTACGGCTACGACGCCCACAACCGCCTGGTCACGGCCAGCTCCAACCTCGACGGCCAGGGCACGCCGCTGGCCGCGCCGCGCTTGGTGCTGGAGGCGGCCTACGACCACCGCACCCGCCGGGTGGTCAAGAACGCCTACGCCCGCGGCTGGACCGGCGGCGCCGGCATCACCCGCACCGGCTACCGCCACGACGGGGGAGTCAGCTTCCAGGACACGGCCCACGACGACACCAACCACCGCATCGCCGCCGAGCACGTCCGCGGCAGCGGCCTGGGCGGGGGCATCGGCTCGATCCTGCACGCCTACCGTGACGGCGGGCAGAACACCCCCGGCTCCTTGGCAACCGAATACTTTGCCTACGGCATGAGCGGCGACGTGACGGCCCTGACGGACGCCGCCGGCGACACGACCGGCGCCCAGGCCTACCGCGCCTTCGGCGCCATGGCCGGCGAGTGGTCGCTTACCGGCACGCCGGCGGCCAACGACCGCCTGGCGAACACGAAGGAGCGGGACTGGTCGACGGGCCTGGATTTGCACGGGTTCCGCTACTACGACCCGTCGACGGGAAGGTACCTGAGCCGCGACCCGATCGGCTACGCCGACGGCCCGAACGTCTACCTGCACGTGGGCAACGACCCGGCCAACAAGATCGATCCGCTGGGGCTCAGTGAGGATGAGGGGCGTGGCTGGCATAATCTTAACCCGCTCGGCCTAATAATCGTCTTTCCGGCTCAGGATCTCGTTCACTCGTTGGAGCGTGGTGGCCATGCTCAGGCCGAGGCAAAGCTGAGGAGAAAGCTTGAGGCGAGGGTCGGCAACAACGGGGGTCTGAGTGACGCTTACAAGTCACAGATCATTCAGAACAGCCGCCAGGACGGTGTCCGAGTCGCAGCCGCGCTCACCGCGGGAGTGGCGACGAATACGCCAGGTGTAGCTGCAAGTCCCGTTGCTGTCGGCGGCACATCAGCCGTTGCGAGTCGATTATCCACAACGGCAGCAAGTCACATGGATGAGGCGGCACAAGCCGCTCTTTCACTTGTCACGCTAGCGAGAAGCGGCTCGGACGACGCCGCCGAGGCAGCTACAGGTCAGGTGGCCTTTCGGGGGGCAAGTCGCGGGCGGAACAATGGGCAGTATGTGTTCAGGGGCGACCGCAATTATAGGCCTGGCTCACCTGTGGGTATTCCTCTTGCACAAGCGAGCACCGCTGAAATTCAAACATTCTACGAGCACGTACTTAAGAAAGAGGGGCAGACGAGCAGGTATACCTCCTTCACGACCTCAACTAGAGTTGCCAGCAGATTTGCAGGGCCAGGAGGGATGCGCCACGTAAAAAAGGCCCATATTTCAGAACTAGAGAAGCTCTAGGATACTGGGTCTATCAAAATCTGGCGACCGGAGGATGTTAGAAGTTACATGAAGAATTCGTCTAGGCGTGATGCAAGACGGGCTAATGATGTTTATGAAAGAATGAATCAAAACGAAGAGATACTAATTGAAGGGCAGGTTCCAGCAGACGTCATGGAAAGGATGAAATAGATGGTCAATGAAGTGAATTTAGTTTCTCATGTTAATCTTTACAACCTCTGCCTGCTTAAAATCCAGGAACAAGGTTTTGGTGTAGTGGTGTATCAGACAGAGACGCACACTCGATATGAAGCACACAAGGCTGGCGTCAATCTATTAGCATCAAATCCAATTGAGTTGTACGGCTTGATTCACTTATCCGCGAAGTATGGGAACGCACATGAAGTCGAAGTTCCTGATGTGGTCAATACTCTTGTTCACGTAGACGAGTAGGTAAACTAAAATCTGGACGGCCAGAGCATCCCGCCGCCGGGCGACACGAGCAAGGTCTTCGAGGCCGCCTACGACCACCGCACCCGCCGGGTGGTCAAGAACGCCTACGACCGCGGCTGGACGGGCGGCGACGGCATCACCCGCACCGGCTAGCGCCGTCATCAGGTAGATCGCCTTACAGCCGTACTGTGGCTCGATGTCGATTCGGCTCAAGCAGTTCCTTTTCGGCCACCTTGGCGGGTTCGCCGACAAGCGGCTCGAGAACGTCGAGCGGCACCGCACCTTCGTCGCCGAGAACCGCGAGCGGTTTGACGACTCTGCGCAATCCAAAACCGCCCCTGCCTGGGTGGGCGGGGGCGGGCTTGATGTTGGAGAGGCTCGGCCGGTCGGTGGCGTTACTCGGTGCTTTCGGCGTCTTCCTTCTTCTCGCCGATGACTTCCGGCTCGTTGCCGCTGTCGGCGATGGCGGCTTCTTCGTCTTCGGGGGTTTCGACGCCGCGGGGTTGGGCGATGCGGGCGATGACGGTGTCGCCGTCGAACTCGGTGGTGACGCCCTCGGGCAGGGTGATTTGGTGGACGAACAGGCTGTCGCCCATCTTCAGGTCGGCGAGGTCGGCCTCGATCTCGTCGGGGATGTTGTTGGCCTTGCACTGGACCTCGAGCGTGTTCAGCTTGACCGACAGCACGCCGCCGGCCTTGACGCCCGCGGCGTCGTCGGCGTTGACGAGGTTCAGCGGCACGTTCGTGGTGATGGCCTCATCGAGCGAGACGCGGGCGAAGTCAACGTGGATGACGGTGTCGCCGAGGTAGTCGTACTGGACTTCCTTGACCAGCACCGTCTCTTTGGCCCCGGCGACGCTGAGGTCGAACAGGTGGGCGCCCTTGCGGAGGGCGTCGGTGAATGGCTTGGCCTCGAGGGCGACGCTGACGGTGCCCTCCTTGTGGCCGTAGATGACGGCCGGGAGCATGCCGTCGCGGCGGAGTCGGCGGCTGGTGCGGGTGCCGACGTGGTCGCGGCTTTGGGCTTCGAGGGGGGTGGTGTCCATGATCTTCTCGGTTGTTTTGCTTGGTCTTTACTGCGCCACGTCGCGCTCGTTCATTTGGCGAAACAGCGCGCTGACGCTCTTGTTGTGGTGGATGTTGTGGATCGCGTCGCCGAGCATTTTGGCGGTCGAGAGGACCGTCACGCGGTCCTTGATCGCATCGGCTCGGTTGTTGAGCGGGATGGTGTCGGTGACGGCGAGCTTGGTGAACGGGCAGGCGGCCAGCCGTTCGACGGCGGGGCCGGCGAGGACGGCGTGGGTGGCGGTGATGTAGACGTCGCCCACGCCGTGGTCGCGCAGGATTTTCACGGCCGACGTGACGGTGCCGGCGGTGGTGATCATGTCGTCGGTCATCAGGGCCGTCTTGCCGGCCACGTCGCCGATGAGGTGGACGGCGTCGGCGTTGGTGCCGCTGGTGCGGCGTTTGTCGATGATGCACAGCCCGCCGCCCATGATGTTGGCGTACCGCTGGGCCCGCTTGACGTTGCCGACGTCGGGGCTGACGAACACGGTGTCCTTTAAATCCAGCGTCTCGAACCACTCGCAGAAGATGGGTGCTCCTTCGAGGTGGTCGACCGGGATGTCGAAGAAGCCCTGCACCTGGGCGGCGTGGAGGTCGAGGGCGACGACGCGGTCGACGCCGGAGCGCTCGATGAGGTTGGCGACTAATTTTGCGGTGATCGGCGTGCGGCCGACGTCCTTGCGGTCTTGGCGGGCGTAGCCGAAGTACGGCATCACGGCCGTCACCCGCGAGGCGCTGGCCCGCTTGAGGGTGTCGGCCCAGATCATCAGCTCCATCAGGTTCGCGTTCACCGGCTCGCACGTCGGCTGCACGACGTAGCAGTCCCGGCCGCGCACGTCCTCGTCGACCCGCACGAGCACCTCGCCGTCGGGGAACAGTTTGGTCTGCCCGTCGCCGAGCCCGAGGCCGATGTGCGCACAAATGTCCTCCGCCAGTTTTCGGTTGGCACGGCCGGCGAAGATCTTCAAATTGTGCGGGTCGGGCTCAAGCATTGATGTTGTTCTTGGTCATTTGTCATTGGTTCTTTGTTCCTGGCCCAAGGACAAAGGACCAAGAACAAACAACGCGTCGTTAGACGCCCGACACCGTTTCGCCGTCGCCGACGACGCCGTCACGCGGCACCCTCGCGAACGGGCCGATCTGGCAGGACCGGCCGATGCGGGCGGCGCGGCCGACGTGGGTGAAGGGGCGGATGACGGTGTCTTGCCCGATGCGGGCGTCGGCCTCGATGTGGGTGGAGCTGCCGTTGACGATGGTGACGCCGTTTTTGCGGTGCTTGTCGTGGATGCGGTCCTGCATCGCCGCCTCGGCCTCGGCCAACCCGACGCGGTCGTTCGGGGCGATCACGTCCTCCGCCGTCACCGCCTCGACGGCCAGCACCTTCTTGCCCGCCTCCCGCAGGATGGCGTAGATGTCCGTCAGGTAATACTCACTTTTGGCGTTGTCGTTCTTCAGCTCGCCGAGCGCGAACCGCAGGGCGTCGGCCCGCACGCAATACAGCGACGGGAAGACTTCCCGGACGGCGAGCTGCTCCGGCGAGCCGTCCGATTGCTCGACGATTTCGCGGAACTCGCCGGCGTCGTCGCGGATCACCCGGCCGTAGCCGGTCGGGTCGTCCACGACGGCCGTGCCCATCGTCGCGTCGGCCGCCTCGGACTCGTGGGCGTTGCGGATGGTCCGCAAAATGTCGCCCGTCACCAGCGGCAAGTCGCCGGCCAGGATCGTCACGTCGGCCTCGCCCGGCAGCGCCTCCAGCGCCGGCAGGCACACTTTCACCGCGTGGCCGGTGCCAAGCTGCTCGGTTTGCTCGACGAACGAGACGCGCCCATCGCCCTCGAACTTCGCGATCACCTCGTCCTTGCCGTGCCCGACGACGATGACGGCCTGCTCGATGCCGCCGGCCCAGCAGGCGTCGAGGATGTGCCCGAGCATCGGCTTGCCGGCGACCTCGTGGAGCGGCTTGGGCAACGCCGTCTTCATCCGGGTCGCCCGACCCGCGGCAAGAATAACGGCAAGGGAAGACATGGCGGAAGGACCGGAAGTACCGAGTGATGAGTAGCGAGTACTGAGTGCCGAAAGCGGCGGCGCCTTCCGGCACTCGCTACTCGGTACTCATCACTCGCTACTTCTGCCAATTGGCCCACAGGGATTCGAACCCCGACTATCGGTACCAAAAACCGGTGTGCTACCGTTACACCATGGGCCAGGCGTGGACGCGATGCGTCGCCGGAAGAGAGTCGCCCACCGGACGTCCGGCGGCGGGGGCACCTCGTTGGGCTCGTCTACCCTCCCGCACCGCGCGGGCCTCTCGACGGCGGCGACACGATAGCCGCCGGATCATCCACGTCAACGTGTGCCGTGCCGTAGCGTGCCGTAGCATGCCGGCCATGCGTGCCCGTGATGAACTGCGAACCGTCCGCGTCCAGCGGCACTTTCCCGCCGCGGCCCCGGGCAGCGTGTTGTGGCAGCAGGGGGAGACGGTGATTTACGCCACCGCCAGCGTCGAGCAAGGTGCCCCGCCGTGGCAGGGCGAGGACAAGCCGGGCGGGTGGGTGACGGCCAACTACGTCATGCTCCCCGGCTCCACGCCCGGCCGCAAGCGCTGGCCGCGGGCGGGGCACACCGATTCGCGCGGCACGGAGATCGAGCGGCTCATCGGCCGGTCGCTGCGGGCGGGAGTCGACCTCTCGAAGCTCGGGCCGCACACGATTACCGTCGATTGCCACGTCATGCGGGCCGACGGCGGCACGCGGACGGCGGCGATTTGCGCCGGCTTCGTCGCCCTCGCCGAGGCCGTCCAGGCGTTGCCCGACGACCTTGGCCCCGACGCCAGCCCGGCCAACCTTGATGCCTACGACCCCGACGGCGCGATCCTTGGCAACATTGCCGCCGTCAGCGTCGGCATCATCGACGGCAAGCCGACGCTCGACCTGGATTACAAGCTCGACGTGGCCGCCGGGGTCGACTTCAACGTCGTCCGCAACGCCGAGGGCCGCTACATCGAGATCCAAGGCACCGCCGAGCACCAGGCCGGTTACACCGACGACGAGCTGGCGGCCATGCTGACGCTGGCCGCCAAGGGCTGCAACCAGCTGATGAAGCACCAATCCGCGGCCCTCGCCGACGAGGGCGACGACGGAGCGGCAACGTCGTAGCTGCCCGTGCACCTCAAGCCAAGCTACGGACTGTCCGCGAGTTGCGACGCGAGCCAAAGCTTGACAGCGGGCGGTAGCCGCGGGCCCGCAGCTACCTCCCCGAGATCGACACCGTCTGTTATAGTGCCGTCCCAATGCCGGAGTTTCTCACGATGAAGTCGAGCCTGTTCGCCTTGCTGTCCGTCGCCTTGCTCGCCGCCCCGACCTTTGCCCAGATCCAGGGCGAGGGCGAGGGCGAGGTGCCCGCAGCCGTGGGGAATGCGACGCACACGCTGTTTCTCGCCCGGATCGTTACGGCCAACCACGTCCGTGACGCCCAATCGCTGGTGGGCCAGCTCAAGGCGAACACGCCGCTGCAGCGGTGGCACGTGCTGCACGGCGAGGGGCAATCAATGCTGTACTACGGCTACTACAGCTCTCCCGATGCCGCCGACGCCGACCGGGAACAACTCGGCCGGGTGCTCAACGGCGTGGGCGACCCGATGTTCACGCGCATCCTGCTGGTGCCCTTGGACGCCCCGGACCCGGCCGCGCCGCCGCAGTGGGATTTGACGCAGGCGTCGGGCCGCTACTCGGTGATCATCGCCGGCTACAAAGGGCCGGGCCGCAAGCAGATCACCGTCGACTCGGTGCGGGCCGCCCGCGAGCAGGGCGTGGAGGCCTACTACTGGCACGGGCCGACCATCAGCCACATCGCCATTGGCACCTGGGGCGCGGAGGCGATCAGCATCCGTAACGAGAACCCGCAGCTGCGCGACACCAGCGACGACGGCCGCATGCTCGTCAGCAACGTCCCGCTGCCCGAGCATTTGCGTCGCACAGCCACCGACGAGATGGGCCGCCCGATGCCCACCGTCACGCCGGAGCTCAAGATCAACGACCTGACGCTCAAGCAGACGATGCAGCTTTACCCCCGCTACGCCGTCAACGGCGAGGACCAGCAGAAGACGCTGACCGACGACGACGGCCAGCAGCACGTCATCTTCCAGCCGTCGTACATCGTCGACCTCACGCAAATCGAGCGGGCCGCCCCGACCGCCGATCCTGGCATGATGCGTGACAACGACCCGGCCCCGCAGCTGCTCAACCCCAACGCCGGCCGCCGCCGCGGCGGGTTGCGATCGCTGGATTAGGGGGAAGGGAGGAGGTGGTAGGGCGGAGAAGGTGGACGGCCTGCCACCTATCGTCCGCCATGCCCCTGCTGCTCGCCACCCGCAACGCCGGCAAGGTTCGCGACTTCGCCGCCATCTTCGAGGCCGGCGGGTTGGGCGATGTGGAGCTGTCGCCGCTGCCGGCGGACGCCGAGGACGTGGACGAGACGGGGCAGACGTTCCTCGACAACGCGATCCTGAAGGCCAGCACCCACGCCCGCCGCCACGGCACCACCGCGCTTGCCGATGATTCGGGCCTGGAAGTCGACGCCTTGGGCGGTGCCCCCGGCGTCCACACCGCCCGCTTCGCGGCGCTGCACAACCGCGAGGGCGAGCGGAATGCCGAGAACAACAAGCTGCTGCTGGAAAAGCTGCAACACGTCGAGGACCGGGCTGCCCGCTTCGTCTGCGTCCTCGCCGTCGCCGACGCGACCGGCCGCCTGCTTTTCACCGCCCGCGGCACCGCCGAGGGCCGCATTGCCACCGAACCCCGCGGCGACGGCGGCTTCGGCTACGACCCGCTGTTCGAGCTAGGCGACGGCCGCACCATGGCCGAACTCTCGCCACCCGAGAAGGCCGCCCACGCCCACCGCGGCCACGCCGCGCGGCGGCTGGTGCCGCTGCTGAAAGCGTTCTGGTGATCGTCCCGGACCTGCCGCACGTGGTGCGGCGGCTATCACGTTTGATGCACCTGGTGATTTTGCATGCGGTAGCCGCGGCACCACGTGCCGCAGGTCCGGGCCGCTTACCCTGCACCATGCCTGAGAAGACCCTCTTCCAGAAGATCGCCGACGGCGAGATCCCGACCGACTTGCTCCACACGGACGATCGCTGCATCGCCTTCCGCGACATCCAGCCGCAGGCTCCGACGCACTTGCTCATCGTCCCCCGCAAGTTGATCCCGACGCTCAACGACCTGACCCCCGCCGACGCTGAGCTGATCGGCCATTTGTTCCTCGTTGCCAAGAACCTCATGGCCGACCTGGGCCACGCCGACTACCGCACCGTCTTCAACTGCGGCCCGGGGGCCGGGCAAACCGTTTTCCACCTCCACCTCCACGCCCTCGCCGGCCGCGACCTGACGTGGCCGCCGGGGTGAACGCACGCGGCCACCGCTCGGACTTCGTCGCGATGCGGCGGGGCAACAGCACTGCGCACTTGGACTTGCGCCTCATCGTTGCTGGACACCCTCACCGCCTCGTAGAGGCGGGGCTACGCCCGCTCTTCCAAGTGCCCAGAAATGGGGGCGTAGCCCCGCTGCTACGCAGCGGTGGGGGTTTCAGCGACGTTCGCAAAGCAGGGTGAGCATGTCAAAGTGCAAGCCGCTCCCAACCCCGCAGTCCGAGCGTCACCCGATCCAGGATCAGCCCCGCCGCCACGCGGCGGAGGTCCAGGGCGTCAAGGAGACGAGCAACCTCATTTGGCTGCTCGCCCGTCGCCCCCATTGCGTTGGTCGCTGACACCACCGAGGTCGGAAAAAGATCGCCCGCAGGTCGGCCTGCGGGCGGGTGGGGTGATCCGAAGCTTGGGCGGCCTCAGCGGTTGATGATAATCTGCTTGGCCTCGTCGGCGGGGAGGTCTAGGGCGCCGTAGGCCTTGGCGGCGGCGGTTCGGATGTCGAGGTTGGCTTCCTCGCGGACGGTGTCCTGCAAGTCCGACACGTTGTCGCCGGGGAGGCGGTTGCCGTAGTTGCGGGCGTTTTTGGCCAGCGCCTCGTAGAGGCCGATGCGGGAGTCGGCGCTGCGGCCGTTGTCCTGGGCACTTTGCAGCAACGCGGTCTGGGCATCGGCGTCGTCGAGGGCACCCAGCACATCGGCGGCGGCGAGGACGACTTCTTCGCGGTCGTCATCGAGGGCCGTCAGCAGGGCGCTTTTGGCCGAGGCGAGGTTGTAGACGCCGGCGGAGCTGTCGGAGACGTCCTGCAGCGCCGCGGCCGAGCGGAGGGCGTATTCGGTGGCAAGTTGCTCGTCCAGCGGCAGCGAGCCGGCGGCGGTGCGGGCACGCTCCACGGCCGTCGCCAAGGCTTCGCCGCTGGTGGCCTGCGTGGTCGAGAGCAGCGGATCGTTCTGGGCCGGAGCCTCGAAGCGGCTGGCGCGGCTGGCGGTGATGACGAGGCGGGCCGAGCCGCGGGTCTTGCTGCCGGCGTTCATCACGTCGAACACCCGATCGACCTCGCCCTGCGGCAGCTGATCCTCCACGACGACCGCGTCCACGGCGTTCAAGCCCTGCGCGGCCGTGGCGGCCTCGCTGGCAGTGGTTGCCGTCTCAACCTGGTAGCCGCTCTGCGTGAGACCCTCGGCCATGCTGTTGGCGCGGTCGCGGGTCGGGGCGACGACGATGATCGTCGGGTTGCCGGTTTGCGAGAGCGCCTCACCCAGCAGCGGCACGACGAGCTGCGAGCCCTCGAAGTCGCTGCGGGGCAACGCACCGGCCAGCGCCAGGGCCGACTCGAACCGCACGCGGCGGTCGGCGTAGTTCATCGCGTCGATCAGCGGGGCGGCCGCGTCGTCGCCCAGGGCGCTGTCGCCCAGGACGCTTTGCAGCGACTCGATGGCCATCAGCGCCACGGCCGGGTTTTTGTCGTCCAGTGCCCGGCGGAGCGTTTGGGCCACGTAGCTCGAGCCGGCCGTCACGCCGTAATACTGCGGGCCCGGCTCGTTCTCGCCGCGGGTGGCGTCGGTTTCGCCCTCGGGCAACTCGGCGGCCCGCTTGTAGTTGGCGGCCAGCCACAGCGAAACGGCCTCGTCCATGCCGCGGCTGAGTTCCAACGCGTCGGCGGCGGCGTCCATGGCGCGGATCTCGTTGAAGATCGGCTGGGGCACCTGCGTCGCGGTGAGCCGGTCGCCTTCCCAACGCCAGACGTTGGCCTGCGGGTAGCGGGTGTCGGCGGTCACGCTGCTGGTGCCGTAGTACAGCTTCTCGGCGAGGTCGTACAACCCCTCGGCGGCCCCCTTGGGCTCGTAGGGCAAGCGGTCCAGCGCCTGCTCGGCCGCTTGGCGGACGCCGGGTTCGAGGTTGTCGCGGGTGAGCACCTTCTCGACAAACGGCCCGGCGTCGCCGTAGCCGAGGTCGCCCAGGATCAGCAGGATTTCGGTCAGCAAGTCGGTGTCGTCGGCCTCGGTGGCGGCGGTCAGCGGGTTGAGCATGCCGCGGCCGAGCTGGCGGAGGGCCCGCTTGACCGACGAGTGTTCGTCGCGGCGGTCGGGGTTCTGCAGCACCTGCAGCATGGCCGGCACGGCGACCTCGCCGCTGCGGCGCAGGTTTTCCAGGCCGTTGCCGAACCCGACGCTGCTGACGCTCAAACGGCGGATCTGCTCGTCGATGAACTGCGGGTCGGTCGCCACGGCCGCCCGGCCCGCGCTGATCTTCTCGACGAGTCGGCCGGTCACGTCGTTCATCGCGTCGTTGTCGACGCTCGTCCAAATGCCCAGCCAGTCGTCGAGGTTGTCGCCCCGCTCGCGGGCGGCGGTGCGGAAGGCGGCCAGCAGGGCGGTCGGCTCGGGGTCGGCGTCGAGGATTTGCTCGCCGAGTTGGGCGGCCAGTTCGTAGCGGCCGAGCTTGCCGAAGTGGAAAAAGTCTTCGACCGCGCCGGCGATTTCTTCAGAAGGCTCGGCCATCGCCGGGCCGTCCTGGGCGAGGGTGGGCGAGACGGCGGCCAGGGTCGCCAGCGGCGTGGCGAGGGCGGCGAGCAGCAACAAACGGCGCGGGTCGGGGCGGTCGGCGGCAGGGCGGGTCATCATCGGGCTCCGGGGTCGATCTGATCGGGTTGGGGCACGGGTCACCGCGCCGCCGACACTCCTCAAGGCGGGACCGCCGGGCAACCAAAAGCCGCGGCGGCACCCATGATGCTAAAGCCAACGCCCGGCAAATCAAGAACCGCCGCCCGACGCGCCCGACAATTCGGCTTTGGCGGCGTAGGCTGCGGGCGATGGACGCCTCCACCCGCTCGCAGCTCGAGAGCAACGCCCTGGCCCAGTGGTTGGCCGATCTGCCGGACAAGCTCCGCCGCAACGGCACCACGATCCTGCTCGTCATCGTGCTGGTGGCGGCGTTGATCTTCTTTCTGCGGACGCGGGCCAGCAACGCCTTGGTCCGCGAGCAGACCCGCCAGATTAACGCCCAGAACGCGGCGTTCGCGCTCGATAACCTGGCGGAGCTCGACTTCCGCGTGCCCGACCCGGAGCTGCGGGCGATCGAACGGAAGGAAATGGTCACGCAGGCCAATGACGGCATCGACGGCTTGCTCGAACACGGCGGCGAGACGGCCCGCCTGGTGGGGCTGCTGGCCCGAGGCGACTTGTATTGGCAGCTTGCCACCGCCACCCCGGTGACGGCGGCGACGACGCGGCCGGAGCTGGCGGTTTCGCCGCCGCGGGAGGAGTCGCTGACCAGCGCCGAGACGGCGTACAACGCGGTGCTGGAGGAGGCCGAAGGGCCGGGTTTCGCCGCCCGGCATCGGCTGGCCGCCCGATCGGGGTTGGCGGCGGTGGCCGAGGAGAAGGGCGAGTTCGACGCGGCGGAGATTCATTATCAGGCGATTGTGGATGATCCCGATGCCGACGACGTGACCGTGGCCATTGCCGAGCAGCGGCTGCTGCTCTTGGACGAGCTGCGGGTCGCCCCGCCCCTGCTGCCGGCCACCCGCCCGGCGGGGGAGTAAACCGTGGACGAGGAGGCCGGCGATGTCCACGTCGAGGCGGGGGAGGCAGAGGATTACGCCGCCCCGCGTCAATTTCGTTGGCGGGTGGGCAAGGATCTGACCCGCCGGATCGACCAGTACCTTGTCGACCGCGTCGGCTACCTGAGCCGGGCGGAGATCCAACGGTGCGTGAAGGAAAAGTGTGTGAAGGTTAACGGCCGCGTGGTGAAGGCGGCGTACCACTGCCGCGAGGGCGACGTGGTGGAGCTCACCGCGCCGCCGCCAAAGGTGAGCCAGCTCAAGCCCGAGCCGATCCCGCTGGAGATCGTCTACGAGGACGACCACATGCTGGCCCTGAACAAGCAGGCCAATCTGATCATCCACCCGGCCCGCGGCGTTTGGAGCGGCACGCTGGTGAACGGCCTCCTGCACTATGGCCAGCGGTGGAGCCACGTCAACGGCGAGCGCCGCCCCGGCATCCTGCACCGCCTGGACCGCAACACCACCGGCATCCTGCTGGTCGCCAAATCCGACGAGGCCCACTGGCGGCTCGCCCGGCAGTTCGAGCGGCGGACGATGCAGAAAACCTACCGCGCCCTAATCCACGGCATCCCGAACCTCAAGGCCGACGTCATCGACAAACCCATTGGCAAGGACAATCGCGTCCGCGAACGCCAAGCGATCGTCAGCGAGGAGAAGGGCGGCAAAACGGCTGTCACCACGTACGAGGTCGAGCAGGTTTTTGAAGAGCGCGACCTGCCCGGCATCACCTGGCACATCGGCGACCACGCCGCCGACCAAAGCCACCGCGTGCCCAAGCCCGGCTTCGCCCTGGTGAAGCTTAGCCCCAAGACCGGCCGCACCCACCAGCTCCGCGTCCACATGAGCATCCTCGGCCACCCGATCGTCGGCGACACCATGTACGGCGGCCGGATCCTGCAGTCGCCCGGCTTCACCTTCGCCCGCCAAGCGTTGCACGCCCACTCGATCACCTTCACCCATCCGATCAGCCTGGAGGAGCAAACCCTCTCCGCCCCGCTCCCGGCCGACATCCTAAAAACGATCGACCTCGTCGCAGGACGCGAGGCGGACGAGTCGGGACGGGACGCGGACCTGCACCTCAACGTCGCTGAACCCCCCACCGCCCCGTAGAGGCGCGGCTGCACAGCGAATCCGAGCCCGTGAAACAGCGTTCGTAGCCCCGCCTCT
>CAYLSV010000027.1:22420-42538 GCA_964386435.1 uncultured Tepidisphaerales bacterium
GCCCGCAGATCAACGTGCTCCGCCGTAGCTGCGGCCCGACGGGCCGCAGTGGGCACGTTGATGATGTGAAAAGCAGCGGATGATGCGCGGACGCTGCGCGCTTTCAACGCGGCCCGTGCCGGTTGCCATACCCTCTCCCATGACCTCCATCTCCCCCCACGACGCCCAGCGGGCCCACGCCGACGGCGAGGCCGTGATTATCGATGTCCGCGACCCGTTCGAGCGGGCGGCGGGGCACATCCCCGGCAGCCGGGCGATGCCGTTGTCGAGCCTCGATGTCGAGGCGTTGCGGCGGGAGGAGAAGCGGGTCATCTTCCAGTGCCGCAGCGGGGCACGCTCGACCAAGGCGTGCCAGCAGTTCGGCGGCGGCGAATCCCTCGCCGGCGGCATCGAAGCGTGGCGGGCGGCGGGACTGCCAATCGAGCGATCAACCGCCGCCCTAAAGCTCGACGTCATGCGGCAGGTCCACATCGCCGCCGGCAGCCTGGTCGTCGCCGGCATCGCGTTGGGCTGGCTCCTCGCCCCAGCGTTCCTGCTGCTAAGCCTGTTCGTCGGCACCGGCCTGATCTTCGCCGGGGTCAGCGGCTGGTGCGGCATGGCCAAGCTCCTGGCCATCATGCCGTGGAACCGCGTTGACGACGTCTGCGTCAGCCGGCCAGTCGGTGGGTGACGGTCGCCAGCGCTTGCGCCTCGGTTTCGCTGTGGGTGACGTGCAGGATCGTCGCCCGGGTCCGCCGGCGGACGTCGATCAGCAACGCGTGCAACTGCTGCCGCGTCGCGTCGTCCAGCGCGGCGGTCGGCTCGTCCAGCAGCAGCACCGGCGGCCCGGCGGCCAAGGCCCGGCCCAGCGCCACCCGCTGCCGCTCGCCGCCGGAGAGGTCCGTTGCCCGCCGATCCAGCAACGGCACCAGCCCGAGCCAGTCGGCCAACTCCTCCACCCGCCGCCGCACCGCATCGACCCCTGCCCGGCGGACAGCCAGCGCGAAGCCGAGGTTGCCCGCGACGGTCAGGTGCCGGAACACCGCCGCGTCCTGCGGCACGTACCCGACGCCCCGATCGGCCGGGCGACACCGCGTCACGTCCCGCCCGCCCAGCCGCACCGCCCCGCCAGCCGGCCGCCGCAGCCCGGCGACGATCTCCAGCAGCGACGTCTTCCCGCTGCCCGTCCGCCCTTTCAACACGCCGTGCCCACCCGGCGGCACGACAAGGCTGACGCCGTCGAGACGAAAGGTTCCCTGCCGCACTGAGACGTCCGCGAGCTCGATCACGCCGCACCCCCGACGCGGGCGCCGAGCAGACGGGTGCCGATGAGCACCACCGTCGCCAATCCCACCATCACCAGCGACACGGCCACCGCGCCGCCGAGGTTGCCGACGTTGAGTTCGAGGAAGACGCTGGTCGCCAGCACCTCGGTTTTCATCCGCGTCGCCCCGGCGAACACCAGCACCGGCCCGAACTCGCCCAGACTGCGGGCCCACGCCAAGGTGAACGCCCCGACCACCCCGCCCCGCGCCTCCGGCAACGCCACCCGCCGGAACGCCTGCCACCGCGAGCAGCCCAGCGTCAGGGCCACCTGCTCGGTCCGCGGGTCGAGCTGCTCGAACGTCGCCCGCATCGCCCGCACCGCAAACGCCGCGGCCACCGTGAACTGCGCCAGCACCACCGCCGGCACCTCGTATGTCACCCCCGCCTCCCGCAGCGGCCACGCTTGGAACAGGATCAACAGCGACAACCCCACCACCAACGGCGGCAGCACGATTGGCACGTCGAACACCACCTCCAACCCCTGCCGCACCATGCGTCCCGACCCCGCAGGTTGCCACCGCGCCATCACGTACCCCGCCGGCACCGCCACGAGCAGCGCCAACCCCGCCGCCACCGTGCACGTCAGCACACTTAACCCGAACGCGAACCGTAACTCCCGACTCCCCCACGCCGCCACCAGATCGCTCCACACGAGGAACGCCAGGTCCCCCACGAGCATGGCCACGATGAGCACCGCGTAGCTCAACCCCAGCCCACCCATCCCCGCCCAGAACAGCCGATCATCCCAAACGCCCGACCCGCCGCGAAGTCGCTGCGGCACAACGGACCGCCGTTTGGCCGCCGGATCGTCCCCGCCCGAATTCACTCCCCGCCCCCGTCCACCGCCAGCCCCGCCGCGGCGAAGTGCGGCCGGCCGCCATCGGTGAGAAACTTCGCCAACAGCCGGGCCGCCGCGGGCCGCTCGCTGTCGGCGACGATCGCCAGCGTCACCCGCTCCGGCGGCGGGGCGAAATCGGGCAAATCGACCCGCTCCACGCCCGGCCAGCGCGTTGCCATGTGGTCCCACACGATCGCCACGTCGGCCGCGCCAAGTTGCACGTCAAGGGCCACGTCGCCCACCGTCGGCTTCACCACCTTCGCCGCCGCCCGCACCGCCGACCAGCGCTCGCCCAGCGCCGCCCGCGTCGCCCGGCCGATTGCCGCCTGCTCGGGATCCGCCAGCGCCATGCGCACGTCATCCCGCAGCAGATCATCGACCGTCGCCACCCGTCTCGGGTTGCCCTCGGCGACGATTGCCACCGGCGTCTGCCACGCGACCGCGGCCGGCTCGACGAGCACCTGCTCCGCGACGCCCAGCTCGACGTGCCACGCGTCGGCGGCGAGGAAGACGTCGACGCCGCCCAGCTTCACCCGGCTGTAAAGCGTGCCTGTCCCGCCAGGCATGAGCGCGACCGGCTGCCGGGTCTGCCGCTCGAACGCGGCCGCCGCCGGCTCCGCCGCGTGCCGCAACCCCGCCGCATACGCCAGCACCACCGGCGGCCGCGCCACCGGCCCCCGCACAAGCTCCCGCAGCAGCCAGAACCCGATCAACCCGGCAACCACCACCGCCCACGCCGCCGGGTGCAGCCAGACCGTCCACAACCTCGGCCGACGGCGAAGCACGCCACAATTTAGCCGCCGCGGCCGCGTTGCACTTGCCGCACGACAACGGCAAATCCGCCGCACGACGTCGCCGCCGCGATGCCGTACAATGCGTCGCCCCCACCAGGTGTTCACCATGACCGCACTGCTCCCCACGCTCCCCCTCGCCTTCCTCGGCAGCATTGGCCCCGGCGAGATGATCCTGATCGCCAGCCTCGGCTTGCTGCTGTTCGGCAAGCGCCTCCCCGAAGTCGGCCGCGGCGTGGGCAAGGCAATCGTCGAGTTCAAGCGCGGCCTCAAGGACGTCGACGCCGACCTCGACGAAGCGGCCAAGGACGCCCGCGTCGAACGGCTCGACGCCCCGAGCGAGCCGAAGAAAATCGCAACCGATGCGTGAGCTGTGCGTCGAAAGGTCGTCATGCCGCTGCGCCGTTTGATCATCGCCGTCTTCATCGGTTCGCTGCTGCTCGCCTCGGCGGCTTCGGCCAGTTCGGCCCGGCAGCGGCTGAACCAGCAGTTGCCGCGGGTGCAGCTCGACGCCGTGCCGCTGGCTGATGCGCTGGACTTCATCCGCGACTCGGCGGGGGTGAACCTGGTGGTGCAGTGGCGGGCGCTGGAGCTTTTGGGCATTGACCGCCAGACGCCGGTGACGCTGGACGTGGGTGGGGTGTCGATGAAGAAGGTGCTGCGGCTGATGCTCGCCGACGCCGGGCCGGGCGAGTTGACGTATTACGTGGCCGACAACGTTGTGACCGTCACGACCCGCGAGGCCGCCGACCGCCGGCTGGTGACGCGGGTCTACCCGGTGCAGGACCTCTTGCTCATCGTCCCCGACTTCCCCGCGCCCGAACTCAACCTCGGCACCGGCGGCGGCGGCGGCAACGGCGGTGGTGGCAGCAATGGCGGCGGCGGCGGTTTCGGTGGCAACGGCGGCGGCCTGGGTGGCGGCAACAACGGCGGCCCCGGCGGCGGCAACGGCGGCCTCGACGGCGACACCGAAGCCGAGCGGGCCGACTCCCTCGTCGCCCTCATCCGCGACCTGATCCGCCCGGAAGTCTGGCGCGAAAACGGCGGCAACAGCAGCATCCGCTTCTTCCGCGGCAACCTCATCGTCACCGCCCCCCTCGACGTCCACGAGATGCTGGCCGGGTGACAACCGCACGTTTGCCCGGCTAGCATCTGCGCGATGAGCGACCCAAGAGAACTCTACATCATGCTCAAACGGGACAACTTCTCGCCACTGCGCATCCGAATGAGCAGCGGCGACGAGTTCATCATCCGCCGCCCGCAGGACGCGTTCATCATGGACATGAACCTCTACGTCGGCCTCGACATGGACGAGACGGGCTTCCCCCGCCGTGGCGCCTTCCTCGCTGTCGAGCAGATCACGAGCGTCGAACCGATGAGCAAAAACCTCACCGTACCCCAGGAACCGGGTAGCGACCAGCCGACTGACGGAAGCGAATAAGGCTCGTCATCTCGTCGTCCCAAGCAGCGCGTCGATGAAGCGTTCGGGGTCGAAACTTTCCACGTCGGCGGGGGTTTCGCCGAGGCCGATGAACTTGATCGGGGTGCCCAGGGTGTCGCGGATGCCGAAGACCGCGCCGCCCTTGGCGCTGCCGTCGAGCTTGGCGAGGAAGATGCCGGTGACTTCGGCGATCTTCGTGAACTCCGTCGCCTGGCGGACGGCGTTTTGGCCGGTGGTGGCGTCAAGGACCAGCAGCGTCTCGTGCGGGGCGTTCTCGATCTTTTTGCCCAGAATCCGCCGGATCTTGGCCAGCTCGGCCATCAGGTTGGCTTGGGTGTGCAGGCGGCCGGCGGTGTCGACGATCAGGTAGTCGACGCCGCGGGCGACGGCCGCCTCGCAGGCGGAATAGGCGACGGCGGCGGGGTCGGCGCCTTGCTTCTGCTTGATGATCTCCACGCCCAGGCGGTCGGCCCAAATTGTCAGCTGCTCGACTGCGGCGGCCCGAAACGTGTCGCCGGCGGCGAGCATCACCGTCTTGCCGCGCTCCCGCAGCGCCCCGGCCAGCTTGGCGATGCTCGTCGTCTTGCCCGCCCCGTTGACGCCGCAGACCATGATGACCGTCGGCCCGTCCGCGGCCTCGGCGAGCTCGCGGGCGGCGGGTTCGGGCCAGTTTTCCAGGAGTTTTTGCCGCACGACGTCGGCGGCCTGCTCGGCGTTTTTGATCTTGCCCTGCCGACGCCACATGTCCTCCACCGCCCCCCGCACGGCCATCGCGTTCTGTGCCCCCACGTCGGCCCGCAGAAGCTTCCGCTCCAGCTCCTCCAGGAACGCCACGTCGATCTGCCGGCCCGGCACGAACAGCGTGCGGACGTCGGTGTTGAGCACCTCGGCCGTCTTCTTGAGCGCGCCGCGGAGCTTGTCGATCGACTTGGAGAAAAAACGCATGGGGGAGGGAGTTGTTGGTTGCTGGTTGCTGGTTGCTGGTGGTTGGTGGTTGGTTGTTGGTTGTTGGTTTGGATCCGGTTCTAGCAACTACTGACTAGCAACCAGCCACTGCCTTCACAACTCGCCGATGAGGGCCCGGCGCTCTTTGAGCAACGCGTCGAGCACGCCGTTGACGAAGCGGGGGCTGTCGGCGGTGCCGAAGGTTTTGGCGAGCTCGATCGCTTCATCGATCGCGGCAACCGGCGGGACGTCGCTGGCCCGCAGCTCCCACGCCGCCAGCCGCAAAATCGCCCGATCGGCCGCCGGCTGACGGCGGGGCGGCCACTGCGGGGCGATGCGCTCGAGGTCTTCATCGATCGCCGCCCGCTGCCCCCACGCCCCGTCGGCCATCTCCCGCGCCCGCCGCCGCGTGGCGTGCGTGTGCGGCTCGTCCACCGTCGGCCGCGTCACCGCCTCGGCCACCTCCGTCTCCGCCGCGTCGTTGGCGTCCCACGTGAACAGCACCTGCACCGCCAGCCGCCGGGCGTCGCGGATGTCGAGCTTGTCTGGCAACTCAGGTTGTGCGGCATCGTCGCCCATGGGCCGGGCAGTGTAGCGGCTACCCTCGGAGCCGCCGACTCCTCGAGTTGCGGAAGAACGCCCGCACCTCATCCTCCGTCATGCCGGGGTGGTTCTTCACCGCGTGCGTGATGCCGTAGCCGGCGGCGAGGAGAGCGGCGGGTTCCATCGGCAGACCTTGGAAAGAGAGGCCGAAGACGCCGGCGTTGGGCTTGACGTCGTCGACGTTGTGCAAGCCGACGCTGCGGCAGAGCAGGCCGAGGGCGACGTCCTCGCTGCACTCGACGTGCAGCCACGGGGCGGGGTCGAGGCGGTTCGTGCCGTGCAGTCGGTCGAGCAACCTTGGCGTGAGGGCGTACGCGCCGCCGAGGCAGTGCTCGGCCCATTCGTAGCCGTGGTGGCGGGCGGCGGCGACGGCCCGGCGGATCGGGCGTTGGCCGTGACCGAAACGGCGGCGGAGGGTGTTGTTGAGGTCGTTCAACTTGATCGGCGGCTTGCCGATCGCCCGCACCGTCTCGACGTGCGCGGAAAAGTCACGCCGCGTGCCATCGGGCTTCTCGCGGCAGCCGCCGATCACGCCGGCGTCAGGGTTTGCCGCGATCACGGCCCGCAGCCGGTTGGCGAACGGGGCGATGACCAGGGCGTCGGTGTCGAGCTTGAGTACGAAGTCGCCCGTTCCCAGCCGCCGGGTCTCGGCCAGGGCGTTGAGGATCATCGGCGTGATGTGGGCGTCGGCCCGGTTGTGATGCTCGCGGCCCAGCCGGCGATCGAAGCGGACGGCGTTCAGTTCGCATTCGGCCGGCACCTCCACCGACAACTCGCGCGGCTCCGGGTCGTCGTCGGCGATCACCAGCCGCCACGGCCCCGGCTCGAAGTGCGCGAGGGCCTCAATCAGATCGGCCAGCCGTCGCTGCTCCAACTCCCCCGGCCCGAGCGGCACCATCGCGGTGAACATGCCGCAGCGTAGCCGGCCCGTTACCACCACTTGAACCGCAGCCCGCCGTAGACCGCGCCCCCGCCCGCCGCCAAGCCGCCGTTGCTGAACAGGATGCCAAACGCCACGCCGCCGCTGGCCGCCACGCCCGCGGCGATGCCGCCGATCGAGATCAGCCCCACCGCGATCCCGCCGAACGTCAGCCCGCCCACCGCGATGCCGCCCCCGGCGATCACCCCGCACGAGATGCCGCCCCACGCGATGAAGCCGACGGCGATCTCGCCCGAAGCGATCCACCCCTTGGCGATTTTCTTCCGCCCCGTCGCCGGATCCCGCACGCCCTGCACGACATGCACCAGCGGCAGCCCGAGGAACGCCGCCCGCGTCCGCCACTCCCGCCCCTGCGGCCCCGCCGGCTTGGCGTACGGCACCGTCGCCACGCCCACGCTCGCCCCGCACGCGTGACAAAACTTCGCCCCCGCCACCAGCTCGGCATCGCAGGCGGCACAAGGCTCAATATGCGGGGCGGCGTCCATATGAACAGCGTACCGCAGCCAAGGCGTTCTACGCCCGACCGAAGTTCGGAACGCTTCACCGCGTGGGCTGCAGCTTGCCGCGCAGGGCCGCCATCTCCGCCGCCGCCCGGGCCGCGGCGCGGCCGGCGTGGCCGTGGGTGCCGCCGGTGCGGTCCCACGCCTGCTGCTCGGTGTTGACCGTCAAGACACCGAAGATGATCGGCACCTTCGTCGCGAGCTGGGCGTCCATGATGCCGCGGGCGCACTCGCCGGCGACGTAGTCGAAGTGGGGCGTGTCGCCACGGATCACGCAGCCCAAACAGATCACCGCATCGGCCGACCCCGTCGCCCACCGCGCCGCCAGCGGCAGCTCGTATGCCCCCGGCACCCGGTGCGTCACCACCGCCGCCACGCCCAGCGACGACAGTTCGTCCAGACAGCCGTCGAGCAGAACGTCGATCAGGGCCGCATTCCACCGGGCGGCGACCACCGCGACGCGGGTGCCCGGCGGCGGGGTGGGCGAGTGATCGGGCGCGGCTTGGCTCATGCCGCACCGTAGCGGCCGGGGCACGGCAACGTAAACTTCATGGTTTTCCCAGCTTCTTCAAGGTTCGTGGCACGGGGTTCGTTACTCAACCCGCATCGCCGGCATGACCGGCATCCCCGGCCCGAGACGCGAAGGAGCCTTATGTCCGATTCCAAACAACCCCCCGCCACCGTTGGTGTGTACGACACCCCTGATGACGCCGCCCCGCATGCCCAGGTCGGCTTGCCCGGCTGGATCAAGTGGGTCGTCGGCCTGCTGATCTTGATCGCCGTCGCCGCCCTCATTTTCTGGATCGCTACCTGATGATCGCCTCGCCCGACAATCCCGCCGACGCCAAGCGCGTTGATGCCGACGGGCGGCTCGTGTTGCCCGAGATCGAGGAGCACATCGACATCGGCGTCGAAGCGGTTGAGACCGGCCGTGTCGTGCTCCGCAAGCGGGTCGAGGTCGAGCGGGAATCCGCCGACGTCGATCTGACCGAGTACGGCGTCGAGGTCGAGCGGGTGGCGGTCAATGAGGTGGTTGACGCCGCCCACCCGCCGAAGCCGCGGCGGGAGGGCGAGACGCTGATCTACCCGGTCCTTGAGGAGGTCGTCGTGCTCGAACGGCGGCTGATGCTCAAGGAAGAGGTGCGCGTCACGCAACGGCAGCAGGTTCGCCACGAGACGGTCGAGGTCGACCGCCGCGTCGAGCACATCGACGCCCAGCGTCGGCCGCCGGAGTAGGCGGTTTTTCCCGATCTAAGTTTCCCGACCGGCGAAGGTTCGCCGGCCGTTTGTTTCCACTTTTCCCCTATTTACCCAAAGAACTACAGGATAATTACCATGGTTGCCAGCAACAACGCCACCACCACCGTCGTCGGCCTCTTCGATGACCACGCCACCGCCGAAAAGGTCGTCCGCGCGCTGCAGAGCGCCGGGTTCGACCGCGACGACATCGGTTTGACGACCCGTCAGCAGGACGAGTCGGGCGAGTACGTGTACGACAAGGATCAGGTGCCCAACCCGCACGCCGGCGACACCGAGGCGCCCGAGGGTGCCGGGGCCGGCGCGACGGCCGGCACGGTGCTGGGCGGTTTGGGCGGGTTGCTCGCCGGGCTGGGCCTCTTGGCCGTGCCGGGCATCGGCGTGATCGCCGCCGCCGGCCCGCTGGGCGTGGCGCTGACGACCGCCGCCGGCGCCGGCATCGGTGCCGCCTCGGGCGGTTTGATCGGCGGCCTGGTCGGGCTGGGCATCCCCGAGGAACACGCCCACTACTACGCCGAGGGCATCCGCCGCGGCGGCACGCTGGTGACGGTCGGCGCGACCGACGCCAACTACGCCAGCGCCGTTGAGGTCATGCGCAACCACGGCGCGGCCGACATCAACCAGCGCGGCGCGTACTACAAGAGCCAGGGCTTCGAGAAGTTCGAGTCGGGTGACATGAGCACCTACGACGAGTCGAAGTTCGAGCGTTTCGACAAGAGCCACGTCGAGACCGACCGCAAGCAGTTCAGCGAGGCCGAGGCCGGCGGCAAGCTGCCGGTCATCGAGGAAGAGGTCACCATCGGCAAGGAGAAGGTCAAGACCGGCGGCGTGCGGATCTACAACCGCGTCATCGAGACGCCCGTCTCCGAGCAGGTCAATCTCCGCAGCGAGCACGTCGAGGTCGAGCGCCGCCCGGTCGACCGCGCCGTCACTGGCGACGACATGAAGGCCTTCAAGGACGGTGAAGTGACCCTCACCGAAACCGCCGAGCGGGCCGTGGTCAACAAGGAGGCCCGCGTGACCGAGGAGGTCGTCGTCGGCAAGGACGTGGACGTCCAGACCGAAACGGTCACCGAAACCGCCCGCGGCACCGAGGTCGAGGTCGAGCGGATCGAGGGCGAGACGACCACGACCAAGCGGTAAAACGCCTTCTTCAACCCATCATCATCACGCCCCCGCGCCGGTCTTCGGCGCGGGGGCGTATCGTTGGGCGTGGCAGACGACGTGCAGGCCGTGCCGGAGCAGGAGATTCACGCCAGGATCGGCGGGTTCGGCGACTTGGTGTCGCGGTTTTACGCCAAAGTGCGCGAGGATGACGTCATCGGGCCAATGTACCCGCCGGACGAGTGGGAGGCGGCCGAGTGGCGGCTGCGGGCGTTCCTCGACCAACGCTTCGGCGGCCCAACCGACTACGGCGACCGACGCGGCCACCCGCGGCTGCGCATGCGGCACCAGCCGTTCCCCATCGGCCCAACCGCCCGCGACCGCTGGCTGGAGCTGATGCGGGCGAGCATGAACGAGGCGGCCGTCGAGCCGGGCGTGCGCAAGACGCTGTGGCCGTTCTTCGTGATGGTGGCGACGCAGATGATGAACACGCCCGACGGGTGAGGTCCGGGACGATCACGTTGTGCTCAAGCTCACGCCGCAGTCGAAGACGAAGGTGCCGCCCTCACGTGTTGCCGTGCCCGAGGCGACTCGCTCGACGGTGCCGCGGTTGCCGCTGACTTGGCCCTCGTGGGTCAGGTAGTGCCGGCGGTGGTCCGGCCTCGGCTCGGGCGGCTCGGTGGGTGGCCAGTCGAAACTCCGCCACGACCGCAGCGGGCCGCCGTCGATGTCGATCAGGATGTCGAAGTGCGTCCGGCCGTAGCCGACGTGGCGGAGGACGACGTAGGTCACAGCTCGGCCACCGCCTGCAGCGCTTCGTCGGGGCCGGCCAGCAGCAGGGCGTCGCTGTCTTCCAGCACCTGCTCGGGGTTGGGGGCTTGGTACTTGTCGGTCAGCACGTCGTGGATGGCGACCACCAACACGCCATGCTTGCGGCGTAAATCGAGCTGCCGCAGCGATTGGCGGCACCAGTGGTCGGGCGTGGCCATCTCCTGCAAGCTGAAGCCGGGGGCGAGCTTGACGTAGTTGAGCACCGCCTTGCCCGTCACCCGCTGGGCGAGGCTGACGGCGCTGTCGCGCTCGGGGAAAATCGTCTCGGTCACGCCGATCTTCTCCATCACCCGGGCGTGGTCGCGGCTCACAACCTTCACATACACGTCCGCCACCTCCAGATCGCGCAACGCCATGGTCGCCAAGATGCTCGCGGCGATGTCGTCGCCGGTCGACACGATGCCCGCATCGGCGCTGCCGGCCCCGAGCCGCTTGAGCGCCTGCCCGTCGCGTCCGTCGCCCAGCGCCGAGCGGGTCACTTTGTCGCCAATGCGGTCCACGGCCGCCTCGTCGGTGTCGAGGACGACGACCTCGTGCCCCTGCTCATGCAGCGCCTCGGCCGCCGCCGACCCGAAGTTGCCCAAGCCGATGACGACATAACGCTTCATGCGACGGTCATGATACGGCCCAAGTCACGGCACCAACGTGAAGTTCCCGCCGTCGAGCGGGCGGTAGACGAGGAAGTCCGAGTCGATGGTGAAGATCTTTTTCGTCCCGAGCGCTTCCGCCGCCGTCACGACGGAGGCATCCGCCAAGTCCATCGGCAGGTCGGCGTAGCGTCGCATGAGTTGCCGCATGATTGGCAGTTCCGCCTCGGCAGATTCGTACAGTATTAGCTGCGCGTGATCCACAAGCTGCCAAAGCGACGCCTGCCCCAGGTAGCCGCTGCGTCGGCCGAGCAGCCACATCGCCTCGCTGAAGCACGGCCACGTCGTCACCAGCCCTTGAGGGTTCTGATCCGCCGTCTTCAGGCATCGCGTCCGATTCGCATCGTTCGGCTCAACAATCGCCACCAGCGGTCCGGCATCCGTGAGCAGGCGGTTCATCGACCGGGCTCACCTTCGGGCTCAGCCACTGCGGGCTCAGCCCCTTCGGGCTCAGCCCCTTCGGGCTCAGCCACTTCGGGCTCGTGTAGATCGGGGGGCAGCCGCCGGTTGTTCAAGTGCTTTTCCAGCAGGCCGGGGTACTTGCCAAGTTCCACTGGGGTCGAGTCGAGGTGTGCGGCCTCTTCGAGGATCTCCTTGATGGCCTCGCTCATCAACTGTTTCGGGCGGGGGCCATGATCCTCCATTTCGGCGGGCCCGGGCAAGATGTGCAACCGCAACTGCCGCCCTTCGAAATCCGCGGCGCGTTTCTGGAGTTCTTCCCAAGTGCCCTCGATGATCTCGACGGACTTCTTGCTGATCGTCGCTTGGCTCATGCGCCGATTCTATCGCCGCCCTTACCCGATCACCACGTCGCCGTGGGCGTAGCGGAACTTGTCGTGCTTGCGCAGCGACCGGGCGAAGACGGCCGCGAAGGTGATCGGGCCGACGCGGCCCAGGAACATGCCGATCGTCAGCACCAGCTCGCCGGTTGGGGATAGATCGCGGGTCACGCCCATCGACAACCCGACCGTGTTGTACGCGCTGACGACCTCGAACAGCAGCGGCAGGAACCGCAAATCGGTGTCGCCGCGAATCTCGGTGCGGGTGAGGATGAGCAGGGCGACCGTGATCACTGCCACCGTCGCCACGATCAGGCCGGTCGCCTTGTCGATCGTCTCGCGGGGTATCGTCCGGCGGAACAAGCTCACCTGCGGCCGCCCCCGCAAGCGGCTGTAGGCCAGGAACAGCACGACGGCGAACGTCGTCACCTTGATCCCGCCCGCCGTCCCGCCGGGCGCGCCGCCGATGAACATCAGGATGACCGTCACGAAATTCGTCCCGCTGCCGGCCTGGCCGTAGTCGACGGTGTTGAACCCCGTGCTGCGGGCCGTGACGCTCATGAACAGCGCGTTCAGGCACTTTTCCCACAGCGGCATGCCCCCCAGCACGCCGTCCCACTCGAACCACAAGTACACGCCGAACCCCACGGCCAGCAGCGCCAGCATGAACGTCACGACGACCTTGGTGTGCAGCGCCAGCTTGTGCCGCCGGTGCCGCATCCGCCGCCGCAAATCCTCCAGGGTCAAAAAGCCCAAGCCGCCGAACGTGATCGCCACGCTGAGCGTCAGCAGCACCGTGGGCGAGTCGGCCCACCCCTCCATCGACGTCTCGAACACGCTGAACCCCGCCTGGCAGAACCCGCTCACCGCATGGAAAATCGCCGGCCAGATCGCCTCGACGTTCCCCAGTTCCCGCCGAAACGCCGACCACAGCAGCCCGGCCGTGATCGCCTCGATGACGAACGTGTACAGGAAAATCCCGCCCACCAGCCGCCGGGCCGACATGGTCGGCAGGTTGACCAGCTCGCTGCTGCTCGCCTCGGTCGCCGCCAAACTCACCCGCCGGCCCAGCGCCACGATGATCAAACTCGCGAACGCCAAAATGCCCAGCCCGCCGAGCTGGATCAACACCAACAGCACCAACTGCCCCCAAAACGTGAACGCGTGCTCCACATCGGCCACCGTCAGCCCCGTCACGCACACCGCGCTCACCGACATGAACAAACAATCCACCCACCCCAACCGCTCGCTCGTGTAAAGCCCCGGCAACAACCGCAGCGCCAGCGTGCCCAGCAAACACAACAGCGCGAACCCGCCCACGAACAGCTGCGGCGCCGACAGGTCATTGAAAAAGTTCCCCACCCACCGGGACGCACGGCGGACATCAATCGGACGACGGTTCAACACGGGTGACGGTCCAGCACGGCGGGCAACGGCAGCCGCAGCATACACGGCCTCACCCGACGATCACGTGGTGGTAGGCGTAGCGGAACCGGTCCCGCCGCCGGCCGCTCCACGCCAGCGCCGCGGCGAACGTGAGCGTCCCGACCCGCCCGACGAACATCAGCCCGATGACCGTCCACGCCCCCAACCCGTCGAGCAGGCCGGTCGCCCCCATCGACAAGCCGACCGTGTTGAACGCGCTGACCGTCTCGAAGGCATACATCAAGAACAGCTGCGGCGTCTGGCCCGCCGTGGCCGTCCGCGTGAGCGCGAACAAGCCGACGATGACCACGATGACCGCCGCCACCACCAAACCCGTCGCCCGGCCGGTCAGCTCGTCGCTGACGCTGCAGCCCCACACCTGCGCCACCAACCGCCCGCGGAACCGGCTCCACGCCAGGATCAGGATCAGCGCGAACGTCGTCACCTTCACCCCGCCCGCCGTCCCGCCCGGGCCGCCGCCGATGAACATGAGGATGATCGTCAAAAGGTTCGAGCTGCTGTCGGCCGCGGCGTAGTCGATGCTGTTGAACCCCGCCGTCCGCGCCGTCACCGACGCGAATGCCGCGTTCGCCCAACGGTCCCACGCCGACAGCTCGCCCAGCGTGGTCGTCCATTCGAACCACGCGAACAGCGGCGTCGGCAACACCAACAATGCCCCCGACGTCGCCAGCACCAACCGCGTGTGCAGCGACAACCGCACCCGCGGCCCGCCCCGCACCGCACGCCACAGCCGCAGCCGCAGCTCCTCCAGCACGATGAACCCGATCCCGCCGAACACGATCAAAAACGAGACCGTTCCCAGCGTGAGCGGCGAGTCGGCGAACGACATCAGCGAGTCGCTGAACGTGCTGAACCCCGCGTTGCAGAACGCGCTGACGCTGTGGAACACCGCGTGCCACACCGCCCCCTGCCAACCCAGGGTCGGCCCCCACTCCACCCACAGCACCAGCGCCCCGACCGCCTCCACGCCGAACGTGTACTGCACCGCCCGCCACAGCAGGCTGCGGGTGTCGATCCGCGTCGTCACGTCCTCGCCCACCGTCGCCACTGCCCCGAACGACAAACTCAGCCGCCGACCCAGGGCGAGGATGAACAGCGACGCCAGCGTCAGCATGCCCAGCCCGCCGAGCTGGATCAGCACGAGGATCACGAGCTGACCCCAGAACGTGAAGTACGTCGCCGTGTCCACCACGATCAGCCCGGTGACGCACACCGCGCTCGTCGACGTGAACAGCGCGTCCCGCCACGACAGCGGGTCACCCACGTACAGCCCCGGCAGCAGCTTCAACGCCAGCGTGCCCAGCACGATCAGCAGCGCGAAGCTCCCGACGAACAACTGCGGCGGACCCAACCGCCGACGCAGCAACCGGCCGAGCAACTGCCCGAGCAATTGCCCGAGCGACCGGGTCAGCGGGGCGGGTTCGGGCGAGGTGAGCATCAACCGGGCCGGAATATATCACGCCTTCCGCCCAACCCGATCGAACCGCGGCGTTGCCATTCGCTGACCACCGGCGATGATGGCCTTATGCCCGCCGACCTGCCCGCCGGTTTTCGTCAGCGCCTGACGCGCCTTGTCGATCGTCACGAAGCGCTCACCGCCCGCCCCAACGCCGTCGACGTCTCGTGGGACAACGGGGTCTTCGAGCGGTTCGAGCACCCCGTGCTCACCGGCGACCACGCGCCGCTGTCCTGGCGGTACGACCTGAACCCGCAGACCAACCCGCACCTCCTCGAACGCCTCGGCTCCAACGCCGCGATGAACAGCGGGGCGATTTACCACGACAACCGCGTGTTCCTCATGCCCCGCATGGAGGGCGTGGACCGCAAAAGCTACTTCGGTCTCTGCAGCAGCGAGAGCGGCCTCGACCACTTCCGATTCCACGGCGGCCCGATCAAGATCGACCCGCTCGACGACGACGAAACCAACCACTATGACATGCGATTCGTCCGACACGAAGACGGCCACATCTACGGCATGTTCTGCGTCGAAAGGCACGACCCCGCCGGCGGCACCAACGCGGCCATTGCCTTGGGCGGCCTCGCCCGGACGAAGAACCTCGTCGATTGGGAACGGCTGCCCAACTTGCAGACCACCACGGCCCAACAGCGGAACCACGTCTTGCACCCGGAGTTCATCGACGGCAAGTACGCCTTCTACACCCGGCCCCAGGACGGCTTCATCCACCAGACCGCCGCCACCGGCAGCGAGACGGCCGTGGGCATCGGCTTCGGCCTCGCCGAGTCGATGGAACGGCCGGTTATCACCGAAGAAACGCCCGTCGACGGCCGGCAGTACCACACGATCAAGGAGCTCAAGAACGGCCAGGGCCCCGCCCCGATCAAAACCGATCACGGCTGGCTGCACCTGGCCCACGGCGTCCGCGAGTGCGCGGCCGGCATGCGGTACGTGCTGTACCTGATGATGACCGACCTCGCCCAGCCGTGGCGCGTCACCCACCGCCCCGGCGGCCACTTCATCGCCCCACGCGGTTCCGAGCGGGTCGGCGACGTGAGCAACGTCGCCTTCAGCAACGGCTGGGCCCGCCTGCCCGATGACACCGTGCTGATCTACTACGCCTCGTGCGACACCCGCCTGCACGTCGCCCGATCGAGCGTTGAGACACTCATCGATTACTGCCTGAACACGCCGACCGATCCGCTGCGGACGCACAAATGCGTTGCGCAACGCCGGGCGCTGTTCGAGAACAACCGCACGTTCGCCGAGTCCAGCGGCGACGACTTGCTCGAGCGGGCGCTGGGCGTGGAGGAACTTCCATGAAACTCTTGATTTTTCTGCTGTTATGCCTCGTCGCCGCCGCGCCGGTGGTGGAGGTCGACCCCGCCAAACGCGCCCAAACAATTCACGGCTGGGGCGGCAGCAGCGCGTGGTTCACCGACGAGTACATGGCCTACACCGACGACGCCCGCGCCGCGTTCGTCGACTACCTCTGGGGCGAGGACGGCCTGGGCCTCAACGTCCACCGCATCCGCGTCATCGCGACCGAGCCGCACCCCGAGACGAACGAACCGGTCGATTGGACGAGCCCGAAACTCATCGAGCAGGCACGGTTCCTGAAGTACGTGCAGGACCGCCACGACCCGATCGTCCTCGCCTCGTCGTGGACGCCGCCGGACCGAATGAAAACCAACAACGACGGCAAAGGCGGCAAGCTCCGCGCCGACCAATACGGCGATTTCGCGGAATATCTGGCCGAATACGTCGCGGGCATGAAGGAGCACTTCGGCGTCGACATCGACATCGTCTCGCCGCAAAACGAGCCCGACGGCGAAAAGCCGTGGGATTCGTGCGTCTGGACCGGCGAAGAACTCGCCACCTTCGTCGGCGAGCACCTTGGCCCGACCCTCCAACGCCGCGGCCTCGACACCCGCATCCTGGTCGGCGAACACACGCGTTGGGACGACTCGATGATCGACGTCATTCTCGCCGACGAACAGGCCGCACCCTTCGTCGACCTCGTTGGCGGCCATTTGTACCACGACACGCATGACCAACCCCGAATCTTCGAGACGGCGGTGAAACTGAACCGTCCAGTCTGGCAAACCGAGTTCTACCTCGGCGACTACCGGTTCCCGAAGGATCAGCCGATCGACGAGCACGTCCGCACGCTCCGGCTCGCCGAGATCATGCACGACGCGCTGGTCCATTCGGAGGTCAACGCCTACCTCTTCTGGTGGCTGTTGTCGGAGCAACCCAAAAGCGTGCAGGCGCTGCTGGTGGCCGATTACACGTTCGGCGACCGCGACGAGTCGGTGCCGATGCGGGGCTGGTCGATCACCCCCCGCGCCCACGGCTTCGGCCAGTTCAGCCGCTTCGTCCGCCCCGGTGCGGTGCGGCTGGACCTCGCCGACGACGAGCCGATCGATCACGTGTTCGTCTGTGCCTTCGCCCACGACGCCGACGCCGCACTCGCCATTGTGGCCACCAACCGCACCGGCAAACCACAACAAATCCAGCTGAAACTGCCAATTGCCGACGGTTTGATCGCCGTCACCCGCACCAGCCGCGACGAGCAGATGGCGGCCGTCGAGGCCGTGACGGTGGTGGGCGGCGTGGTTGACGTCACGCTTGTTGCCCAGAGCATCACCACCTTCTACGCCGAGTCGCCATAAGCCGATCGACAGGGGCGGCGGGGTTGAGCGTTCATGGAGAGCCGATCGCGTCGATCGCGGTCTGGTTCGCCAAATCGTCGAATGCCGCGGAGACGGGAAAGCTCAGGCCGCTCAGCACCGTTGATGTCACCGGCGTCTGGGCCCGCGCCACGGTTCGCAGGCGGAACCGGCGGGTCCGCGTGTCGAGGTCGTTCAGCTCGATGAACCGCTCCTCCGGGTTGACGATCCAATACTCCCGCACGCCGCCGAGGGCGTAGACCTCGTACTTGATGCCGCGATCGTTGGCCGAGGTCGAGGCGCTCAAAATCTCCACCGCGATCTCCGGCACGGGGAAGATCGTCGTGTCGTCCGTGAACTGGTCGCTCACCGCCTTGGGCCAGTAGCAAAGGTCGGGGATGAAATCTTCCCGCGGGAACTGGACCAACTTGTTCCCGGCCACCTCACCCAGCCCGTGACGCGATGTGAACGCAAAGATGATTCGCTCGAGGCGTCTTTCTGCTTTGCCGTGACCCCATCGTTCCGGCGAGTGCATGACGACCTCGCCGCGGATGAACTCGGCGTAAGTCCGCTCGTCCAGCGCTTCCCGGTACGCCGCCCGTCGCCGGGCCTCGTCGGCGATGGCTTCTTCGAGCTCGCCCATCACCGCCGGCAGATCCGGCCGTTGCAGAAGTTCGTCCACGATCGAGGAACTCGCCGACATGATCCGATCCTACGCCGGCCCTACATTATCGCCATGCCAGCCGAGATCACCATGCCGCAGCAGTCGGACACCATGACCGAGGGCACCCTCGTCGCGTGGAACGTCAAAGAGGGCGATTCGTACAGCGAGGGCGACGTCGTCGCCGAGATCGAGACCGACAAAGCGACCATGGAAATGGAAGGCCCCGACGAGCCCGGCACCGTCGCGGCCGTGCTGGTGCAAGAAGGCGAGGCGGCCAACGTCGGCGCCGTGCTGGCGGTCATCGCCCTCGAAGGCGAAGACGCCGCGGCCATCAAACAGCAGTACGCCAGCGGCGCACCCGCCAAAACCGAGTCCGACAGCGCCCCCGACGCCGAGGAAGAACCCGCCGGCGGCCAGGAGGCGTACGCGTCCAGCAAACAAGAAGGCCAACAACAGAGCGGCAGCGTCGAGCGCAAGCCCGCCGCCCCGAGCTACGAGGGCAGCGGCAGCGACGTCACCATGACCATGCCCCCCGCCGAGGCCAACAACAACCACGGCGCCAAAGGCGGCCGACTCAAAGCCAGCCCGCTCGCCCGCCGCGTCGCGGCCCTCCGCGGCGTCGACCTCGCCGCCCTCACCGGCACCGGCCCCGGCGGCCGCATCGTCCAAAAAGACGTCCTCGACTTCGCCGACCAAAAGGCCGACGACCCGGCACCGACGCCAGAGCCGGCCCCGCAGCCACAGGCCGACCAAGGACAAAAAACCAAGGACAAAGGACACACAACCAAGGACGAGTACGAGGTCATCGAGCTCTCGAAGATGCGCAAAACCATCGCGCAACGGCTGCAGCAGTCGAAGCAGACCATTCCGCACTTCTACGAGTCGATCGACATCGACATGGAGGCCGCCAGCGCCTTCCGCAAACGCGTCAACGCAAGCCTCGAGAAGGACGGCGTCCGTTTGTCCATCGGCGACGTCATCGCCAAGGCCGTCGCCGTCGCCTTGAAGCGGCACCCGACGCTCAACAGCCACTTCAATGACGCCGACAGCACGATTCGCCGCTTCGACGCCGTGCACTTGGGCGTCGCCGTCGCCCTCGACAACGGCCTGATCGTCCCGGTGCTCCGCGACCTGGACCGCATGGGCCTGCGCCAAATCCGCGAGGCATCGAAGGACCTGATCGACCGCGCCCGCGGCGGCAAGCTCAAAGGCGAAGAGATGAGCGGTGCCACCTTCACCGTCAGCAACCTGGGCACCATGGGCATCCGTGAGTTCAGCGCCATCGTCAACCCCCCCGAGGTCGCCATCCTCGCCATCGGCGGCGCCGAACAACGCGCCGTGGTCAAGGGCGGCGAGATCGTCCCCCGCCTGACGATGACCGTCACCCTCAGCGCCGACCACCGCGTCGTCGACGGCGCCGACGCCGCCCAATACCTCGGCACCCTGCGAGGCCTGCTGGAAGAACCGGAGACAATGCTGGTGTGAGCAACAACATCTCTGGAACCCGGTCTGTTCCGCCCGCGTCGCTTGTCAGGATGGGCAGGACGAAGTGAGAAACGCGCTCGCTCTGGAGCGTGGCACGCCGCGTGCTGTCTGCTTCGGGTGCAGGAGGTTCGGACGCCAACTTGTCTTGGGGCGGGCCGGGTGGCGGTGGACGTTTTGATCCTTGGCGGTGGGTGTGCCGGGTTGTCGCTGGCTTGGCGGTTGGTGGAAGAGAGCGGGCTGACGGTGGGGGTTGTGGAGCCGCGGGCGGTTTATCGGCGGGATCGGACCTGGTGTTTTTGGTCGGGGGAGGGCATTGACGGGGCGGTGCCGGGGCCGGTTGTGGGGCGGTTGGATCGGCGGTTTGCGGGGTGGCGGTGTGTGGGGCCTGATGGCCGGGCGGCGGTGCGGGCGGGG
>CAYLSV010000028.1:0-7380 GCA_964386435.1 uncultured Tepidisphaerales bacterium
CCGGCACGGCCACCGCCGTCCCGCCCGGCTCCCGCGCCGCCGCCGGCCGCGGCCGGCTCACCACCACCAGCCCGATCCCCGCCAC
The DNA here is from genome assembly GCA_964386435.1 of uncultured Tepidisphaerales bacterium. Lineage (GTDB taxonomy): Bacteria > Planctomycetota > Phycisphaerae > Tepidisphaerales > Tepidisphaeraceae > CAYLSV01. The sequence continues at coordinate 86 of CAYLSV010000028.1, forward strand.
CGTCAGCCCGATCCCGCCCAAGCCCAGCCACGTCAGTGACTCGCCCAGCATAAACCAACTCAACACCACGACCATCGGCGGCGCGAGCATGGCCAGCAGCAACGCCCGCGTCGCCCCCAGCCGGCTCAGCGACGCGAAGTAAAAGCTGTCGCCCACGCCAATGCCCAGCGCCCCGCTCAGCGCCAGCAACCCAAGCACCCGCGGCTCGACGGCGAAGCTCGTGCCGATCAGCCCCGCCGCCACAAGCAGCATGGCCAGCCCGATGAGCCCCTTGATCAGGTTGAGCGCGATGGGCGAGAACCGCCCGCCGACCCGGCTCCAGATCAGCGTCGAGGTCGCCCAAGCCGCCGCCGCCGCGAGCGCGGCCAGTTCTCCCAAAAAGTGCACGGCCGCAGCGTAGAGCCGGCGGACAAACCGAGGTCAACGACGGGCCTCAGCGACGTTGCAAAGCCCGTCGGCCGCAGCACGCCGTTTGCTCACGCCTTCCATGCCCGAAGGCCATTTGATCCGCATCGCCGCCGACAAGCAGGATGCGCTTTTCGCCGGGAAAACCGTCAAATCATCGTCGCCGCAGGGGCGGTTCGAGCGGGCGGACGAGCTTGGCGGTAAGCGGCTCAAGCGGGCTGAGGGCTACGGCAAGCAGATGTTCTACCACTTCCCCGCCGGCCGCATCGTGCAGGTGCATCTGGGGCGGCTGGGCAAGTTCGTCTACCACGGCCCCAAGCCGCCCGAGCCGCGGCCGAGCGTGCGGTGGCGACTGACGACGCCGGCAGCGACGCTCGACCTCATCGCCCCGATCACCTGCGGCCTCGTGACGCCGGGCGAGCGGGAGGCGATTCTCGCCAAGCTCGGGCCGGACCCGTTGCACCCGGACTTCGACGAGGCCGCGGCGCGGGAACATGTCTTCGGGAAAATCGCCAAGAGTCGCAAGGCGATCGGGGCGTTGCTGCTGGACCAATCGCTGTTCGCCGGCACGGGCAACATCTTCCGAGCCGAGGCGTTGTTGAGGATCGGCCTGCACCCGGCGACGCCGGGGAACGCGGTGGGGCGGGCGCGGTTCGACTTGCTGTGGGACGACCTGATCCTGCTGTTGCACCGGGCCGTCGAGCACGGCAAGATCATCGGCACCGACCGCGACGAGGTCGGCAAGCCGCTGTCGAAGGTGACGGCCGACGAGCGGTTCCTGATCTACAAGCGCGACACCTGCCGGCGGTGCGGGGCGAAGGCTCAGGAACTGAAACTAGCGGGGCGGCCGATCCGGTTCTGCCCGAAGCACCAGGCGGAGTAGGTCGCCTTCAAGCCAACGGCTTGCCGCGGGCGGCGAGGTGCAGTTCGTACCAATCCTCCCGCGTCAGCGGCAACTGGAGCGCCGCCGTCGCCGCCTTGATCCGCTCGGGTGTGCGGCTGCCGATGATCGGGCAAACGCCAACCGGGTGCCGCAGCAGGGCCGCCAGCGCGATTGTCGTCGGCTCGCAGTCGTGCTTCTTCGCCAAGCGGCGCATCGCACGATTCACCCGCTCCTTGGGCGTCTCGCGGTCATCGCGGTCGCGGTCCCGCGGGGCGTGGTCGCGACCGTCGAGCTTGCCGGCGGCCAGCGGTGCCCAGGCCCACACCTCGACGCCCAACTCCTGGCAACAGTCCAGCGTGCCGTCGGTCCACCGCCAGGCGTCGAGCATGTGCAGCTCGATCTGATTGATGGCCAGCGGCACGTCGTGTTTTGCAAGCGCCGCGTGCATCGCCCGCATCTGGCCGACGTCGAAGTTGCTCACGCCGACCTGCTTGATCTTCCCGCTGCTCACCGCCTCGGCCAGCGCCCGGGCGGCGTCGTTGTAGTGGATGAGCAGGTCCGGGCGGTGCAGGAAGTAGACGTCGATCTGCGCCACGCCCAGCCGATCGAGCGACCCTTTAAAACTGGCGGTGATGTGCTCGGGCGAGAGGTCGTACCGCTGCGGCGTGCCGGGCGGGTCACCCTCAAAGCGCACGCCGCACTTGCTGGCGAGGGTGATTTGCTCCCGCACGCCGGGCCGATTCGCGAGCCAGCTTCCCAGCGCCCGCTCACTGCCGCCGCGGCTGTAGATGTCGGCCGAATCGAACGTGCGGTAGCCGGCGTCGAAGGCCGCGTCGAAGCAGGCGTGGGCCTCGGCGGTGTGGCGGTCGGTGATCTTCGCCGGGTCCCACTCGCCCAGCGAGCGCATGGTGCCGTAGATGAGGGTCGGTGGCGCAGTCACGATGCCATGATATCCCGCAGATCCTTGCGGACTTTCCGCCACCCACCGCGGGCGACGCGACTCAAAACGCAGGATGCGATCGATTATCGGCCACCGCGTTTGGTCCGCGGCCGCCGGCCGGACTTGGCCATACTCGGCCGTTGATCCGGGCGATAGGGGAATGGGGGAGTGAACGTGACAGCGGTTTCATCATGTGGCTCACCGGCGAGATTTACCAGCAGGTCGTGGGCGACCTTGACCAGCGCGTCAAGCGGGAACAAGCCCGCGCCTTCCCCGGCGACACGCCGCAGAAGCGGACCGAACAACGGGTCGGCCTCCGCGCCCGCACCACGGTGATGCCCGAGGACCCGCACGGTGTCACCACCGAGGAGGCCGTGCAGGTCTGGGTCACCGACCTCTCCTGGGGCGGCATCGGCTTCACGTCGGGCGAGGAAATCCCCGTCGGCTGGACGGTGCTGGTGCATCTGCCCCGCGTCGACGGCTCTGCGCTGCTGGCGCGGTTCGCGGTGATGCACACCAAGGCGATCCAGGTCGAACGCAAGTGGAAGCTGTACCACAGCGGCGGCAAACTCGTCGAAGTGGTCGAAGCCAGCGCCCGCGAAGCGCTGGCCCCGCTGGGCAAAAACGCCGACTCGTTGCCGCGTCAGAGCAAGGCGATGCGCGAACTGCTGATCGCCGGGCGGGCGGCCCGCAAGCGGCGGATCGGGTGACCTCGGGCGGGCCGCGGCACGTTTTTCGGGGAAAAAGCTGGCACCGGCGCGGCAAGGTGTTGGGATTCTGGGGAAATGCCGATATTTTCGACCTGTCGGCGTGTGCCGACCGCGTTCGGATCGGCGGCTCCCTCGGCCGATGGACGCGAGAAGCGACGAATTTCCCCGACATCTGGAGAAACCATGGCCAAGGCCGCGAAGAAAACCGTGAAGAAGACCGCCCCCGCGACGACGGCCAAGACGGCCGCCCCGAAGAAGGTCGTCAAAAAGACCGCTCCGAAGCGTGACCCGAAGAAGCCGCTGACCAAGAGCCAGATCGCCAACGAAATGGCCGAGAAGCTGGAGCTGCCCCGCAAGAAGGTCATGGAAATCTTCGAGACGATGTCCGAGTTGGCCTTCGCCGAGACGAAGAAGACCGGGGCGTTTTTGATTCCCAACATCGGCAAGCTCAAGCTGGTCAAGCGGCCGGCCCGGACCTACCGCAACCCGCAGACGCAGGAGCCGGTCAAGAAGCCGGCGAGCAAGGCCGTGAAGTTCACCGTCGCCAAGGCGGCCAAGGACGCGATCAACCCGCCCAAGGCCTGAACGCCAATTTTCGCCCGATCCGACCGAAGCCGCGACGCGAGTCGCGGCTTCTTTTTTGCTATGCATCCCGTTATGACGCCCGAGTTCGACGACATCCACGCCAATCGCATCCGCTTGCTCAACGACGCGGAGGAGAACGGCGGCGGGAAGTACGTGCTCTACTGGATGCAGGCCGGTCAGCGGACGCGGCACAATCCGGCGCTGGAGGTCGCTGTTCGCGAGGCCGACCGGCTGAAGCTGCCGCTGCTGGTGTGCTTCGGTTTGACCGACGGCTACCCCGAAGCCAACGCCCGGCACTACACCTTCCTGCTGCAGGGGCTGCGGGACGCGGCGGCGAATCTGGAGAAGCGCGGCATCAAGTTCGTCTGCCGCCGCGGCGAGCCGGCGAAGGTGGCGGGGCGGTTGGCGAAGGATGCGGCGCTGGTGGTGGTCGACATGTCGTACACCCGCGTGCCCCGCCGCTGGCTGGACGAGGCGGCGGACGATTTTCGCGTGCCGCTAATGCGGGTGGAGGGCGAGGTGATCGTGCCGGTCGAGACGGCGAGCGACAAGCGGGAGTACGCCGCCCGCACCATCCGGCCCAAGCTGCACAAGATGTGGCCGACGTTTCTGAAGGGGTTCGAGGAGAGCAAGCCGAAGCGCGACAGCCTCGGCATCGACGTGAAGGGCGATGTTGATGTCAGCGACCCGGTCGCAGCCTTGGCGACGTTGAAGGTGGACGACGGCGTGCCGCCCAGCGCCCGCTTCCCCGGCGGCGAGGACGCGGCGGCGAAGCTCATGAACCGCTTCCTCGCCATGCTCGACGGCTACGACACCGGCCGCAACCAACCCGGCGGCGGCCACCACAGCTACCTCAGCCCGTACCTGCACTTCGGCCACATCTCCCCCGTCGCCGCTTGCCTCGCGGTCCGCGATAGCAAAAAAGGCACGGCCGACGATCGCGACGCCTTCGTCGAAGAACTCGGCGTCCGCCGGGAGCTGGCGAAGAACTTTGTCTGGTTCAGCCCCGGCGACTATGACACGTACGCCTGCCTGCCCGACTGGGCGAAGAAGACCCTAGCCGAGCACGAACACGACAACCGCGAGTACGTCTACACCCGCGACCAACTCGAGAACGCCGAGACGCACGACGAGTACTGGAACGCCGCGATGCGGGAGATGACGCAAACCGGCTTCATGACCAACTACATGCGCATGTACTGGGGCAAGAAGATTCTCGAGTGGACCAACACCCCCGAGTCCGGCTACGACACGACGTTGCACCTGAACAACAAGCACTTCCTCGACGGCCGCGATCCGAACAGCTACAGCAACGTCGCCTGGATCTACGGCGTCCACGACCGCCCGTGGACCGAGCGGCCGATTTTCGGCAAAACGCGGTACATGAACGCCAACGGCCTGAAGCGCAAGTTCGACATGGCCGAGTACGTCGCCTTCGTCGACGGCCTGGGTGAGGCAGAGCCCATCTTGTAACGACCCGACCTGCCGCCGTGCCCTTTGACGTGACGATCCGGCGGACGTTCAGCGCTGCCCACGCCCTGCGGTGGCCCGACGGCTCGACGGAATCCCTGCACGGCCACGACTGGTCTGTAACCGTCACCGTCGCCGCCGAGACGCTGGACGAGAGCGGGCTGGTCATGGATTTTCACGATCTCGAAGCGCAGCTCGACGCGCTGCTGACGACCTGGCACAACCGCAACCTCAACGACCTGCCGCCGTTCGATTCGGCGCGGAACCCGTCGGCCGAGCGGGTCGCCCAAACGGTGGCCGAGGCCCTTGACCTGCCGCCGCGGGTCAAGCTCGCGCGGGTGGAAGTCGGCGAGGCCCCGGGCTGCACGGCCGGTTATGAACCTTGACGGCCCGCCCGTTGCTATCATCGGGGCATGCCTTGCGACGGATGCAACAAGCCCAAGACGGTGCACGTCACCGAGATCAAGGGCGGGAAGAAGGTGGAGCAACACCTGTGCAAAGACTGCCCCCACGCCACCGACGACGTGCCGGCGGGCAAAGGCGGCAAGGGGGGCAAGGGCTCCAAGCACCAGCCGATCAACGAGCTGCTGACCAACTTCGTCCTCGCCACCACCAACGCCGCCCAACAAAGCGACGCCTGCCCGCACACCGGCCTGACCTGGCAGGAGTTCCGCAACACCGGTTTGCTGGGCCACCCGGACAACTACGCGCTGTTCGACAAGCAACTCACCCCGCTGCTGCAGCGGGCCCACGAGGGCGCCACCCACCACGTCGGCAAGCGGCCCGACAAGTCCCGCGCCGGCAACCGCGACCCGATCACCGCCGGCCGCAACCAGGCCCGTCGCGAAGTTGCCAAGCTCCGCCGCGAGCTCGCCCTTGCCGTCGAGAGTGAGGACTACGAGCTGGCCGCACAACTTCGCGACCAGCTCAAAGCCGCCGAGGCGGCGACGAACGACATGGCCGATTCGCTGAACGAGGCGGGCGAAACCTTGTTCACCGACGACGCCGACGACACCTTCACCGGGGACAAGTAGCCATGACCGACGTGAAGCTCAACGATTTGGTCCCCCGCGCCGGCGAGTGGCTGCGCGGCGACGGGCCACGCAGCGAGGTCGTCGTCTCGACCCGCATCCGCCTCGCCCGCAACGTCAGCGGCCACAACTTCCTCAGCAAGTGCAGCCGTCGGCAGCGGAGCGTCTTGGAGAAAAAGATACGGGCGGCCGTCATCGACTCGCACTTCGCGCCCCGCGTGTTGTTCGTCAAGCTCGACGACGCCCTCGACGTCGACCTCTCGCTCTTGGTCGAACGCCACCTGATCTCCAAGAACCACGCCGGCGGCGAGGGGGCCCGCAGCGTCATCCTGTCCGAGGACGAGACCGTCAGCATTATGGTCAACGAGGAGGACCACCTGCGCCTGCAGGTGCTTCGCAGCGGCCTCCAGCTCGACGAGGCGTGGGAGCAGATCGACGCCATCGACGACGACCTCAACGGCTCGCTCGACTTCGCCTTCCACAACCGGTTCGGCTACCTCACCGCCTGCCCGACCAACGTCGGCACCGGCATTCGCGTCAGCGTCATGCTCCACCTCCCGGCCCTGAAGCTCACCGGCGAGATCGAGAAGGTCTTCCGCGCCGCCAAGGAAATGAAGCTCGCTGTCCGCGGCCTCTACGGCGAAGGCACCGAGGCCACCGGCGATTTTTACCAGATCTCCAACCAGACCACACTCGGCAAGCAGGAGGAGGAAATTCTCTCCGACTTCCGCGACAACGTCATCCCGAAGATCATCCACTACGAGCTGCAGGCCCGCCACACCCTGCAAAGCGAACGCGCCCGCAACCTCGACGACAAAGCCTTTCGCGCCCTGGGCATCCTCCGCAACGCCCGCCTGCTGGCGAGCGAGGAGGTTCTGCAACTCCTGAGCCACATCCGCCTGGGCGTCAACCTCGGTCGCGTCCCCGACGTCGACTTGCCCACGCTCAACGAGCTGATGCTCCTCACCCAATCGGCCCACCTGCAAAAACTCCTCGGCAAACGCCTCGACGGCGACGACCGCCGCGCCGCCCGCGCCCAATTCGTCCGCGAACGCCTCGGCGGGTGAAGTACAAGGCACTCGCCCGGACCTACGCCGCGTAGCGGCGGGGCTGCACCTGCAGTCCGAGCAACTCGGAAACAAAGTGAAGCCCCGCCGCTACGCGGCGGAGGTCCGGGCGCTTACCAGCCACTTCCCACCACGGGCGTAGCCCCGCTGCTACGCAGCGGTGGGAGCTTCTTGTGCGTCAAGATTGGGGAAACCGTCACCTTT
>CAYLSV010000028.1:7390-38361 GCA_964386435.1 uncultured Tepidisphaerales bacterium
CGCTGAAACCCCCACCGCTGCGTAGCAGCGGGGCTACGGCAGCGGGTTCGCGTGCGTCAAAGGTCCAGCCGATACCGCACCTTTCGTCGTTCGCCCATGCGGTAGAGGCCGTGCCATTTGGGGAGGGTGATGTGGCCGATGAGTTCGGCCCCGAGGCGTTCGATGGTGCGGCGGCTGGCGAGGTTGTCGGGGTTGGCGGTGATCCAGAGGGTCTTGAGGCCGTGGGCGCGGGCCAGGGGCAGCAGCAGTTTGGTCGCACGGCCGGCGAGGCGGCGGCCGCGGGCGGCGGGGAAGACGTGGTAGCCGATGTGGCCGCCGTAGAGGCGCAGCTCGCGGGTGTCGCCGATCCGCAGCGAGATCATCCCGCCGATCGGCACCGGGCCGCCCTCGAGCTTCATCCAGAAGTGGTACGCCGGCACGTCGCCGTTGAACAGCTTCGCCAGCAACTGCCCCGGCTCGTGGCCGCCGGGGGCGCGGACGAGCAAGTCCAGCGCCCGCAACCGGGTGATGTGCGGCTCGGTTTCCTCGTCCGACGCCGCCAGCGCGTCCACCAACGCCTCGTCCGGCGGCACCAGTTGCAGGTCGACGTCGACGAGCGGCTGGAAGTCGAGAAAGCGGAAACCAAACGCCACGCGAGGCATTGTTGCACGGCTCACGGTTCGGCGTCGGACGGGCCGGTTCTCACGCGGGCGACTTCGGGTGGGCCACGTCGCCGTAGCCGTCGTCGCTTTCGCTGTCGACGTAACTTTGCCGCAGCTTGACGGGCGTCTTCTTCTGCTTCCGCTTGCGAACCTGAATGTTGACGATTTCGACGATCACGCTGAACGCCATGGCGAAGTAGATGTAGCCGCGCGGCACGTGGACCGCGAAAGCGTCGGCGACCAGCAGCACGCCGATGAGGATCAGGAACGCCAGGGCCAGCATTTTCATCGACGGGTGCCGCTCGACGAAGCCGCTGATCGGCTGGGCGAACACGAGCATCACGCCGATGGCGATGACCACGGCTGCGATCATGATCTCCAGATGGTCGGCGATGCCCACGGCCGTGATCACGCTGTCGACGCTGAAGACCAAATCCAACAGCACGATCTGCACGATGATCTTGCCGAAGCTGGCGTTGGGTTTGCCGCCGCCGGGCCCGTGGCCGTGGCCGCCTTCGAGCTTGTCGTGGATTTCGTACGTCGCCTTGCCGATCAGGAACAACCCGCCCACCAGCAGGATGATGTCCTTCCACGTGATCGGCAGCGCCTCCGGGTGGGCCGCCGCCCACTCGGCATAGACGCACAGCGTCGGCAGCGTGAACACCGGGTTCTCGTCAAGCGCCATGATGAACGTCGCGGCGAACAGCAGCAGAATCCGCATGACCATCGCGAGCCCCAAGCCGATGAACCACGCCTTCTTCCGCTGCGCCACCGGCAGCTTGCCGGTGAGGATGGCGATGAACACGACGTTGTCGATGCCCAGCACGATCTCCAGGATGCCCAGCGTCAGCAGCGAAACGCCGCTGGGCACGGAAAACAGCGGGGCGATGGCGTCGCCCGCGCCGCCCGTCGCCCCCTCGGCGGCCAGCGGCAGCGACAGATCCAACAGGTTTGGCAGCAGATCGAGCACCGCGTCGTTGTAGAGCAGCAGCAGCGGCCTGCCAACGCATGAATTGGCGACTGCCCAACGCCCATTTTCATGTAGGAGTTTGACGCGGCGGCGGGAGGGGGTCTAGAGTTCTCCCAGTTCCCGCCAGAGAATCATCATGAAATGCCTCGTCCTTGCCGCCGCCCTGATCCTGCCCGTGCCGCTGTTCGCCGCCGAAGGCCCCGCGCCCGTCGCCGCGGAGGTGCCGGCGGTGGCCGAGTGGTCGTCGTTCCTCACTGCCGGGCAACTTCACGACCAACTTGGTGAGCCGAACCTGCTGATCCTCGACGTCCGCAGCCCCGACGAATACGCCGCCGGCCACATCCCCGGCGCGATCAATTTGCCCGGCAACGCGTGGCGGACCGGCAAGGCCAAGCCGGGGCAGGGCGACAGCCAGTACATTTTCCGCGAGGCCGACGGCTCGCCCGACGTGGCGGTCTACGAGGACTTGCTCAGCAACGCCGGCGTCCGCAACGACCACCAGATCGTCGTCTACGGCAACCACGCCGGCAAGGGCGACGGCTCGATCCCGGCGATGATCCTCGACTGGCTCGGCCACGACGACGTCGCCTTCCTCGACGGCGTGGGCCTCTCGGAGTGGCAGGCGGCCGGCTTCGAGACCGTGACCGAAACCACCGTCTTGCCCCGCAGCCGCTACGCCGCCGACGCCGATGAGTCGGCCATCTGGGATCTGGATGACGTGCTCGCCGGGCTCGACCGGGACGAGGTCGTGTTCCTCGACACCCGCAGCGCCGCCGAGTTCGCCGGCGACCCGGCGACGCTCCAGAAGCGCGGCAACGCCCGCGGCGGCCACATTCCTGGGGCCGTGCTGCTCAACTACAGCGACCACCTCAACGACGACAAAACCGTCCGCAGCCCGCAGGAGCTGGCCCAGCAGTTTGCCGACGCCGGCGTGAAGAAGGACCAGGTTATCGTCCTTTACTGCCAGACGGCCACGCGGGTCAGCCTGCCGTATCTGGCGCTGAAGGACCTGGGCTACGAGAACGTCAAGATCTACGACGCCAGCTGGCACGAGTACGGCAACCGCGAGGACACGCCGATCGAGACGGGCGAGAAGAAGCTCGCCGCCAAGTGAGTGCGGGCGGCGGCGTGACGGGGGTTCACGACTGTCGCACACCCGGCGGCACGTGCGGGCCAATCATGAGCCATGCGAAAGCCCGCCGTGATCGCCGCCGTCGTCGCCTGGCTCGTGCTGGGCGGCGTCGTCGTTTGGGCCCTCACCGCCGACCGCGGCGGCAGCGGGCCGGCGGGGTTCAGCGTCGACCTCGACGAGCCGCTGGCCCCCATGTTCGACGTGCCGCCGATTGAGCTGACCGACGCCAACGGCAGCCCGTTCAACACCGCCGACTTGCAGGGCCGGCCGTGGGTGGCGATGTTCTTCCTCACGCGCTGCCCGACGGGCGCGTGCCCGATGATGGTCGACCGGATGCAGGAGCTGCTGGAGGCCGTCGAGGGCACCGATGTCCGCGTCGTCAGCATCACCGCCGATCCGGCCAAAGATGACCCGGCCCAGCTCGCCCTTTACGCCCAAACGATCGACGCCGACCCCGCCCGCTGGCACTTCCTCACCGGCAGCGAGGCGGCCGTCGATGAGGCGGGGCGGGCGTTGAAGATGGTCGTCCGCCCGCAGCACGACGAGCGATTCCTGCTCATCGACGCCGCCGGCACCGCCCGCGGCATCTACAGCCGCAGCGACGACCACGACATGGCCGACCTCGCCGCCGCCGCCAAGCTTCTGGCTGAGCAGGCGAGCGAGCAGGCGGCGCGGTGACGCCGTCTTCACGACAGCGTGCCACTGTCGAGAAGCGTGCGTCGCTGAGGCCCCCACCGCCGCGTAGCGGCGGGGCTACGCACGAAGTCCGAGCCTGTCGAAGTTCGTGCGTAGCCCCGCCGCCACGCGGCGGTGGACTCAGCGACGTTCACCCAATCAGAAGCCGGTGCGTTTGAACTGTTTTTCCAGGTCGGCGATCGAGAGTCGCAGCGTCGTCGGGCGGCCGTGGGGGCAGTTGCTGCTGCGGGCAGCCAGGGCGCGGCGGGTTAGCAGGGCGTCGATCTCCGGCGGCGTCAGCGGGTCGCCGGCCTTGACCGCGGCTTTGCAGCTCATCATGTCGAGCACGTCGTGCAGCAATGCCTCGTCGCCCAAAGCGTCGACCTCGTGGTCGCTGCGGCGGAGCACGTCGCGCAGAAAGTCGATCGGGTCGAGGCGGTGCAGGAACGACGGGAACGCCCGGATCGCGATGCTGTCGGGGCCGAACGCCTCGGCCTCCAACCCGAGCCGGGCGAGCAGTGGGCGGAGGCGGTCGAGCTTGGCCAGCTCCTCGCCGTCGGCGTCGAACGTCATCGGGAGCAACAGCGCCTGACTCTCGAGCGCGCCGCGGCGGAGGCGTTGCAAAAGGTCCTCGAAGATGACCCGCTCGTGCAGCGCGTGCTGGTCGATGATGAGCATGCCGTCGTCGTCGGGCACGACGAGGTAGCTGTTGTGCACCTGCATCGCCCCGGCCGGCACCGGCTCGTCCACGGCCGGCGGCGGGGCGGGGGGTTGAGGCTCCGGCTCGGCGGGAGGTGTCGGTTCAAGGCGGGGCTGCGTGACCTGGCTCTCCAATCCTTCCTTGAAAAACGCCGCCAGCGTCTGCCGCACGTCCTCGCGGGGTTCGGCCGGCTCGGGCCGCGGCTGGGCCCTTGGCGTCAAATCGGCCCCGAGCAGCGCCTCGCGGACGGCCGACAGCAGCAGGGCGTGGACCCGGCCGCTCTCGCGGAACCTCACCTCGGCCTTAGCCGGGTGGACGTTGACGTCGATCTCCGTTGGCGGCACCGCGACCATCAGCACCGCCGCCGGGTGCCGGCCCGGCTCGGTCAGGCCGCGGAAGGCTTCCTTGAGCGCGTGCTGCAGGTAGCGGTCGCGGATCGGGCGGCCGTTGACGTAAAGGTGCTGGTAGCGGACGTGCGTTGCGGCGTGTTCGGGCAACCCGACGACGCCCTCGACGCCATACCCGCCATCGGCCCGGCGGACGCCGAGCGCCCCCTCGGCGTGTTCGGTGGGCCAGCCGACGAGCCAGCGCTTGGTCGGGTCGCCGGCGGGGTGGTCCCAGATCGTCTTGTGGTCGCGGACGTAGCGGAAGGCGATCTCCGGGTGGGCCAGCGCGAGCTTGGTGATGACCTCGGTGACGTGCGCCGCCTCGGCCGCGGCGCCCTTGAGGAACTTCCGCCGGGCGGGCACGTTGAAGAAAAGGTCGCGGATCTCCACCGTGGTGCCGACGTTGCCGGCGGCGGGCTGGACGTCGCCGATCGTGCCGCCGTCGTTGGTCATCTGCCACGCGGCGTCGCTTGGCGTGCGGGTGGTGATCTTCGCCGTGCTGACCTCGCCGATGCTCGCCAGCGCCTCGCCGCGGAAGCCGAGCGTGGCGACGCCGTCGAGGTCGGCGTCGTCGGTGATCTTGCTCGTCGCGTGGGGCGCGAACGCCAGCGGCAACTGATCCGCCGGCATGCCGCGGCCGTCGTCGGTCACGCGGATCAGCGCCCGGCCGCCCTCCTCGACTTCGAGCACCACGCGTTTTGCCCCGGCGTCGAGCGCGTTTTCGACGAGTTCCTTCACCACGCTCGCCGGCCGCTCGACGACTTCGCCGGCGGCGATCTTGTTGACCAGGCTCGCCGGAAGCTTCTGAATGGGCCGCGGCTCAATCAAAGTTGCCGCCAGTCCAGGATCACCTTGCCGCAGTCGCCGCCGAGCATGGCGTCGAAGCCGGCGCGGTACTCGCGGGCCGGGAGCCGGTGCGTGATGATCGGCTCGACGTCCAGGCCGCTCTGGAGCATGACGGTCATTTTGTACCAAGTCTCGAACATCTGCCGGCCGTAGACGCCGCGGATCGTCAGCATGCCGAAGATGATCGGGTCCATGTCGAGCGCCACTTTCTCGGGGAAAATCCCGAGCACGGCGATCTTCCCGCCGTGGCACATGTTGGCGATCATGTCGCCGAACGCCCCGGCGTGGCCGCTCATCTCCAGGCCGACGTCGAAGCCTTCTTCCATCTTCAGCTCGCGCTGCACGTCCTTCAGATTTTCCCGGCCGACGTTCACGGTGCGGGTCGCGCCCAGCTTTTTCGCCAGATTCAGGCGAAAATCGTTGACGTCGGTGACCACCACGTGCCGGGCCCCGGCGTGGCGGACGATGCCCGCGGCCATGCAGCCGATCGGGCCTGCCCCGGTGATCAGCACGTCCTCGCCCAGCACGTCGTACTGCAGCGCCGTGTGCGTGGCGTTGCCGAACGGGTCGAAGATGGCCATCACATCCTCGCTGATGCCCGGCTTGTGGTGCCAGACGTTGCGGGCGGGAATGGCCAAATACTCCGCAAAAGCCCCGGCCCGCTGGACGCCCACGCCCTCGACCTCGGCACACAAATGGTGCCGCCCGGCGTAGAAGTTGCGGCAGCGGCTCTTTACGATGTGCCCCTCACCGCTGACGACGTGCCCGACCTGGTACGCCTCGACGCGGTCGCCGACTTCAACGATCTCGCCGACGAATTCGTGGCCGACGACCATCGGCACGGGGATCGTCCGCTTGGCCCAGTCGTCCCACTTCCAGATGTGCAAATCGGTGCCGCAAATGCCGGTCTTGCTCACGCGGATGAGCACCTCATCGGCCCCGCAAACCGGCTCCGGCACGTCCACCCACGAGAGGCCGGGCTCGGCATGTTGTTTCACCAGCGCTTTCACGGGGTGAGCTTACGCGTTCTTTGTTCTTGGTCATTTGTCCTTTGCCCTGGTTGAATCTGCGGTCGCTCCGACGAACGGCCAAGGACCGAAGACAAAGGACCAGGGACAAAGGACAAACCTCAACTCACCCCCCACCCAGGATTTTTCCGATGTCGCCGCCGAGGTCGTCGAGGGTGGCGGCGCTGAGTCGGGGTTCTGCGATGGTGCCGCCGATGTTGAAGAACGTCGCGCCGCTGCCGGCGAGGATGGCGGTGAAGAATTCGTCGGCCGAGTCACCGATCACCGGCACGTTGCTGTCCTTCAGCGGCCGCGGCAACGCGACGAGTCGGCCGTCGAGCAGGGCGTTGTTGCCAAGCGTCAGGTTCTCGGCCAGCAGCGTGCCGCGGACTTCGGCGCCGTTGACGAACACCGCGATGTCGCGGGCCCGAAACGTGAGGTCGCTGAGGGCGAAGCCGACGGTGCCGTAGCCGTTTGGCGTGCGGTCGAGGGTGAAGCTGAGCTTGTCGCCGGTCTCGCCGCGGAGCTGCAGCAGCGAGAGGTTGAACCGCCCGTCGCCGCTGAGCAGCTTCAGCGCTTCCTCGTCGCCGTCCATCAAGTCGCTGAATCGGATCGGACCGCGGATGCCGATTTTCCCGTCGACTTGGCCGATCGGGTCGAGGTCCTCCGGGTCAATCTCGGCGGCGCGGGCGAGCTTTTTGAGGTCCAGCGGCCGGATGCTGGCCTCGCCCGTTTCGTTCGGGTCGTCGCCGATGTCGAGGTTGAGCATGGCCGTCCACACCAGCTCCGGCGGCCGGTTTTCCGCCGCGGGCAGTTCCTTCTGGCTGAGCCGGGTGAAGCCGTTGATCACGCCGCCGGCCATCTCGATCCGCACCTTGCGGCTCACAAGCTTTTCGAACACCTTGAGGTCGAGTTCGCCCGCCTTGATCATCTCCTCGTTGAGCACCAGCGAGAGGTTCGACGTGAGCCCATCCACCGGCACGTTGCGGATGAACAACGTCTCCGGCTCGCTCGCCACCAGATCAAAGTCGATGAGAAAGTTGCCCAATGGCCGGTCGGTGTCGTCGGGGCGGAGCTCCAGGAAGAAGTCGAGCCCGCCGCTGACGTAGTCGGCCGGGTCGGCGTCGGGCAGCACGTTGCGCAGGACCGGCGCCGGGTCGAGGTCGGTGCCCCGCAGCACCAGCCGGCCCTGCAGCGGCTTGTCGAACTCGAGGTAGCCTCGCTCGCCGTAGATCGTGCCGGCGTCGAGGATCGACAGCTCCAGCGTGTCCAGCGCCACCGCCCGGCCGAGCAGCGTGGTGTCGAGCGACACGGCGGTCAATGGTGCACCGGGTGCATCGCCCGGCCGACTCACCGTGGCACCGAAGCCGATCTGCCCGACGGCACTTGGCCCCTCATCGCCGAGCGTCAGCGTCACGCCCGGCACGTCGAGCCGTACGATCCGCACGTCGGCCGCGTCATCGAGAGCGTCGACTTTCACCGGGTAACCCTCGGTCGAGACGCTGGCGGCGAAGGTGTCGAGCGCGGTGAGGTCGAACCCGGCGGTCGCGGAAAGGGTGTCGTCGTCGAGCGTGAGCGTGACCGGCTCGATGCGGACGGTCGAGCCGTCCAAGGCGACGCCGACGTCGATGGTGTCGGCGAGGGTGGCGTCGGCGAAACGAATGCCGTTCTCGCCGTTTAGGTTGATGTCGCCGCTGACCTGCAACGCGTCGAGCGACAGCCCGGCGGCGGTGGCGGTGAGGTCGATGCCGGCGCGGCCCTGCACCGGGTACCCGGCGATGGCGGCGAGGGTGGCGACGTTCAGATCGTCGCCGAGCAGCCGGGCCTTGATCGGCGTGGCGTCGAACGGCAGCCGCGCCTCGAAGCCGGCGGTGCCGCCGAAGAGGTTCACGTCGCTCGTCTCGATCCGCAGCGCCCGCCGAGTCACGTCAGCGACAAGCTTGCCGGAGAAGTCCTCGATCGGCTGCCCCGCGATGGCCATGTTCTGACCGGTCGCTTCGCCTTTGAGCTCGAAGTCGAGCGCGCGGAAGTCGCCGTTGATCGTGACGGTGGCGAGAAAGTCGTCGGAATCTCCCTGAAAAAGCTGCCTCGCCGCGGCGGTGTCGTCGAGCCGGACCGAGCCCTCGAACTCGGCGGGCAAGGTTTGCAGGAATGCCAGCATGCCGCCCGCGCCCGGCGTCGGCTGGGTGGCGGGTTGCGTCGCCGACTCGGCCATCTGCTGCGGCTGGTCGCCGGTGGCCTCGGGGGTCGGCTTGCCGCCGGGGTAGATCGCGCCGGTGAGGTCGAACACCAGGCCGCCGAAGTGGGCGGTGAAGACATCGACGTTCACCTCATGGCCGAGATCGGTCACGACACTGAGCGTGCCGCTGAGCGTGGTGCGGCCGCTGAAGTCGGCGGCGTTGTACGGCTTGAGCGTGCTGGGCAGGTTCACGACCACGCCGGGCACTTCGGCCGAGATCTCCCACTTGTCGACCTCGGGCGTCCAGTCGGCCACGCCCTTGACTTGAAGCAGCTCGCCGTCGTCGACGGCCAGCTTGATCAGCTCGACGCGCTGGACGTTGTCGTTGAAAATCGACTCGGCCGCCAGCACCGCCGAGGGCAGGGAGCGGACGTCGCCTTCGGCGCCGTAAACGGACTCGGTGAGGCGGGCATCCCAGACGAGTTGTTCGTAGGTCGGTCCGGCGGCGTCGACGGTGGCAGTGCCGCCGAAGCGGCGGCCGGTGGGATCGGTTCCGGTGAAGTTGCCGTCGATGTCGAGCTGGAAGCCGTTGATATCGGATTGCTCGGCGGTGCCGGTGAGGTTGCCCTCGACCTGAACGCCCTGATAAACCAGGTTCTCGGCAAAACCCTCGACGCTGCCGGTGAGGTCGGTGGTGTCGAACCGGCCCAGCTCCAGCACGGCGCGACCTTCGAGGAGCTCGGCGGCGAGGTTGTGGACCTCGACCACGTTCTCCGGCGTCACCACCACCCGGCCGCTGATGACCTTGGTCAAGCCGACGTTGCCGGCGATGACGTCAGCTTTCAAGTTGTTGATAATCGCCTCCACCAGCGGCCCGTCGCCGGACCCGGCGGTGATGTCGATCTCACCCGTTGCCACGTCGGCCAGGCCCTCGGCCGCGGCGTGTTGGATCGTCAGCTTGCCGTCGAGGCCGTTGGCGGCGGTGCCTTTCCAGAC
The DNA here is from genome assembly GCA_964386435.1 of uncultured Tepidisphaerales bacterium. GTDB lineage: Bacteria > Planctomycetota > Phycisphaerae > Tepidisphaerales > Tepidisphaeraceae > CAYLSV01. Next base: position 16,923 of record CAYLSV010000028.1, read on the forward strand.
GAGTTGTTCGACCGTCACCGGCGGCACCGGAGCGATCGGCCCGACCCACTCGGCGAATCCTTTGGCCACGGTGATCCGCACCTCGTGTCCGAACGCCGCGGCCGGGATGATTGAGCCCTCGCCGGAAAGGACGGTGCCGTTGGCGCTGTTGTTGCCGAAGCCGAACTTGTAGAGCAGCGGGGCGACGGTTTCGCCGCGAAAGGTGAGGTCGCCGAGGGTGTGGGTGTCGCCGTTGCGGGTCACGTTGACGCGGACGCCGGTGACGTCGACGGTTGGCAGCGGCAGGTTCACCGGGATCGGGCCGGATGACGGCGTGGACGCCGACGGAGCAGACTTGCCGCCGGCGGCTTGAATTTGTTCAAGGGCGGTCAGCACGTTCCAGACGCCGTCTTCTTCCCGGGCATGGATCGTCACGCCGTTGATGCTCACCGAGCGGATCGTCGGCTTGCCGGTGAGCACCTCCCACCCGGCGATCGGCAGCGGGTTGAGCTGGGCCGAGAGCTCGTCCACCACGGCCAACGGCTCACCGTCGCCGGGCAGGTAGATGCGGACGCCCTCGACGTTCACCGCGCCCAGCAGCGACACGCTCAGCCCGTCCAGCTCCGCCGGCAGCCCGGTGGCCCCGGTGATCGCGCTCTGCACAATCCCCCGCGGCAGGGCCGACCACAGGACGATTTGCACGACCAGCAGCCCCAGCCCCAGCAGCAATACGGCGGCGAGCAGCGTCTTGCCCAGCCGCAGCCCCCAGCGCTTGAAGAAGCCGGGCCGCTCGTCGGTGAGCACGACCTTGTCCGCCTGTTTCACTTCCACCGTCTTCGCGTCGTCCGACATGATTACTCCTTGGCCAGACGTTCAATCCCCCGCCGGCGGGATGTCGCCGACCGTCCTCGGGCCGATGCCGAAGATCCAGAAGTCCTCGCGGCTCGTCTCGCCGATCTCGATCGGGCGGGAATCGAGCAACTCCCCGGAATCCTTCCAATAACTCACGATGCCGACGGCGCTGTAGCCCTGCTGGTTGAGCTTTTTGAGAAACGCGATCTCCGGCGTCAAGAGCGGCACGCCCTGCACCTCGGCACTGGGCGCGGCGATGGCCGGGATGCCGAACACGTACTCCAGCTTGTCGATGCCCAGCGCCTGCACCCGAACCTCGGCGATCACCTCGGCCTCCTCGCGACTTGCCACCAACCGGGCACCGGCGGCCAGCATGCGGGCGCGGACCTCGCCGACAAGGTAGCTTTGCTCGTCGGGCACCTCATTGGAGAGCGAGAGGTTTTGCCCGGCGTTGCTGGTGGGGCCGAAGATGTAGTCCTCGCTCAAAAATACCTTGCGATCCCGCAGGGCGGTGAGGTTCAGCTTCTCCACGGCCCGCTCGGTGGCGACGTTGAGCAGGAACAACTCGGTCGCCGTCCGCGGCGGGTCGGTGGTGCGAAGCGTCGCACAGCCGCCGGTCAAAGCGAGCAGCAGGGCGAGGGGCAAAATGAACAGACCACGCTTCGGCATCGGGGCAGCTTAGCGGGGGTGGGGAGCAGGGACGAAGGGACTGAGGGACTGAGGGACGAAGGGACCGAACTTTGGAATCCGCCCTCAGTCCCTCAGTCCCTCAGTCCCTTCCGCATTCGCCCCTTGCCAAACGCGGCGACTTCGGGGATCGTCCGGCGACATGAAGCCTCTGCCCTTGGCCGTTGTTGCCGTTGTTTCGCTTGCCGCCTCGACCGCCGTTGCGCAGGTCGGGCCCGATTTGCTACTCAAGCCGTTGCCGGAGGATGACCGGTGGTTCGAGCTGACCAGCAGCGCCACGATCCAGGAGACCGGCCAAAGCGGCAACGGGTTCCGGCTCGGCATCGACCGCTACGAAAACTTCGGCCGCTTCCAGCTCGACATCCCCGGCCCGGTCGGCTCGGTGCTGGAGCGGGCCCAGGGGCGGTTCGGGTACAACTACACCCATTTGCACCTCGACACGAACGACCCGGTTCTGCCGAATGATCTGGTCGACGCCGGGCTCGGCTTTGGCATGGGCATCTTCCAGAGCCAGGACGAGACGATCGTCGCCGGCATCACGGTCGGCCTCGGCTACGCCGGCAGCAACGCCTTCGGCGACGCCAACGCGTGGTACGGCGAGGCGAACCTCGCGGTCGGCAAGGAGTTCCGCGATGAGGGCCGATGGTTCAAGAGCGGCGACCGGTTCGGCTTCGTGATCAACTACGACGGCAACCGCAGCTTCCTGCCCGACGTGCCGCTGCCGGGGTTCCAGTTCATCCGCAAGCCGACTGAGGAGCTGGAGCTGTCGGTCGGCTTCCCGTTCAGCAGCATCGTCTACTCGCCGACCGAGCAGCTCGAGTTCCGTCTGCAGTACACGATTCCCGACAGCATTACCGGCCGCATCGACTACGGCTTCGACGAAGGCTTCGGCATCTTCATCGATTACACCGCCAGCACCGAGGCGTTCCACGTCAACGAGCTCGCCAACGGCAACGACCGGCTCATTTTCAGCCAGCAACGTGCTGAGATCGGCCTCCGCTACCGCGTCGAGGACAACCTCAACGTCATCGCCGCCGGCGGCTTCGCGTTCGACCAGGACTTCAGCGTCGGCTTCGACACCCGCGACGACGACGACGTCGCCAACGCCAGCGACGAACCGTACTTCCGGGTGGCGGTGGAGCTGGAGCTGTGAGGGGAAGGAGTTGGGTGTTGGGGATTAGGTGTCAGGTGTTAGGTTGAAGAAACTTTTCGCTTCCGGCCTAACACCTAATCCCTTCGGCCACCTACTTCGAAGCCTTCAACTCATCCACCGCCAGCTCCCGCATCAGGGCCGCTTCGTCGTACTCGATGTAGACGTCGTCGAGGCTCGTCGCGTCGACCTCGCGGCGGATCAGCAGGTAGATGATCGTCGAGAGCGTGAAATACAGCGACACCGCGAACGCCGCGACCAACGCGACGACCAGGTAGATCCAGAACGACAGCAACGACGCGGCGAGGTCGTTCATCGGCGAGAGGGCGAAGTAGTCGACATCATAACTGAGCGACCCCGGCGGCAGGGTGTCCGTCCAGATGCTGCCCAGCACCGGCCGATCGCCGTCGAGTGTGCGGAACACCAACAGCCCGGCGAAGGCGTGCGCCAATAGCAGCAGCAGCCACGCGAACAACCGCACGGCCCCATAAACCGCCGCCCCGTAGACAAGCGCCACCAGCTTGTAAAACAACAGCCGCCACGGCTGGCCGTACAGGTACGTGAAGCTCCGGCTCATCGCGTCGAAGCTGTCGGTGCTCTCCACCGCGATCACCGGGAACATCAAGCTCACCCCGCCGAGCAAGCCCACCACCAGCAGCGTCATCACCAGCGCCGCTAGCAGGATCAAAAAGAACCCGGCCGCCACGACGACGGTGCCCGGCGCCCACAGGTTCATGATCGCCCCGCCCGCCGCCACGAGCAGTCCCAGCGCCCCCAGGAGCAGCAGCGGAATCAGCGGGGCGGTCACGAAGCTGACGAATTTGCCGCTGGAAAACCGCAGCGCCTCGCGGAACCCGACCGTCTCGTCGCGGGCGAACCCGATGGCCGCGATCCGCGTCATCGCGCCCCCGCAGATCGCCAGGATCGCCAGCGAGATGAGGAAGTAGAGCAGGAAAAACACCGGGTACTGCGTGATCGCCCACGCCGGCCCGATCAGCAGCATGGCCCCCAGCGCCGAGAGGGCACCCCACACGCTCCAGTCCAACAGCAGCGCCACCACCGCCGCGTTGAGCTGGTTCGTCTCGAACTCCAGGAACGCCATGAACGGCCCGACGCCCTCGACCGCCCTGACCTGCGCCCACTCCTCGCTGGCGTTCTCGTATGCACTCCTCACCGCCGCCGCGGCGTCGGCGTCCTCGCCCAGTTCCCGCGCCGCCGCGATCGCCGCCGCCCGCTCGGCGAGGATGTCGTCCTTGATGTCGCCCAGATCGATGCCCGCCGGATCGACGTCACGCGCCGCGGCGAGCGTTGCTCGGCGGCGCTCGACGTTCTGCTCAAGCCGCTCCCGCTCGGTTGCCACGGCCTGGTGGTAGTCCGGCGCCTCGGGCAGCAGCACCGTCGCCGCGTACAGCTCCACCGACCCGGCCACCGGCCGCTCGGTCCACGGCACGACCCGCCACGCCGCGTCCAGCGCCTGCCCGGTCAAATACAGCAGCAGCACCGCCACCAGCGCCAGCAAAATCATCGAACCCTGCTTGGCGATGCGGAACCCTTGGAAAATGTGCGTGAACGGCAACGCCCCACGCCAATCGACGGCCCGCACCACCGCGTCGGTCCCCGCCGGCAGCAGCGGCTTATTCGGCTCGAACGGCTCGAACTCGTCCTCCGGCACCGACCCCGGCACCTTCGACTCGTTCGGCTCGGCGTCAACCGAAGGCTTGGATGAGGGTGGGGCGGGGTCGTCGGCCATGCGAACCGGCGAGTCTAAATCGCCCGATGATCCCGATCAAACCCGTCCCGCCCCGACGCCCGTTCCTCACCCCCGCCATTACCCCCGCTGCCTTCAGCATCCTCCGCCCGCTCGGCGTCGATCTGGTACGCCCCGTCAAACCACCGGTTGAGGTCCACCATCCGACACCGCCGACTGCAAAACGGGTAGGGCGCATCGGCATCCCGGCTGGTCAGCGGATCGACCCGCTCCCCACAAATCGGACACTTCAACTCAGCAGACGCGGCCATGGCTCGACTCTACGACACCGCCGGCGCCAACGCCCGCAGCTTCACGAGGGCCCGCCGCTCCAAGTCCCGCACCCGGTGCTTCGGCACGCCCAGCCGCTCGCCCACCTGGTCCAGCGTCGCCGGGTCGCCCTGCGTCAATCGCCCGTCGCTCTGGGCGAACCCCTGCCGGGCCAGCAGCACGTCCCGCTCCTGCGGCTCCAACTGCGCCAACAGCCCCCGCACCACCTCTTGATCCGCCAGCGCCCGCCCGATCACCGGCCCGTTCGCCGGCGTTTCGGCCAGCCGCGCCGCGTCGCCCGTGAGCCGCTTGGCCACCGATTGCGGCACGCTGCGGGCGAATCCCTTCATCAAAGCGAGCGTCGCGTACGTGCTGAATTTGTTGCCACGGCCGACGTTGAACCCGTCGATCGCCCGCATGAGCACCAGCGTGCCGTCGCTCACCAGTTCCATGAGGTCCAGATCCGGCCGAAGGTGCCGCCGGGCGATGTTCACGACGAGCCGCATGTTCGCCTGCACCAAGTAATTCCGCGCCGCCGCCGCCGCGTCGAGCTCGCGGCGCAACGCCATCAGATCCCGCCGCCGGGCCAGCATCGGATCGAACGCCCGCCGGGCGAGCGCGAACCGCCGGCGGTGGTAATTGAATTTCAGAAACCACGCCCGCTCCTGCGCCGCCGACAGCAGCCGGGCGGCACACAACGCCGCCACATCGCCCGCCCCCTGCCGCCGCCGATCGGCCAGCGGCGCTTCGGCCGGCGCAGCCAGATCACCCGCCGACAACAGATCGCGAATCTGCCCCAACGCCTCCGGCCCCCGTAGCAGCGGGTCGTCGATGAACACCGCCCGCTGCTTCGTCAAACGCTTGGCCTCGCGATTGATCACGATCCGCGCGACCGTCGCCCGCGGCAACTTCACCTTCCGAGCCAGCCACCGGATCGGCCGCCCGGCCTCAATGCCGCGGACCACCCGCCGACGCTGCTTCTTCGTCGCCACCGCCGCCGCCCACGGCAGCACCGCCGCTTCCGGGTGGCACTGATCGTGATGCAACAGCGTGTGCCGCACCGCCATCGGCGATCGCTTCATGATCCGCGCGATCCGCCGGCACGTCTCCGCCTCATCACAATGGCACAACGTCGTCAACCGCCGGGCGTGCCGCACCATCGCCGCCGTCTCGTCGCCCGACACCGCCGTCGCCACCGCCGACACCTCGCCGCCGCTCTGCCCGGCGAACCGCTCAATGCTCGACAGCAAGAAGCCGACCCGCTTCTTCCCGTCCTCAAATACAAACCGCCTGGCACACAACCCTTTGCGCCGCCACCGCTGAATGGTTTTGGTCGAGACGTTGAACCGCGCCGCCGCCTGCTGCACCCCCAGCACCGGCTCCCCCGCCTCACTGGCCGGCAAATCCATCTGATCGCTCACCGTCTCGATCAGCAGCCCCAAATCGTGCCGCAACGCCAGCCCCGTGAGCAGCCCGCCGCCGTCAAGGGTCTTCGCCCGAAAATCCGTGACCCGATAAACCACAAATTCCGTCGGATACGCCCGTTCCGGCTCGACCTCGCCACACAGCACCTCCGCCCGCGCCAACTGCGCAAGCCGGGTTGGGGCGGGCGTGAACCCCATCTGCCGCGCCAGCGACGCCACGGCTTCCAAGCGGAATCGAGCCATCCGTCGATTATCGCCCCAACCCGCCCAATGCGTCAACCCGCCACACATGGCCGAAACCGGGTAAAGCAAGTCCCCGACAACCCCAACCCCCTCGACCCGCCAACGCACCCCCGCTACACTCCCCCACCGCGGGTGTAATTCAGTGGCAGAATGCCAGCTTCCCAAGCTGGACGTCAGGAGTTCGAATCTCCTCACCCGCTTTATCTTAAGTCGTTGCCTGACGAGTCGTTACGACGTCTTTCGGTCCGGCAGGTTGCTTTCCGCAGGCTCGCATGTTGGTAGTTGACTGCCGACTTCGCCTCTCGAGGGGCAGGGCCGCGGCGACATTCGGCCCGACGTGGAAGGGTTTGCGGCCGGCTTCCTGCGGAGTCAGGAAGAACGCGGCAGCGGGCCGCAGGCGCCGATGATGAGGAAGATCGTCCCGGCCAACAGGTTGTTGGTCGATTGCTTTGGCGACTTCCCGGCCGACAAGATCGACGCCCACCACTTGCTGACGGTCCGCTCGGCGATGGTCGAAGCGGGCCACACGCGGGGCAGCATCAACGCGAGAACGCAGATCATCAGGCGGATGTTCCGCGACGCCGCGTTCAATGCTTACGGCATGACCACGAGCTTCGCGGTCGCCCGGCCAAGCTTGCCCGGCCGGCTCACTCCGAACGCCAGCCAACCGGTTGACATGCTCGCCGTGGTTGTGTCGGCGTACAGGTCGCCCGGCTTGGCCGACGGCTTGTGGTTCACCGACCCGGCTCCGCAGGCGGCGAGGGCGTCGGCTGCGGCTTGAAGTCGGACGAATAGGGGTAAAGCCGGTCATGCAAGTCGCACCGGTGGGGCAGGTGCAACGGGGGCGGGCAGAAGCCGGGTTGATCCCGATACCGGGCCGCCGCGATGTGCGTTGCGTGTAGTCGCCCGGAGTCGGCGAGGCGTCGGCACGCTCGGCCAGCAGCTTCGCCAACGGCTCAACCGCTCATCAGCAGGCGATGCTCGACGTCGAGTTGTGCGGCCGTGGTGTTCACGACGCGGCGACGGCTTGGGGTTCATCGGCGGGTTCGCTTACCAAGGCCGGGTCGTCGCCGTGCGGCTTCAACGTCGCGGCCCGCGTGTGGCCGATTCGAGCCGATTCGAGCCGATTCCTCATCCCGCATTCCGCATTCCGCATTCCGCATTCCGCCCGCACTTCATGGGCTGGCATGTCCAACGCCCGGAGGCTGAACGCCGACGCCGACGCCAACCGTCCGTCACGGTGGCCGAACACCTCATCCTGCTCGTGGCCGAGAGGTCGCCCGTCCGTGTTGTCGAGGTCGGCGTTGATCTCATGCTTCACGTTGTCCAGGTTGTCGGGCGAGCCGAGTGATCGCCTGCGACGCGGGCGAGGTTCTGCGGCATCGCCGCTTGTCCAGTGGCCACCGGCATCACCCACGGCGTGACGAGCTGTACGGCAGCACTTCAAGCCTACGAATCAGCAGACGAAACGTGCCGGTGCTCGGAATCCGCGTGCCGATCCAGAAGCCGTTTGAGAACAGGAGTTCGAGCAGGTCGTGCGTGGTCCCGAACTGGACGAAGGCGAGGTGGTAGACCCCCAGCTTGTCGCTTTGCGTGGCCACGCGTTTGTCACGCCTCAGCCCGCTGACGGGCGGCTCGATGAGGTTCCGCCGGCGGTACAACACCGGATTGAAGCAAAGCGGGCTGTCAGCGCCCCATCGCAGATCACGGCCCCGCCACGCCTGCCCCGGCGTGATCATTGCGTTCAGGATGCTCAGGACCACGCCGACGCCGCGGTTCAGAATGTCACGAGATGCAGCTTGGTGCCGAACCCGCTCCTGGAACACCCCAGGTCGTGATCGGCCGGGTTCCGGTGGAGGACAGGCCGCGCCGACCGCGTACCACCTCTCAGCAAGAAAGCCCTTCGACATGCTCATCGAAGGGCTTGAGTTCGCGAGAAGTCGGGCTGACAGGATTCGAACCTGCGACCTTCCGTCCCCCAGACGGACGCGCTAACCAAGCTGCGCTACAGCCCGCACTTGAACTTGTAGTCTACCACTGGAAGTCGGCCGCGTACAGCACGCCACGCTTTTGTCCGTTGCCCGCCGGTTGATAGCGGACCTGGATGCTGCTTTTGGTCAGATGCTCGCCGTCGAACCACACCAGCCTGTCGATCGGCGGGACGTAGGCAATTACGGCGTCAATTTCCGCCGGCGAATACCGCCGCGTCTTGCCGCGCGGCCGGTCGCGGCCGTTGCCAGCCCAGCGGGTCAGCGATACCACCGTCGCTCCCGGCGTGCCGTAGGTGCCGGCCCACTTCACCTGCGTCCGCCACAGCCTCTGGCCGTCGTCGAGCACCAGGTCGTACCGGGCGTCGGGTTGCGTGACGCTGGCGGTCCAGCCCTTCACCAGCGCCCGCTGCAGCACCTTCATCTCCGCGATCCGGCCCTTGGCCGAGTGGGAGAGGTCGGCCCACCATTCGGCTGGCTTCGCCGCGTTCGGTTCCATGACCGCAGCCTAATCTGCCCGCATGGCGGCAGTGGCTCTTCTCGGTTCCGGCGGACGCGAACACGCACTGGCTTGGCGGCTGGGGCAAGATCCCGATTGCCCGCCGATCCATGCCCTGCCCGGCAATCCCGGCGTCGCCGAGGCGGCCGAGTGCGTGACGGTCAACCCCGCCGACCCCGAGGCCGTGCGGAAGTACTGCCAGGGGGCCGGCGTCGACTTCGCCATCATCGGCCCCGAAGACCCGCTCGCCGCCGGCGTCGCCGACACGCTCCGCGAGGCAGGCATCAGCGTGCTCGGCCCGAGCAAGAAGGCGGCCCAGCTCGAGGCCGACAAGTGGTTCGCCAAGGAGCTGATGCGGCAGGCGTCGGTGCCCACCGGCGAGGCCCGCAGCTTCACCCGCGCCGAGGCCGCCGAGGATTACGTCCGCATGCGCGGCGCGCCGATCGTCATCAAAGCGGTCGGCCTGGCCAAGGGCAAGGGCGTGGCCGTCTGCTACCGCGAGGCCGACGCGATGGCCGCCATCGACGCCATGCTCCGCCGCGGCGAGTTCGGCGACGCCGGCGGCCGGATCATCGTTGAGGAGCTTTTGCGCGGCCCGGAGGTCAGCGTGCTGGCGCTGGTCAGCGGCCGCGACATCTACGTTTTCGACCCCTGCCAAGACCACAAGCCCGCCGAAGATGGCGACACCGGCCCGATGACCGGCGGCATGGGCGCGTACTGCCCGACCCCGCTCCTCACGCCGAAGCTGCTCACCCGCGTCGAGCAGGACATCCTGATCCCCACGCTCGATGCCCTCGCCCGGGACGGCATCGAGTACCAAGGCATTTTGTACGCCGGCTTGATGCTCACCGAGGGCGGGCCGAAGGTGCTGGAGTTCAACGTCCGCTTCGGCGACCCCGAGTGTCAGCCGCTGATGATGCGGGCACAGAAGGGGCTGTACGCCACCCTCCGCGCCGCCGCCGAGAACCGATTGGCCGAAGCCGACGTGCCACTCGTCATGGACCCCCGCCCGGCGGTCTGCGTCGTCGCCGCCAGCCGCGGCTACCCCGGCAAGCACACCACCGGCCACCGCATCACCGGCATCGCCGACGCCGAAACGCTCGACGATGTTAAGATTTTCCACGCCGGCACCGCCAGCGACGCCGGCCACCTCGTCACCGCCGGCGGCCGCGTCCTGGGCATCACCGCGCTGGGCGACACCCTTGCCGCCGCCCGCCACAACGCCTACGCCGCCGTGGAGAAGGTCCATTTCGAGGGAATGACCACCCGCACCGACATCGCCAACCGCCCCGAACTGCGGGGGGCCGGATGAGCCGCCGGCGGACTGCCGCCGCGGCTGTGCTGCTCGCGCTCACCAGCGCGACAGCCGGCTATGCCCTTTACGGCTGGCAACTGGATCACGCCATGTTGCGGCCCGGCTCCGTGGTCTGCGGGACGCTCCCGCCGACGGAGCCGCTGGCCTTGGCGAGACTGGAGCAAGCTTCCTACGGGCGATTCGACCGAGCCGGTTGGCATTGGTGGCAGACGCGCTGGAGCCACGAAGTGCCGCCGCAGGAGTTTCTGCTGCAACGGGGGCAGCGGGCCGAGTATGGCATCGAATCTCCCGATCTATGGATGAATGGCGACTCGTGGACGCGGTGGGGCACCCTCGCGCTACCGAGACTCCGCTGGCAGGCCGCGTCCGATGTCGACGGGCCGTTGCCGACGCTTGTGTACTTGGAGGAACTCGAAGGCGCGCGACCTCATCCACCGGCCGGGCGAGGTGGTCCGCCGCCGCTTCGGGTGAGTGAGATCATGATCCCGTACTGGCTGGCCGCAGCAGTTGGGTTCGCGGCAACCCTCGCCCTCGCCCGCCCGTGGTCGTGGCTTCGTCGGCGGCCGCTGCCGGGTCACTGTCCCGCCTGCGGCTACGACTGCCGGGCGACGCCCGGCCGGTGTTCGGAGTGCGGGTGGGGAACCGGGTGAGGCGTTGGCGGGTGGCCGCGGCGGTGGGAATGCTGGCGCTGACGTGCCTGCTGGGGGGGCCACGTGGTGCGCGGCTGGCTGGTGTCGCCGGGGGCGTTCACCAGTTTTCGCCCGGGGCTTGCCAACTTCTTCAACCACGCCACGCCGCCGCCCGAGCCGAGCGAGGTCGCCGGGCGGCTGGCGGCCGCGGGGAACTGGGGCGTCGACGCCGATGGCTTCTGGTGGTGGCGCAGTCGGTGGGGCGGGGAAGGAACGCCGACGCAATTTCTGGAAAAGCACGGCCTCGAGGCGACGTCGATGATGCCCGAGCCATTCGCCGACCAATGGTCCCGCCGCAACGGCTCGCCGTGGCCGCGGTTGATCCTCGGCGAGCGGCAGGCGCTAGGCGAGAGCACCGCGCTGGGCGTCCAGTTTGATCAACAAGTCCGGCGGGACGATGCGGTCTGGGTCCTACCTGCCCCGTTGCCGCCGGAGCCGGTGGTGCGGGTATGGGCCGTGGCGCTGCCGTGGTGGCTTCTCGTGGTGGTCGGCGGGCTGCTGACCGTCTGGCTCGCCCGGCCGTGGGCGTGGCGACGGCGTACCCACCCGCGCACGGCGGTCAACTCGACGAGCCGCTGGCGGATGGCCGCAACCGTTGTCCTGCTGGCGGCGTCGTGCGTGCTGGCCGGTCACGCGTTCAGCAGCCGACAGCCCCCGCCGAACATGATCGTCCAAGCCCGGCTGCTCTCGGACTTCAATCCGCAGGCGGAGCCGCCCGATCCGCGGGCCGTCGCCGACCGACTTACGGCCGCGGGCGATTGGGGCTTCGACGAACACGGCCTCTGGTGGTGGCGGACCTCGTGGAGCCACGCCGCGACGCCGACGCAGTACCTCGAGAAGCACGAACTCGAGGTCGCCCAGTTGACGCCCCAGCCGCCGAAGGTGGCGGTGAACACATGGCCCTTCCGCCACGGCTGGCCGGTGCCGAAGCTGACGCTCGGCCAGCGCCGGCCGCTGGGCGAGCACCCGACCCTCGGCTTGCGGTTCGAACGTCATTCAAGCACCGAAAACGGCACTATCCGGTTGCAGCCCGTCCCCTACCCGCCCGAGCCGATCGTGCGGGTCTGGGCGATGTCGCTGCCGTACTGGCTCCTCGCGCCCCTCGGCCTGCTGCTCGCCCTCGGGCTCGCCCGCCCCCAAACCTGGCTCCGCCGCCCGCCCCCACCCGGCCACTGCCCCGCCTGCGGCTACGATCGCCGCGCGACGCCCGATCGCTGCCCTGAATGCGGCCGCGGGGCTGATGAAATGAACCCGACCTCAAGATAATGGTGCCTCGACCGGCTGTGCGCGTTGTACCGAACCTGCTCAGGCGGCACCGGGCGGTTGAGAAAAGTCGTTGAAGGTGGCGGTGGTCGGCGATTTGCCCGTTCGCAAGGCGGGGCGTCTGCCTAATACTGCCCGTGTGGGCGAAGTTCTCGACTGGACCATCTTCGGGCTGCGGTGGCTGCTCATTGCCTTGGCGGCGTTCTGGGTGTTTGTGACGCTCGTGGCCGAGAGCAAGAGCCCGCACTACGCCGTGCGCGGTTGGGACTTTCCGCGGCTGCAGATCCTGTGCCTGGCGGCGGCGACGGCGGTGCTGTACCTGCTGGCGGCGGCGTGGGGCGGGTTCTCCTGGTGGGATCTGCTCGTGCCGCTGACGATGCTGGGCGTCATCGGGCGGCAGGCGCATTGGGTCTGGCCGTACCTGGGCTCCTCCCGCCGCGACCTGAAGGCGGCAACCGATCAGGACGCCGGGCACCCGACGGTGCGGATCGTTATCAGCAATGTTCTGCAACAAAACGACGATTATGAACTTTGGCGGCGGGTCATGAAGTCGCAGGACGCCGACATCTTCGCTTGTGCCGAGACGAACGAGCCGTGGGTGAAGGAAATCGGCGAGCTGCTGGACGCCGACTACCCGCACCACAAGGCGGTGCCGCTGGACAACATGTACGGCATGGCGATCTGGAGCCGGCTGCCGCTGCACGATCTGGAGGTCGAATTCATCGTGCAGGAGGACATCCCGAGCATCCACGCCCGCGTCGAGCTGGAGGGCGGGGGGTGCATCGCGCTGCACGTGTTGCACCCCCGGCCGCCGGCACCGCAGGAGCATGATTCGTCGTCGCCGCGGGACGCCGAGCTGATCATGATGGCCAAGCGGATCGCCGAGGAGCGGGATCATGATCACCTGCCGACGCTGGTGATGGGGGACATGAACGACGTGGCGTGGAGCCGGACAACGGAGATTTTCCTGCGGATCAGCGGCCTGCTCGACCCGCGGCGGGGTCGGGGGCTGTACAACAGCTTCGATGCCAACCGGTGGTACCTGCGGTTCCCGCTGGACCACGTGTTCGTCGGGCAGGAGTTCCGGCTGATCGACATGAAGCGCTTGCCGTACGTCGGCAGCGACCACTTCCCGATGCGGATCGATCTCGCCCTGGTCCCGCAGAAGCAACAGAGCAATCGTCCGCAAGAGGCCGAGGCTGAGGATCACGAGGAGGCCGAGGAGAAACTTGCGATCCAGGCCAACCGCGAACGCGAGGGCGAGGAAGACGGTCACGCCCTGAGCCACCCGGAAGTCCGCGCGGCCGAACAACGCGTGGGGGCGCGGTGAAGATCTTCGGCATCGCGATATCGCCCTCGGCCGGACCTCCGCCGCGTGGCGGCGGGAGTCCGCCCGCCCGCCCGTTACTCACGTCGCTGAGGCCCCCACCGCTGCGTAGCAGCGGGGCTACGCACGAAGTTCAGCGTGCTCGACAAGCATGTGTAGCCCCGCTGCTACGCAGCGGTGGGGGCCTCAGCGACGTTGCACGAGTCGCGCATTCGCCCGTGCCGCTGGACGCTGATCAACTAGGTAGCTGCGACTCGGCGAGTCGCAGCTACCTCTCGGAGGACGCACGCCATGACCGCCGTCAAGGGGTATGCCGTGCATGTCTTCACGGCCAGCGGCATCGCGTTCATGTTTCTCGCGGCGGCGGAGCTCTGCGCGCCGGCGCCCGACGCCCGGTGGGTGTTCCTGTGGTTCCTGCTGGCCACGCTGGTCGACGCCCTCGACGGGCCGCTCGCCCGGCGGTGGCATGTGAAGACGACCGCCCCGCAGATCAGCGGGCGGACGATCGACGACATCGTGGATTATCTCGGCTTCACGTTTTTGCCGCTCTTGATGACTTGGCGGCTCGGCTGGGTGCCGGACCTGATCGGCGGGGCGGTCGTGGTCGTGGCGATGATGGCGTCGCTGCTGGGGTTCGCCCACAAGCACGCCAAGGACGAGGCGGCCGGCTTCTTCCGCGGCTTCCCGAGCTACTGGAACCTGGCCGTCTTCTACTTCGGCTGGGCAGCGTGGTTCGCCCCGAACGTGGGGCCGTGGTTCAACGCCGCCGTCGTGCTGGCGTTGGCGGTGCTGACGATCCTACCGGTGTGGGTGCCGTACCCGAATTTGGCTCCGGCGAAGTGGAAGCCGCTGGTGCTGTGGGGCAGCTACGCGTGGGCCGTTGTGCTGCTGGCGATGATCCCGTGGTACCCGCGCCTCCCGGCGTGGCTGGTCATCGCGACGCTCGTCTACCCGATCTTCACCATCTGGCTCAGCTGGCATTTGCGGCCCCTGTGGCCGGCGGCGAAACGGTTTGATCCGGCGGATGGCGTTCATGCGAGCGATGCGTAGCTGCGGGCGGACAGCCCGCAGTGGGGACGTCGACGAACCCTCGGCTGCGGGTGTGCTCTTTAGTTTGACATCGTCGCCACTGCAGGCTGTCAGCCTGCAGCTACGGGTGACGCGTCGTCAGGATGTGGGCTCGACCGGCTCGTCTTGGGGCGGGTTAAGGGTCGTCTCGATCGCGCTGATCGTGTCCTTCAGCGGCACCGTCCAGACGCCCGCTTTGCCGGCGTCAAAGGCTTCGCGCCACATCGCGTACCCCTCGGGCACCGGCGGCGGGGGGGGGTCGAGGCTCTCCATCTGCCGCACGCTTTGCCGAAGCGCGTTCTCCTCAATGGGCAGGTGGCCGATCTGGTCGGTGGGGCCGCCTGGGGTGTGGAACGTGAGGTTCAGCAACCCGACGTGGATGATCGTGGCGTCGGGGGTGACGTCGATTTTGAAGATCCGCGCGCGGGAGGACGACTCGCCGGGGCGGGTGTCATAGGTCCAAGTCTGGCCGGGTTGAAACGGGGTGTCGGGCACGGCAAAGGGTACGCGACAACGGCGTGAGGTAGCCACGCGGCCTGCCCCGCGTTTAGCTAACCCCGCACGCCCGGAAGCGCGGGGCGGGCCCCGCGGCTACTTCCCGGAGGTGCGGCATTTACGCCCGCGGCGGGAGGTTGATCGCCTTGACGCGGTTGATGTTCGGGCGGGCACGCAGGGTGCTGAGCAACTCCTCGCCGGGCTTGGCGTCGGTCTTGAGGATCATGAGGGCCTTGGGCTGCTCACCGGTGTCGTCGCGGCTGATGACCATGTCGGCGATGTTCACGCCCGCTTCGCCAAAGCTTTGGCCGACGTGGCCGATGACGCCCGGCTCGTCCCGGTTCTCGATGAGCACCATTGGTCCCTCGGGGATCATGTCGAGCGTGAAGTTGTCGACCCGCAGCACCCGCGGCAGCCGGTCGAGGTAGGCCGTGCCAAGGATGCGGTGGCTCTCGCCGCCGGCCATTTCGGCGCGGACGCCGATGATGTCGCCGACGAGGCCCGACGGCGGGGCGGGCTCGTGGACGGTGACGAGCTCAATGCCACGCTCGCTGGCGAGTTGCCCGACGTTGATGACGTTGGTCGGGCCGTCCATGTGCTCCCGCAGCAGCTCGACGGCGGCGAGGCGGAGCATGGTGTCGAGGTGCTTGGGTGCCCGCTGGCCGCTGGCGCGGAGGGTGATCGTCTTGAAGCCCCCGTCGGCGTACGCCGAGAGCAATCGGCCGATCCGGCCGGCTAGGTCCAAGAGCGGCTTCTCGTCGGCCGGCACGTCGAGCTTCAACCCGCCGGCGTTCACCGCGCCGCGGATCTCGCCACTCTGCAGATAATCAACGAGCGCCCGGCACGCCTCGACGCTCACGGCCGTCTGCGCCTCCTCGGTGCTGGCGCCGAGGTGCGGCGTGAGGACGACGTTATCGAGGCCAAACAGCGGGTGGTCGGTTTGCGGCGGCTCGGTCTGGAAAACATCGATGGCGGCCCCGGCGATCTGCTTGTTCTTGAGGGCCTCGGCGAGCGCGAACTCGTCGACCACCTCGCCGCGGGCGTCGTTGATGACGAGCAGGTTGGGCTTGGCGACCTCGGCCAACCGGCGGGCATCGATGAGGTGTTTGGTCTCGCCGCCGCCTGGGACGTGGAAGGTGATGACGTCGAGCTGGGCGAGGAACTCGTCGAAGTCGCGGACGAGCTTCACCTTGCCGTCGAGGGCGGTGTCGTGGGGGAAGAACGGGTCGTAGCCGAGCACGTCCATCTCCATCGCCACGGCCCGTTCGGCGACGGTGCGGCCGATGCGGCCGAGGCCGACGATGCCCAGCGTTTTGCCGGCGAGCTGGGTGCCTTTGAACTGGGCCCGCTTCCAGCTGCCGCCGCGGACGTGGGCGTCGGCGGCGGGAATTTTGCGGGCCAAGGCGTACATCAGGGCCAGCGCGTGCTCGGCGGTGCTGAGCGTGCTGGCGGCGGCGGTATTGAGCACCAGCACGCCCTTGGCGGTGGCGGCGTCGAGGTCGATGTTGTCCACGCCCACCCCGGCACGGGCGACGGCCTTGAGCTTGCCGCCGCTGCCGGCGTTGATGACCTTCTCCGTCACCGTGACGCCGCTGCGGACGGCCAGGGCGTCGTAGTTCGGCACCTCGGCGGCCAGTTCGTCCTCGGAGAGGCCGGTCTTGACGTCGTACGGCACGCCGCTTTCTTCCAGCAACGCCAACCCCTCGGCGGCGAGTTTGTCGGCGATCAAAATCCTGAAGTCGGCGGTGTCCGGCATGGTGGGCGGGGAGGGTAGGGCGGGCGGAAGTGATGAGTGATGAATTGTCGAATGAAGAATGCCGGAGGCACCCTCGGGCGTCTCCGGCACTCATCACTCTTCCACTCACAAACTCATCACTTCCGCCTATCGCCGGGCTTGGCCGTAGTAGCCGGTCATGACGAGGAACTGGTACTGGTTGAGGATCGGGATGGTCAGCTCGCGGGCCTCGGTGACGATCTCGGCGTATTGCTGCTGCAGGCTGCGGATGCGCTCGATCTCGATCTGGTCCAGCGGGTTGTCCGGGTCGAGGTTGGCCGGGATCTCCGGTTCGGCCCCGAGGACGACGAAGTCGGTGTCGACCTTCAGGCGGTTGGAGTTCTCGCCGCCCCACTGGCGGATGAGCTGGCGGACAATGTCGATGTCGCCGGGGCTGACTCGGCCGTCGCGATCGAGGTCGAAGCTGCCGAACGTGTAGAACTGCGGCGACTTGTTGGCGTCGTAGGCGAGGTTGACGATCAGGTCGCCGCCCTGCACCGGCTGGCCGGTTTGGGTGACAATGCGGGCCTCGCTCGAGCCGGGCGAGACGCGGATCACCTGGATCTCGGCCTTGCCCTGGATCAGCTCGCCGCCCTCGAAATCGCCCGGGTCGGGCACGCCGTCGTTGCGGCCGAAGACCTGGAAGGTCATGCCCGGCGTGATGGCGTCGCCCTCGCCGAGGTTGATGTAGACGTTGCCGCTGCCGGCCACTTCCTGCACGCGGCCGTCGGCCAGCTGGGCGATTTGCATCGTCGGATCGATCTTGGGCACTTGGGCCTCGAGGATGTCGATCTGGGCCTGCAGCCGGGCGATTTGCGACCGCTGATCGCGAATCTCCGCCTCAAGGCTCTCGGCCTCCCGGTCGAAATTCTCGCTCCGCTGCTGGCTCTCGCCGGTGATGGTCGAGACGACCTGTTCGCTGCTGGCGCGGGCGGTGTCCAGCTCCTGCCGGGCGGCCTCGGCCATCTGCTGGGCCTCCTCAACGGCCTTGTCCCGCTCGGCGAGCTGGGTGGCGGTCTGCGTCTGCAGCTGCTGCGTGCGGGCGAGGGCCTCTTCCAGCGCCTGTTCAGTGCTGGCCTTGGCGTTGAGGGCGGCGTTGAGTTCCTGGGCCAGGGCGTTGATCGCGGCGACGGCGTTGGAGGCCGGGACCGGGTTGACCTCGGGATCGATCACGCGGGCCGACTCCACCGCCGACTCCACGGCCGTCTCAAGCTGGACCCTGGCGTTGCTCGGGCTGATGCCAGCGTCGCCGGTGATGGTCTCGCCGAGCAAGTCGACGGCCCGCTTGGCGGTGTCGATCAGGGCCACGTTGCTCGGCAGGGCGTCGTCCTCGGTCTGGAGGTCGCGGAACGCGGTGACGGTCGGCGAGTTGACGTTGGCCGGCGAGATGACGGGCGTGACCTCGTCGGTCTGGCGGTCGAGCTCGGCCTGCAGGTTGCCGGCGCGGACGTACGTCATGATGGCGACCACGATCGCGACCACGGCGGCCACCGTGGAAACCACGGCGAAGATGATGGCGCCGGTGTTGGAGCCTTGTCGGCTGACGGCCATGGGGGAACCTCCGAGGGGGGACGGAATACAACAAACACCCGCCAACGGTGCGGCGGGATCAGGCGGGACCGCGGCTGCCCGCGGCTGAGGCCAAGGCTAACGGGGAGGTTGGGGTGGGGTCAAGTTGGGGCCGCTGCGCGGTGTCCTTTGTTGTGGGTCCTTTGTCATTGGCCATGAAGCCTCGCTCGGACATCTGACAAAGGACAAAGGACCCACAACAAAGGACGCCGCGCAGCGGCCGCGGCGGTACAGTCGCCGCGATGGCCAAGTCCAAGCCGAGCTTTTACATCATCGACGGGCACGCGCAGATTTACCGGGCGTACCACGCCCCGTTCCGCGACCTGACGAGTCCCAGCGGCGAGCCGACGAAGGGGACGTTCGTCTTCACGCAAATGTTGCTGAACCTGGTGGACGCGCGGAAGCCGGATTTCCTGTGCATGGTCATCGACAAGGGCGGCGATGAGAACGTGTTTCGCAAGGATCTTTACCCGGAGTACAAGGCCAACCGCCCCGGCCGGCCGGACGATTTCAAGCCGCAGGAGGACCGGATTCTGCAAATCGTCCACGACGCCGGGCTGCCGATCTACGGCGTCAACGGCTTCGAGGCGGACGACCTTATCGCCACGATGGTCGAGCAGTTGAAGGACAAGTACGACGTCGTGATGGTCAGCAAGGACAAGGATTTGCGGCAGTTGCTCGGTGGCGGGGTGCGGATGTACGACGTGCACACCGACGAGACGTTCGACGAGGACGCCATGCGGGCCAAGCTCGATTACGGGCCGGAGCAGGCGGTCGAGGTGCAGGCGCTGATGGGCGACAACATCGACAACGTCCCCGGCGTCCCCGGCATCGGCGAAAAAACGGCCGCCAAGCTCATCAACAAATACGGCACCGCCGAGGGCGTCGTCGATCACGCCGACGAGCTGACGCCCAAGCAGAAGGAGCGGGTCAAGGAGCACGGTAAAGAGAAGATCGCGCTCAGCAAGCAGCTCGTCACGCTGCGGCCGGACGTGCCGTTGCCGGAGTTCAAGGCGGAAGACTGCCGGTTCGAGAGCTTGGAAACGCCGGCCCTGCGGGGGCACTTGGAGGAGCTGGGCTTTACCAGCCTGCTCCGCCGTCTGGGCGACGGCCCGAGCGAGCGGCCGGGCGGCGGGAAGGGGGGGCAGGAGGCCCCGCCGCCGAAGTATTCGCCGCTGTCGGAGGCGTCGCTGTTCGATGCCGCCGAGGAGCCAACGACGGCCGACGACGGCAAGAAGTACCAGCACGTCACGACGCTAACCGACTTGAAAAAACAGGTGGCGAAGCTCAAGAAGGCGGGTCGGTTCGCCTTTGATACGGAGACGGACGGCCTCGGCGCGATGAGCAGCGCGTTGATCGGCATGAGCTTCAGCGCCGCCGAGGGCACCGGCTTCTACGTCGCGACGGCCGGGCAGGGCGAGGGCACTCTGCCGGAAAAGGACGTGCTGGAGATCGTCCGCCCGATCCTGGAAGACAAGAAACTCAAGAAAATCGGCCACAACCTCAAGTACGACCTCCTCGTCATGCGGGGCGTCGGCGTCGCCGTCCGCGGCATCGAGACGGACACGATGCTCGCAGCCTTCCTGCTCGACGCCAGCCGCAACAGCTACGGCCTGGACCGGCTGGCGTTCGATTTGCTCAACTACCTGACCATCCCGATCAGCGACCTCATCGGCAAGGGCAAGAAGCAGATCAGCCTGAAGGAGGTGCCGGTGGCGCGGGTCGCCGAGTACGCGGCGGAAGACGCCGATGTCTCGCTGCGCTTGGCCGAGGTGCTGCTGCCGGCGCTTTCCGACATCCCGGCCCTGCGGCGGCTGCACGACGAGGTCGAGGTGCCGCTGGTCGACGTGCTGGCCGAGATGGAGTTCAACGGCATCCGCGTCGACCCGGACGTGCTCGCCGAGCAGTCCAAAGTCCTCGGCAAGCGGATCGACGAGCTGGAGGCGAAGATCTACCAGGAGGCCGGCGGGCCGTTCAAGATCAACAGCCCCAAGCAGCTCCAGGAAGTCCTGTTCGGTAAGCTCGAGCTCGACCCGATCCGCAAAACCAAAACCGGCTACTCCACCGACGCCGCCGTGCTCGAACAACTCGCCGGCAAGCACCCGGTGCCGGGCCTGATCCTCGAGTATCGGCAGCTGGAAAAACTCAAAAGCACCTACCTCGACAACCTCGGCGGCGACATCAACGACCGCACGCACCGCATCCACACCAGCTTCAACCAGACCGGCGCCAGCACCGGGCGGCTCTCGTCCAGCGACCCAAATTTGCAGAACATCCCGATCCGCACCGACGAGGGCCGCCGGATTCGCAGCGCGTTCGTGCCGGGCGAGGCTGGGCAGGTGCTCTTGACGGCCGATTACTCGCAAATCGAGCTGCGCATGCTCGCCCACTACTGCAAAGAACCGCGGCTGGTGGAGAGCTTCGCCAACGACGAGGACATCCACCGGGCCGTCGCCGCCGAGGTGTTCGAGACGGAGCTTGAGAACGTCGACGACCGCCAGCGGCGGCTGGCCAAGACGATCAACTTCGCCATCATCTACGGCGTCAGCGCCTTCGGCCTTGCCCAGCGGATCGAGGATTTGTCCCAGAAACAGGCCAAGGAGGTCATCGGCACGTACAAGCAGCGGTTCCCGCTGATCTTCGAGTTCTTCGAGCAGTGCGTCGAGGACGCCAAGGACGCGGGCTACGTCGAGACGATCCTGGGCCGCCGCCGGCCGATCCCGGAGATCGAGAGCCGCATCGTCAGCATGCGGCAGTACGCCGAACGGACGGCGATCAACAGCGTGATTCAGGGCAGCGCCGCCGACCTCATCAAAATCGCGATGAACCGCCTCCACGCGCGGATGCGGAAAGAGGGAACCCCCGCCAAGATGCTGCTGCAGGTCCACGACGAACTCGTCTTCGAGTGCCAGGAGTCCGACGCCGAGGCCGTCGCGGCGGTGGTGAAGCAGGAAATGGAGGCCGCGATGGAGCTCGCCGTTCCGCTGCGCGCCGACGCCGGCTGGGCCAAGAATTGGCAGGAGGCGAAGTGACGCCGTCGGAGCATCAACGCCGCTGAGACCCCCACCGCCGCGTAGCGGCGGGGCTACGCACGCTTTTC
>CAYLSV010000028.1:38376-40938 GCA_964386435.1 uncultured Tepidisphaerales bacterium
GGTTGAAGTCGATGGGCAGGGCCGGGTTCGAACCGGCGACACCGGCATTTTCAATGCCGTGCTCTACCAACTGAGCTACCTGCCCGCGGGTGGACAGGATACGCCGCGGCGGCGGCAAGGCAAACCCATCTTGCTCATCTTGCCCGCCCCGGCGGACCGATAACCTTTGCATGGAGAGGAACCCCCACCCGCCGGCCCGGCCGCACGTCAAGCCGATGCAGATGTACGCCGCATTCACCGGCCAGCCGCCGCGGATCGACTCAACGTTCGTCCCCGAATCGGGCACCGCTGCCAAGCTCAACCGCGAGGCCAACCGCTTGGCTGACCTCGCTCGCGAGCTCCTCGGCCGCGCCGCCGGCCGCCTCGACGAAGCCACCGAACGCCGCCGCCGCGCCCAGCAACTGCGCGGCGAAGTCCAACACGTGCAAACCCGCCGTCGGGCGGCTTGAGCGCGCCTGCTGCATTCGCGTCGCTGAAACGCCCAACCGCTGCGTGGGCAGCGGGGCTAGACACGCAGCCAGACGATGCTGAAGTTCGTGTGTAGCCCCGCTGCTACGCAGCGGCGGGGGTTTCAGCGACGATGAGGTGCCAAAGGGTTCCACGTGAAGTCGCCGCCCGCCGCGGCTATGTTCCGCCGCATGAGCACGCCCGCCGACCTCGCCGATCGCCTTCGCGCCGCCGATCAGCCCGACGCTGCCGATTTTCTGCTTGCCGCGTCGCCCGAGGCACAGCAGAAACTCACTGGGCAACTGGCCGACCTCGACCTCGACGGATTGCCGCAACTCGTCGAGCAGAACGTCGTCAACAAGCCGCCGCTGGACGTGCCAACCGACCTCTCGGCCCCGCCCCTGCGGCCCGCCACGCCGCCGACGGATCAAGCGGCCGAGTACGACGAGGCCAAGCGCCGCGGCGAGCAGCTTCTCCGCGAGGGCAAAGTTGCCGGCTTTCTCGTCGCCGGCGGCCAGGGCACCCGCCTCGGATACGACGGGCCCAAGGGCGAGTACCCGGTCACGCCGATCAAGGACAAGCCGCTGTTCCAGGTCTTCGCCGAGCAGCTCAAGGCGTGGGGCGAAACCAGCGGCAAGCCGGTGCCGTGGTACGTGATGACCAGCGCCCTCAACGACGGCCCGACTCGCGAATTCTTCGAAAAGCACCACTTCTTCGGCCTCGACCGCCAGAACGTCATGTTCTTCGAGCAGGAGATGATGCCGGCGTTTTCGTTCGACGGCAAGCTGCTGTTCGCCAGCGACGACAGCCTGGCCCTCTCCCCCGGCGGCCACGGCGGCAGCCTGCGGGCGCTGGCCAAGTCCGGCGCGCTCGACGACATGAAAACCCGCGGCGTCGAGCACATCAGCTACTTCCAGGTCGACAACCCGCTCGTCCACGCCATCGACCCGCTGTTCCTGGGCATGCACGATCTGACCGACAGCGACATGAGCAGCAAGGCCCTGACCAAGGCCGAACCCATGGAAAAAGTCGGCAACTTCGCCACAAGCGGCGACAAGCTGATGGTCATCGAGTACAGCGACTTGCCCGACGAGCTGGCCGAGCAGACGAACGCCGACGGCACGCTGAAGTTCAACGCCGGCAGCATCGCCATCCACGCCCTGCGGCGGGATTTCGTCGAGAAGCTCAACGAGGGCGGTCGGCTCAGCCTGCCGTGGCACCGGGCGGAGAAAAAGGTGCCGCACGTCGGCGACCCGTCGCCGAACGAGCCCAACGGCGTGAAGCTCGAGCAATTCGTCTTCGACGCCGTGCCGCTGGCGCAGAACGCGCTCTTGCTGGAGACCAAGCGTGACGAGGAGTTCAGCCCGGTGAAGAACGCCCAGGGCAACGACAGCCCGGCGACCAGCCGGCGGGATCAGATCCGCCGGGCGGCAAAGTGGCTGGAAACCGCCGGCATCGACGTGCCCCGCACCGCCGACGGCGAGCCGGACTGCGTGCTGGAGATCAGCCCGACCTTCGCCGCCACAAGCGAGCAACTGGCGGCGAAGAACCTGCCGCCAACCCCAATCCAGCCGGGGGCGCGGCAGTACTTCGGCGAGTAGCACGACCACGCAGCACGTCACGTAGCTGCGGGCTGACAGCCCGCAGTAGACGCGTTGAACATCAAGGACACTTCGCTGGCCTTGTGGGACGCGATCGTCGCCACTGCGGGCTGTCAGCCCGCAGCTACGGCTTTGCGCATCTTCTCTGCGCGTTGGGCGAGTTGCCCCAACGCCGCCGCGCGTTGTTCCAGCGGGGCGAGCAGGTCGTCGCACCAGTTCGCCGCCGCCGTGACGAGGCCGTCGTGGCCGGTGCCGAGTTGGTGCTTGGCCTTCTGCGTCGCCGCCCAGCGGAGGTAGGCCCAGAGGACGACGAACCAGATCAGCAGGAACAGTGCCGAGTCGAGCAAATGCTGGGCGGACAGCACGCTGACGGCAGTGAGGGCGAGGTCGCGCCAGCCGGCGATGTCGGTCAGGTCGGCCTCGATGCCGCCGCCGGGGAGGAGGGTTAAAAAGACCTCGGCCACCGGCTGGATCAGCGGGAACCACACGACGGCCCCGAACGTCAGCAGCCACC
>CAYLSV010000028.1:40948-42336 GCA_964386435.1 uncultured Tepidisphaerales bacterium
GGCGCGAGCCAGCGCCGCCGGGGCAGCGTGCCGACGCCGCGCCGCTGGGCGTCGAACGCCTTGCCCAGCGCGTGCCGCAGACTTCCGGCGGCGGCGGCGGCCTCGGTCTCCTGCCACAGCCGGCGGTTCACGTAGAGGTCGCCCACCTCGTCGTGCTGGGCGTGGAGTTCGGCGAACACGCCGCGCACCCGCGCGGCCACCGGTCGGCCGGTGGCGGCGAGGTGGGCGTCGGGCGTGGTGCCGCCGGGCGTCTCGGCGAGGTTCTTGCGGACCAGCGCGATGACCGGCGCGGCGGCGACGTCCAGCAAATTTACCACCGGCCACTGCCGCACCTTGCGGGCGACGGTTGGCTCGACGAGCTTGCTGCGGGTCGTCGCGTCGCCGAGCGTCGCCTGCACCGCCTCCTCGATCAACGGCCCGGCCAGTTCCGCCGCGACGGCGTCGGCCGCGGCGTCCCGCACCCGCCCGACTCTTGCCGCGACGGCGGGGACGTTCTGCTGCTTCACCCAACTTGCCAGCGACGCCTGCCGCCGGGCGAGGGCGAGCTGGCGGGCCTGCTTGACGTCGCCGCCGGATTTTTGTTGTGCCAGCGCCGCCCGCAACTTCGGCAGATCGAGGGCGTCCGGCTGGTTCGCCGCGACGAGGAAAATCCGCGGCGGCGTCGGCAGCTCCAGCAGCCGCTGCAGCCGGGCGGCGTAGTCGGCGGCCAATTCCTGCGCCGCCGCCTCGCCCTCGCGGTCGATGACTTGATCGGCCTTGTTCAGGACGAACAGAAAGTTCGCCGGGTCGTTGCCCTCGGCCACCTGCTTCAGCAGCTGCTGCGGGGCGGCGTCGGCGTATTTCTCGACGCTTTGCACCCAGACCGGGAACAGCATGTGCCGCAACATCCGCCGGGTGAGGGCGACGTGGTCGGCGTACTTGCTGTCGATGTCGGGCAGATCCACCAACACCTGCCGCAACAGCGGGTCGTGGCGGTGGGGCACGACGAGCAACGCCTCGCCCGCCTCCTGCCGCAAAAGCGGCTCGACGTGCGCCTCGGCCCGCTCGTGGACGAACGCGATCGCCCGCTGCGTGCCCCGGCCGTGGCCGATCGGGGCGGTGAGCTGCGTGCCGGCGATGGCGTTGGCGAGCGAGGTTTTGCCCACGTCCTTGCCGCCGATCAGGCCGACGAGGTACGGCGGGGCGTCGCCGCTGCTGGTCCCAGGCTGCAGCGCGGCCGAGTCGTCGGCGAGCAGCCGCGGCGGCTCGACGGCGAGGGTGCTCGACACGTCGTGGACGAGTTGGGTGAGGTCGTCCTTCATGCGGTTCTCACTGGGGTGACCGGACGCGCGGAGCAAGCTCCACGGCTACTCCAGAAGAAGGTGGTCGCGCACCTGGTCATCGGGGGT
>CAYLSV010000029.1:0-41485 GCA_964386435.1 uncultured Tepidisphaerales bacterium
CGGAACTTCCTGGAAGACGTCGGCCTCGACTTCGACGTGAACTTCAACTTCGAGAACAACTTCCGCACCTTCGGCTTGCCCAGCAACGGCGTGACCTTCGCCGGGCCCGGCCAGACCAGCGGCTTCCCGGCGAACTCACCGCTGAAGGAGGACGGGTTCGGCCCGGTGTCGATCCAGACCAACACCGCCGCCTTCACCTCGGGCGGCCTGGGCACCGGCGTGGCCGGCAACCTCAGCGGCGCGCTAACCAACCCCGGCCTCGCCACCACGGTCACGGCGTTCCTCGACAACTTCGAGGCCTCGCTGCTGGTCCGGGCGACGCAGCTCAACCAGAACGTGACCAGCCTGTCCGCCCCGCGGGTCACGCTGTTCAACGGCCAGCGGGCGTTCGTGCTCGTCGCCGACGTGCTGTACTACGTGTCGGACCTCGACGCCGTGGTCGGGCAGGGTGCGGTCGGCTTCAACCCGATTATCAGCACGGTGCTCAACGGCGTGGTGCTGGACGTGCAGGCGACGGTGAGTGCCGACCGCAAGTACGTGACGCTCACGCTGCAGCCGACGCTGTCGCAGGTCAACGGCTTCAGCAACTTCAGCTTCTTCGCCGGCCAGGGCGACGGCGGCGGCGGGGGAACCGGCGATGACGATGATGACGATCTGCCGATCGACTCGTTCCTGGGCACGGTGCAGCTGCCCAACATCACGCTCACGCAGGTCGCCACGACCGTGAGCGTGCCCGACCGCGGCACCCTGCTGCTGGGCGGCCAGACGATCAGCGGCGAGGTCGAACGTGAGGCCGGCGTGCCGGTGCTGTCGAAGGTGCCGTTCCTCAAGCGGCTGTTCACCAACCGCTCGATCAGCCGCGACCAGCGCGTGCTGTTGATCCTGGTCAAGCCGACCATCATCATCCAGCGCGAGGTCGAGGCCGAAAGCTTCCCGACCCTGAACGTCAGCAACTAATCTGCTCGACCATCAGACGAACGAAGTAGCCGCGGGGCTTGCCCCGCGGCTACTTTGTTTCTGCCGCCACCCGCCGTGCCGCCCGCAACATGGCCCGCCGCGGCTCCGGCACGTTCACATGATCAAACGGACAGTGCCGGCACCCGTTGCCGCAGCACGCGCCTCGCTGCCGCAGGTATCGGGCGGTGAACATCAACCGCCCCTCGGCGTCGATCACGTAATCCCGCCCCTCGATCAGCAACGGCGCATCATCAGCCACGTCGGCATTATCGACCGCCGGCGAGTTGGAGGTGAGACGTGGCGCAGAACGTGCGTTGTTGCGGGCCAACTCAAGCCGGTTGCAGCTCGCCCGATGACTCGACCTCGACGGTGCGATCAATGCGGCGGTACACCGTGTCGCGCTCCACCGGCTCCCGGCGAGCTTCACGGCATAAGCGTTCGATCGTCTCGACATGAAGCTGCTGCCGCTGCGTGCCGCCGCCGCCTTGTCGTTTGGTGATGTCATACCAGACGACGGTGCCGTCGAGGTCGTCGATGCCCCAGTCGAGGGCCACCTGCGAGAGGCCGATGCCCTGCATGATCCAGAACGCCTTGATGTGGCTGATGTTCTGGCACATGAGCCGGGCGAGGGCCAGCGTCCGCAAATCGGCCAGCCCGGTCGGCCCGGGGAGGCCGCCCAGCTCGCTGTTCTCCGGGATGAACGACAGCGGAATCACGCAGTTGAAGCACGTCGGCCCGTCGCCATCCCGCGCCGCCGCGAGGTCGGCGTCGTCCGGGGCGGCGTCGGGATCGAGCCCCATCCGCCGCAGACTATCGGCCTGGTGCTCACGCAGCTTGATCAGGTGATTCACCCGCTCGGCCACCCCCTCGATGTGGCCGTAGAGCATGGTCGCGTTGCTGAAGAGCCCCAGGTCGTGGGCGTGCCGATGGACGTCGAACCACTTGTCCTCACGCACCTTCCCCTTGAACGCCTCATCGTGCACGCGGTCGTCGAAGATCTCCGCCCCGCCCCCCGGCAAACTGCCCAGCCCGGCGTCGCGCAGCCCACGCAGCACGTCCGGGATGCTCTGGCGGCTGATCCGCGAGAGGTGGACGATCTCAATGGCGGTAAAACCCTTGACGTGCAGATCCGGGCAGGCTTCCCGAATGCCGCTGAGGAAGTTGGTGTAGTAATCGAACTTCAGCCACGGGTGCAGCCCGCCGACGATGTGGACCTCGGTCGCCCCGTCCTCGTGGGCCTTCTTGGCGGTGGCGACCACCTGCTCCACCGGCATCTCGTAGGCCCCGGCCTCGCCGCGCTTGCGGTAGAAGCTGCAGAACTTGCACGAGAGCGCGCAAACGTTCGTGTAATTGATGTGGCGGTTGCGGTTGTAGAACGCCGCCTCGCCATGAAGCTGCTCGCGCCGCCAGTTGGCCAGCGCCCCGACGCCGTGGAGGTCGCGGCTGTGGTAGAGCGTCATGCCGTCCTCGAACGACAACGGCACCCCGGCGAACACCTTCTCCCGGATCGGCTTGAGCTTCGAATCGACCAACTGCATCACGCTCAACAATACGGCCGCGCCCGATGTTTCGATCGTTTTCGCCCGAACTGAAACAGGCGTGTCGCGTGGTGCGTGGTCAGAAGTAGTCGTTGCAGAACGGGGCCCGGCCGGCGGCGAAGGTGTCGAGCAGGTTCACCGCTGCGTCGTCGGCGGTTAGGCGGCCCAGGCGATGGAGGGTGCGGGCGGGGATTTCGCCCAGGGCGAGGGTGGCCCAGGTGGGGGCGTCGAGCTCCACCGCCGGGCTGGCGTCGGTGAGTTCGGCCGACAGGTGCTGCCCGTCGGCGGTGAGGCGGATGGTGCTGGCGTGGCCCTCCGGTTCGTGGATGCGGATAATGGTCTCGTCCTTCGTGGCTGCCGGGGTGTTTTGGCAGAAAGTGACGTGGTCGAGAATGCGGCACTGCATCCGGGTGTAAACCTGGCAGGTGGCCGTCGGGTGGATGACCGGGCGGTGGGGGAGCTGCTTTTCGCGCAGGATCTGGTCGAGCGGCACGTCGATTGGCAAATGCATCCCGACGTGATCGTGCTGGTCGCGGAGGCTGGCGAGCCAGTGGAGTTGCCGGAGGAACGCCTCGTCGTCGGCAAAGTGTTGGACGGGCAGGAACGCGAGGCTCGGGGCGTGGCGGCCCTCGACGCCGAGGTGGGCGTAGCTGGCGATCGTGCCGTCGCCGCGGTCATCGACGAAGGCGAAGCCGACTTCGCTGGTCGTCTCGTGCCACTCGCGGACGCCGGGCAGGCCGAAGTCGCAGTCGACATGGCCGGCCTCGGCCTCGCGGCGGCGGCAGTCGGCCATGGCGGGTAGGTCGGCGTCGGTGGCGTACCGCATGCCGGCGAAGTCGCCGCGGGGGAGGATGCCGGTGGGGACGGTCCACTTCGCCCGCCGCTCGGCCACGCCGTAGCCGAAGTGTTCGTAAAAGCTCACGCGGAACGGCATGAGCGCGCTGACGACCACGCCGCGTTCCCGCGCCCGGTCGAGCAGGGCGTGCATGACCTGCGTCGCCACGCCGGCCCCCTTCTCGCCGGTGCGGCGGTGGGTTTTGTCGGTGCCAACCCACGCCACGCCCTGCCCCGGTAGTCGGCGACCGCGGACGATTATCTCGCACGACAGCGATGTGGCCGTGGCGATCGGCTGATCGCCGTCGAGCGCCAGCACCACGTCGCCCGCCCCAGCCCGGTAATCGGTCCGGCCGGCCAGGCGTTTTCGGTCGGCATCGGTGGCGTAGTACGCGCGGGACCGGGCCACGGCCACCCGCGGGTCGTCGGCGTCGGTCCAGGTGAGCTGCGGCGACATGCCGGGTTTATCGGCCGGGCGGCGGGGCGATGCAAACGCGATCTTGCGGGCAGTCGGGCGGAAATGTTCCACGTGGGGCAAACCGCCCAACCCGCCACCGTATCATGCGGCCATGCCCGATCCAGGTGACAGCGTCTCCGGGCAGATCCTGCGCCGGCCGGTCGAATCGGGCGACTTCGGGGCCACGCCGGGCGACCAGCTCAACTACGTCACCGAGATGATGCGCGAGCTGTCGCGGCAGCGGGACCCGCAGACGATGGTGCGGCTTTATGGCCAACACATGAGCAAGCTCATGCGGCAGGACGGCTACATCGGCTTGTCGCGGCGGGGGCTGAAGTCGCCGGAGTATCGGATCACCCGCAGCACTTCGTGGAGCCAGTCGGCGACCAAGGGCGGCTCGATCGACCCGTGGCACGACAAGGCGGGGCTGCCGCTGCTGGGGGCGGGCGTCCTGGGCGAACTGATCTATGGCGATCAACCGGTGATCTTTAACGATTTTACGCCCGATCCGGCCGACCCGGGGTACGAGCACTTCAAGGAGGCCCGCTCGCTGATGGCCATGCCGCTGTTCGACGGCGGCGAGGGGCTGAACATGGCCGTGCAATTCCGGCGGGTGCCGGGCGGGTACCGCGAGGACGATCTGCCGGGCAATGTGTGGATGAGCAATTTGTTCGGCCGGGCGACGCACAATTTGGTGCTCAGCCGCGACCTGGAGCGAACGCAGGCGGCGCTGGACAAGGAGATTCGGCAGATCGCGGACATGCAGCGGTCGCTGCTCAGCACGGATTTGCCGACGGATTACGGGCTTGATCTGGCGTACCACTGGGAGCCGAGCAGCATGGCGGGGGGCGACTTTTTCAACGCGCTGCCGCTGGAGGACGGGAGCATTGGGCTGTTCATCGGCGACGTGAGCGGGCACGGCGTGGCGGCGGCGGTGTTGACGGCAATCAGCCACGCGATCGTCCACACGGCCGCCGAGCCGCCCAACCCGCCGGGGCGGATCATGCAGTACCTCAACGGCCATTTGTGCCGCTTGTACACGAAGGCGACGGCGCAGTTCATCACGGCGTGGTACGGCGTCTACGACCCGTCGACGCGGAAACTGTGCTACAGCAGCGCCGGCCACCCGCCGCCGAGGGTGGTGAACGGCTGCGGCGGCGACAACCTGTCGCTCGACGGCGGGCGGAACCTGCCGCTGGGCATCATGGACGCCGAGTACGAGGCGGCCGAGGTGGTGCTGGGCAAGGGCGACGTGCTGGTGCTGTACACCGACGGCATCACCGAGGCCCGCCCCGACCGCCAGGCCGAGTTGTACGGCGTCGATCGGTTGGACCGGGTCCTGGAAACCTGCGGCCCCGACCCCGACGAGATCATCCGCCGGATCACCCGGTCGGTGAACGACTACACCAAGGGCGAACCCGTCGGCGACGACCAGACGTTGCTGGTGGCAAAGGTGCGGTGAGCGGGTGGACGGGTCGTAGCTGCGGCCTGACAGGCCGCAGTGGAGATGTTGCAACCCGAACATGCTCCGCGTGACCCGGTGGGCATCGAGCGTCTCCACTGCGGCCTGTCAGGCCGCAGCTACGGCCGCTGTTCACGGGTGCGACTTGTCACGTGGGCGCGGTTGTACACTGCAGACCATGCGTTGGCCGCTGCTGTTGTTGATCGTGCCGCTGATCGTCGGGGCGGTGTGGGTGAGCCAATCGGGCGGCGGCGAGGCGGCCGATGAGGTTTGGCTCTCGACCGGGCGGGGCAAGGGGCAGGTCATCTACCCGCGGGCCATCGCCCATGATCGGGAGAACGATTGGTACTACGTCGTCGACCGGGCGGCCCGAATCCAGCGGCTCGACGGCGAGGGCAACTTCCTCAACGCTTGGACGATGGAGGAGCAGGACTTGGGCAAGCCGGTCGGCTTGAGCGTCGGCCCGGCGGGCAACGTGTGGGTGGCCGACACGCACTACTGCCGGGTGGCCGTGTTCACGCCCGACGGCAAGCGGATCCTGCGGTTCGGCAGCGACGGCGACGAGCCGGGGCAGTTCCGCCTCGTCACCGACATCGCGTTCGATTCCAGCCACAATGTCTACGTCAGCGAGTACGGCGGCAACGACCGCATCCAGGTCTTCGACCTCGCCGGCAACTATCTCCGCACCTTCGGCACCTTCGGCGAGGGCGTGGGCGAGTTCAACCGCCCGCAGTCGATCGCCGTCATCGGGGAGGAGTTGTTCGTCGCCGACGCCGTGAACCACGAGATCGACGTCTTCGCCACCGACGGCACTTTTCGTCGGAGCCTCAGCGCCCCCGGCACCGCCCCCGGCGACCTGAACTACCCCTACGGCCTCGACGTTACGAGGGACGGCCAGCTTCTGGTGACCGAGTTCGGCAACAACCGCGTCCAAATCCTCGACCCCCAAACCGGCCAAACCCACGGCACCTGGGGCCAAGCCGGCCGCGGCGAAGGCCGATTGGCTTACCCCTGGGCCGCGGCAGCCAGAACCGACGGCCGCGCCGTCGTCGTCGATTCGGGCAACAACCGCTTGAAGGTGGTCGATTTTTGATGATTTGTTCTTGGTCCTTTGTTCTTGGTCCCTCGTTCCGAAACCGCCAAGGACCAATGACAAAGGACCAATGATAGAGGACCAAGAACAAACGCCCCGCGACCTTTGCAGCGGCTTCGGGTATAACCCACGCACGCCATGACTTTTCCGCTGCGGCTTGAGTATCTTGATGGATGGCTGGCCCTGTTGCTGTGGCTCGCTGCGGCGGTGCCGATCGTGCTGTTGGGATTTAAGTCGCTCGACGCCTTGGGCAACGTCCGCAAGTGGACGGCCATCGCCGTGCGGCTGCTGGTGCTGGCGGTTCTCGTGCTGACGCTTGGCGGGGCGCGGTGGGAGCGGGTGAACAAGCGGGTCGACACCGTGATCGTCCGCGACGTCTCGCTCAGCACCGAGCAGGTCCGGCTGGAAGGGGCCGACGACGTGGCACGGGCCGTCGAGTCGTGGGCGGCCCAGGCGATGGACCTCGACGCCGACAAGCGGGGCGACGACCGCGTCGGCATCGTCAGCTTCGACAGCCGGGCCCGCATCGATTTGCTGCCCAACGAACAACTCGCCCTCGGGGCGAGGGCCCTCGGCGACGCCGCCGTCGGCACCGACCCGGCGGCGGGCCTGAACCTCGCCCTGGCCACCCTCGGCACCGACGCGATGCACCGCATCGTCCTCGTCTGGGACGGCAACTCCACCACCGGCGACCTCGACGCCGCCATTGAAGCCGCCGTCGCCCAGGGCGTGCCGATCGACGTGATGCCGCTGGAGTACGAGGTTGACAACGAGGTTTTGGTCGAGGACCTGATCGCCCCGACCAGCCGGCGGGAGAACGAGCCGTTCACCATCGAGGTGATCCTGCGGAGCACCAACGTCGTCGACGTCACCGGCAGCCTAACCGTCGGCCACCAAAGCGGCACGCTGGATCTCGACCCCACCACGCCCGGCGTCCAGCCGACCCGTCGCGTGACGCTGCGGCCGGGGCGGAACGTCGAGCGGGTCCTCGTCCCCGCCATGCCTGAGGCGGGCGTCCACCAGTTCCGGGCCGTCTTCGAGCCCGACGGTTTGGCCAGTGAGATTACCGGCGACACGTTCGACCCGACCCGCGCCGCCGCCACCAGCGACACGCTTTTGGCCAACAATGCCGCCAGCGGCTTCACGTTCGTCAAGGGGAAAGGGGCGATCCTGTTCATCGACGAGACGGTGACCGAGGGGGCCGGCGAACGATTGGCAACGGCGCTGGCCGCCGAGGGCATTGAGGTGCGGCGGGGCGGCATCGAGGCGTTCCCGCCGACGCTTGTGGAGCTGCAGCGGTACGACGCGGTGATCCTCGCCAACGTCCGCCGCGGGGCGGGCGGCTTGTCCCAGCGGCAGGATGCGGCGCTGGCCAGCTACGTGCACGACATGGGCGGCGGCCTGCTCATGATCGGCGGCCCCGACACCTTCGGCGCCGGCGGCTGGCAAGGATCGCGGACGGCCGAGATTTTGCCCGTCGAACTCGACGTACCGGCCAAGCGGCAGCTGCCCAAAGGGGCGCTGGCGCTGATCATCCACTCGACCGAGATGCCGCAGGGCAACTATTGGGGCGAGCAGTGCGCGCTCAAGGCCGTGGAGATCTTGAACGCCCGCGACGAGGTCGCCGTGCTCAGCTACGAGTGGGGCGGCATGGGCGGCGGCGGCGTGCGGTTCGATTACCCGCTCTCGCCCAAGGGCGACGGCGCCCGCGTCAACGGCGCGATCCGCAACATGCCGCTGGGCGACATGCCCGACTTCGACGACGCCCTGCGCAAAGCCCTCTACGGCGACGGCAACCAGCCGGGCCTGAAGGCCTCCGACGCCAAGCAGAAGCACGTCATCATCATCTCCGACGGCGACGCCTCACCCCCGGCCCCGGCCCTTGTCGCCGACTACCAGGCCGAGCAGGTCAGCATCAGCACCGTCACGGTCTACCCCCACACGCCCGGCCAGGCGATGCCGCAGGTGATGCGGGACCTCGCCGACGCCACCGGCGGCCGGGCGTACGGCCCGATCGAGAACAACCCGGCCCAGCTGCCGCAGATTTTCATCAAGGAGGCCACCGTCGTCCGTCGGTCGCTGATCCAGGAGGATCGGGCCGGCTTCCCGATCAGCAGCAACCCCTCGCCCAGCGACCTCGTCGCCGGCCTGGGCAATTTGCCGCCGACGCTGGGCTACATCCTCACCAGCCGCCGCGAGGACCCGCAGATTGAGATGCCGTTCACCGTGGGCAAGGAGGACGACCCGTACCTCGCCTTCTGGCGGACCGGCCTCGGTAAAACGGCGGCGTTCACCGGCGACACGCTGCGGTGGAGCGCGCCGCTGGCCGGGTCGCCGCAGTACAACAAGTTTTGGGCCCAACTTGTCCGCGGCGTCGCCCGGCCCGGCGAGAGCAGCGACTTCGACGTCCGCACCGTCGTCGAGGGCGGCAAGGGTCGGCTCATCATCGAGGCTTACGACGCCGACAACGCCTTCCGCAACAACCTCGCCTTCGCCGGCACCGTCGTCGGCCCGGACCTTGAGCCGATCGGGGTGCGGCCGGTGCAGGTCGCGCCGGGGCGGTACGAGGCGCAGTTCGACGCCGAGGCACCGGGCAACTACGTCGTTGGCCTGAGCTTCACCGGCGAGGGGACCGACGCCGGCCAGCTCCGCGGCGGCACGAGCGTCAACGGCTCGCCCGAACTCCGCGAGCTGCGCAGCGACTACGGCCGCATCCGTGAAGTTGCCAGCCGCACAGGCGGCCGGGTGCTGCCGGCGTTCGAACCGCAGTCGGCCGGGCTGTTCGCCCGCACCTGGACCGGCCCCGACGGCGGACTGCTCGAGCTCCGCCGCACCAGCAGCTTCACGCCGATCTGGGACATCCTCATCCCGCTGGCCATCGCGTTGGTCCTGCTCGACGTGGCCCTGCGCCGCATTGCCTGGGACTGGCTGAGCGTGCAGGCCGCCGCGGCCAACAGCGCCGAGGCGGTTCGCGGTTACACCCTTGCCGGCAGCCGCCGCGGCCGCGACGGCGAGCAGCCCGCGACCCTCGACGCCCTCCGCGGCGCCCGCCAAGGCACCGCCGCCCGGCAGGAAGAACTTGTCGCCGCCGGCCGCCCCGACCCCGGCCGCAAGTTCGAAGCCGGCCCCGGCGTCGAAGGCGACCTCACCAGCGTCATCGGCGGCGCCACCGACGCCCCGCTCCCAAAGAGCCGCCCCAACGCCCGCCCCAAAGCCGACCGCGAACGCCCCGGCGAAGCTGGCGCTTCCGGCGGCGGCATGGGCAGCCTGATGGAAGCCAAACGCCGTGCCCGTGAGAAGATGCAGCGGGAGCGGGATTCATAGCAACGCCCGCCCGATGGCGTTGACTGGAGTTGCATCGGCCGCACGCCCGATTTAGAAGCTTGTCAAGCCGGCGGACGTCGCCGGCCAATGAGTTTTTCCTGGGGTCATTGAAGTGAGACTATCACACCACTTGTTCCGCCCGTTTCTGACGGGCGTGTTGTTGTTCACCTTCGCCATCGGCACGACCGGCTGTGCGACTCTCCTTACCGGCGGCGACCAGCGGCCGATCCGCGTCTACACCGAGCCGCCGGGCGCGGAGGTGTACGTGGCCGACGAGAACTACGGCGTCACGCCGATCGAGATCAACGTCGACCGCGACTTGGTGCAGGAGATTCGCATCGTCAAGGCCGGCTTCGAGCCCTTCGAGGGCCAGATCAAGCCCGGCTTCAACGGCTGGGTTTTGGGCAACATTCTGATCGGCGGCATCATCGGGCTGGTCGTCGACCTGATCAGCGGTGCCCACGAGGTGCCCAAGCCCGAGACGATCAAGCTGAAGCTGCTGCCCACCGGCTCGGCGTACCCGCCCCAGAACCAGGCGTTCAAGAGTGCCGAGATCGAGGACATGCGCATCGAGAAGGACGGCGACGAGGACGACGGCGTCGGCTCCACCTCCTCCTGAGGTTGGCAAGCATCCACGGCAACCCGCCCCGGCCGCCCATCGGCAGGCCGGGGCGGTGTCGTGTAACCTCTCGGCAAAACTGCCGTCCTAACCCAGCTCGACCCGAACATCACGAAGCCGCTGAGCGGCCGAACCGTGCCGGCGAATCACGTCCCGCCGGGCGAGCCGGCCTTCGTCGAGGTGCCGGACGACGATAGCGAGCCGAATTATGAGATCGTCGATGGCGAGAAGTTGGAGAAGCCCGCGAGCTTGTTGTCACAAGTGATTGAATCGATCGTTACCCGCCTGATTGGCAATCACCTTCACGAGACAGCGACGGGCGGCGTGTTGACGGCCGAGCCGTGGGTGCTTTGTTTTGACTGGAAGCCGGGCGACCGCCGCCGGCCGGACGTGGCGTACTGGCGGGCCGAGAAGTACCCCGACGGCCTGCCGCCGCGCGGCGAGGCGCGGGAGGTGCCGGCGCTCGTCGTGGAGGTGCTCTCGCCCAACGACCTCGCCCTCGACGTCGACCGCCGCCTCGCCGATTTTTTCCGCGCCGGCACGGAGCTGGCGTGGGTCGTCAACCCCGACACCCGCACCGTCCGCGCCGAACGCCCCGACGGCACCGCCTTCGTCAGCCGTGGTGACGCGGCGGTGATGGTCGACCCAGTCCTGCCGGGCCTGAAGTTGAACGCCAGCCGCCTGTTCCCCAAGGTGGCGGCTGAGGCGTGAGTCACTAAAATCGTGGCGGGATGAATTTCCGCTGGAACGACTGGAACAGAGCCAAAGTCGCCAAGCACGGCATCACGCCGACCGAAGCCGAACAGGTCGTGCGTTCGGCCAGCAAGCCGTGGCCACGGTTTGAGCGGGGCAAGTGGCTGGTGTGGGGCCAGAGCGATGGCGGCCGTCACCTCCAGGCCGTGTTCATCCTCGACCCGGACGACACCGTGTTTATCATTCACGCCCGCCCGCTGACAACGAAAGAACGCTCCGCCTTCCGCCGCCGCCGATGACGACCGCCGCTCCCGCCAAGAAACCTCGCGTCAAGCGTCCCGAGCCTGAGCCGGCGAAGCCGGCCGAGCGGGTGATATTTGACCCGACGCTGCCGCCGCCGCTGAACACGATGACGCGGGAGGAGGCCGACGCATATGTGGACGAACTGGACAAGCCCATCGAGTTCGAGGACACGCTACCGCCGACGCCGGAGCAAAAAGATCAGCTCCGCCGCGCGGGCTTCAAATTCGAGGAGGACGAGGTCGGGGCGGTCTATCTGCAGCTGCCGCTGGAACGGGGCGTGTTGCGGCAACTCGACGCCCATGCCCAGCAGCACGGCCTGGATCGGTCGCAGGTCGTGAGCCTGGCGCTGCGAAGATACCTGCCTCAACCCTCGGTCAAACCTGCGGGCGATTCAGCGGACTGATGCTTTGCCGCAACCGGCGTCGCTTCTTGGGGTGAGATCGGTACGATGCCGTTCATGGCCATGCCGAGTGATGTTGAAGGGGCGAACACGCCGACTGATCCCGACCAGCAGACGCCCGCGGAGGTGCAGGCGTTGGCCGACGGGTTTCGCCAGGATTATCAGGCCGTTCGGGCCGAGATCGGCAAGGCGATTGTCGGGCACGGCGAGATCATCGACGGCGTGCTGACGTGCCTTTTTTGCGGCGGCCACGCACTTTTGGAAGGCGTGCCGGGGCTTGGCAAAACGGCCTTGATCCGCGCGCTCAGCCAGGCGCTGCACCTGAAGTTCGCCCGCATCCAGTTCACGCCCGACCTGATGCCGGCCGACGTGATCGGCACGAGCATCATTGAGGAGGACGAGCACGGCCGGCG
Organism: uncultured Tepidisphaerales bacterium; assembly: GCA_964386435.1. Taxonomy (GTDB): domain Bacteria; phylum Planctomycetota; class Phycisphaerae; order Tepidisphaerales; family Tepidisphaeraceae; genus CAYLSV01. The sequence goes on from CAYLSV010000029.1 coordinate 12,094, forward strand.
GGGGTTTAAGTTCATGGAGGGGCCGATCTTCGCCCAGATTCTGCTGGCCGATGAGATCAACCGGGCGACGCCCAAGACGCAGTCGGCGATGCTCGAGGCGATGCAGGAGAAGCAGGTCACCGCCGGCGGCCAGGTCCGACTGCTCGAGCGGCCGTTCTTCGTCATGGCCACACAGAACCCGCTGGAGCAGGAGGGCACCTACCCGCTGCCCGAGGCCCAGCTCGACCGATTCTTCTACAAGCTGGTCGTCAACTACTCCAACCGCCGCGAGCTTGCCGAGATCCTCGACCGCACCACCCGCGGCGTCGACGCAAAGCTCTCGGCCGTGCTCGATGGCGAGGCGATCCAGCGGCACCAGCAGCTCGTCCGCCGGGTCGTCATCGCGCCCCACGTGCAGGACTATGCGATTCGCTGCGTGCTGGCGACGCACCCCGAGGGCGAGTTCGCCGTGCCGCTCGTCAACCAGTACCTGCGCGTCGGCGCCAGCCCGCGGGCGGCGCAGACGATCACGCTGGCCAGCAAGGTCCGCGCCCTGCTCGACGGCCGCTTCCACGTCAGCACCGACGACGTCCGCCAGGTGCTGATCCCGGCGATGCGGCACCGCGTAATCCTCAACTTCGAGGGCGAGGCCGAGGGCGTGAGCACCGACGACGTGCTGCAGAAGATCGTCGAGGAAACGCCGCTGGACGTGGGGCAGATCGCGGCGTGAGGTGGTGGTCCGTGGTCCGTGGTTCGTGGTCAGTTGCTCATACCGGCCGATACGAACAGAAGTACAGCAACTGACCACGGACAACTGACCACGAACTAAACCGCATGCCGCCGATACGCCTTTGCCAGTGGCGTTAGCGTGAGCAGGGCGGTGGCGAGCAGCGGCCAAATGGGGCCGAGGGCGTTCATTGCGATCGTCCACATCAGGCGTTGGTCGGTGGGTGACGGGCTGAAGGCGTCGAGCATGCCCCACCACGCCCACGCCCCGAGCAGGGCCAGCGGCAGCTTGATGGCGAGGCTGGCGACGTGCAGCCAGACGCCGCTCTTGCGAAAGCGGACGGTTTGGATGCCCGCGGCGAGCAGGACGAGGGCGGCGAGGAGGGTCAGGATTTCGACGAGGGCGACGAGCCAGGTGTTGCCGCCGACGGTCATGCCGCCGGTGGCTTGAAAGGTGGTGAGCGAGGCATCGGCGTTGCTCCGCCAAATGCCGTTTTCGGTGAACACGCGGACGCTGCCGGGCTCATCGCCGGGGCGGACATCGCTGAGCAAGTTGCCGCGCACCCACCCGTGGGCCAGGGGGTCGCCGAGGCTTTGATCGGCGAAGTCCCGCCGCAGCGCGTCCTCCTGCTCGTCCGTCAACGGGATGATGCCGTCGGCCTTATCGATCGCGGCGTCGATCAGGTAGGGGTCCAGCGGCTCGGGCGTCCAGTTCGTGCCATACGGGTTCAGCGACGTCTCCGGCGGCGGCCCGGCCGTGAGCACGGTGTAGCCGCTGGTCGTGAACGTCGCCTCGACCTGGCCCACCGACAGGCTGCCGTTGTTGATGGCATAGTTTGTCTCAACTGTCGACGTGTTGAGCACCGTCGCCGTCGCGGCCACGGCGTCGGCCGTGAGCACGTCACCCCGCAGCGGCACGATCTGGTCAAAGTGCGCGGCGAGCAGCGCCCGCAAACTCTCCTGTTGCCCGACATCCAGCGACTGCACCTGATCGAAACCGGCGACGGCCCGCTCGATCTCCGCCGGCGTCACCTGCCCCGCGGCGACGTCCATCGGTTGCCCCGTCGTCACCGCCGGCACGAAGGCGTTCATCGACGACAACAGCCCCAGCCACGCCGCGACGATGCCGGCGACAAGAATGGTGATGGAGGCGATGACAATGCTCAACACGCCCACGGCCGTCGCGGCGCCGGGGCGGGGGTTGACAAGGTACTCCTCCACCAACGCCGCCCGACGAGACGAAGCGGCATCCGACGGCATCGGCGGCGGGGTCATGCAAGCCATCATCCACCAGTCGCGGCGAAGGTGCAACGACTTGGATCCGATCCGACTTTCTCGGCCCTCGTCATCGCCGAAACCCCCACCGCCGTGTGACGGCGGGGCTGCGCACGACGTCCAATCCGCTAGAACAGCGTGTGTAGCCCCGCTGCTACGCAGCGGTGGGGGCTTATGCGCGGGCTGCGTGACCGATGGGTCTGCGGGGGTCGCTCGCGGTCGAAGTCGGGGACGCAGAAGACCCGAGGGCGATTGCCCTCGGGTCGTCTGCTGTGGTTCAGGTTGTCGAGCAAAGGTCAGGCGAAGGCGACTTTCACCTTGGAGCCGCCGGTGATGTCGAGGTTGGTGTAGGCGAGGTTGCCGTTGAAGACGTCGGTTGCCACCAGGCGGCCGCCGCTGGGGGCGGTCCAGGTGTAGTCCCAGCTGCCGCCGGCGGTTTGTTGGACACGCTTGAGTTGGTTGTTTTTGCTGTCGAAGTGGAAGATGGTCGGACGGTTGTTGATGACCTGCAAGCTGCTGTAGAGGCCGCCGCGCTTGCCGCCTTGTTGGCCGTCGAGGTAGTAGGCGGTCCACTGGCCGGGCTGGGCGACGTTGGTTTTGGTGCGGTAGGCGTACTTGAGCGCGGTGCCGGGGGCTGACTCGTAGTAGCTCAGGACCGGCTGCCACTTGGTGCCGCCCACGGCGTTGTCGTGGCCGCTGCCCGAGTCGACGAAGCCCATCGACAGGTAGCCGCCGAGCAGGCCCATGTCGGCATCAACTTCCTCGATCGTCCGCCCGGCCGAGCCGTTGAAGGCGCTGAACTTGAAGGTGTTGCGCGTCGTGTCGGCGTAAGCCACAACCCAGCGGCCGTTGACGTCGGTGCGGTTGGGGTCCATGGCGATCCGGCTGAACTGCCCGGCCTTGGTGCCGCTGACCGCGCCGCCGTCGATGACCTCGATGAACCAATCGTTCGGGCCGTTCTTGCTGGCCACCCGCAGCTCGCCATTGGTCCGGTGGTGGTAGCTGATGATCGGGGCGTTGGAGTTGCGGCTGTACGCCAGGCTCGTGTAGAGGCCGACGCTCTTCTTGGCGTCAATGGTCTCGACCTCCCAGGCTTTGGTCTCCTCGCCGAACCAGGCGTACTTGAGGTCGCCGTAGTACCCGTCGAAGTAGCTGACGCCGGGGTTGCCGTTGCGGTCGATGGTGAGGTCGGCGTAGTAGCCGACGGTGTCCTCGAAGCCGGCGACGTCGCCCTTGTCGATGGTGGTCGGCTCGGCCCAGACGCCGGTCAGCTCGTCGCGGACGGTGTAGCGGAAGCTTTTGTCGACGGTGTCGACGAACACCATGTGCAGCCGGCCGTCGCTGCCGTAGGCGACGTCGTGGAAGTACGCCCCGGCGATGCCGGCGCCCTGCGGGTCGAGGCTTTCCTGCGGCGGGGGGGTGAGGTTCACGGTGTCGGTGCCGCCGGCACCGCGGGTGATGACGAGCGAGAAGTTGTTGTCCGGGCTGGCCGTCCCGCTGACGGCAATGTTGTCATTTGGGATGGCTGAGCCGTCGTAGCTTTGGATCATCGTCACGAACACAGCGTTGGGCGTGGTCGAGCGGACGGCCAATCGCTTGGCGTCGGCGAGGTAGTCGGTGTCGGTGATGTCGGTGACGAACGAGTTGTTGTTCGTGTGCGTCTGCCCCGGCAGCTTGAGCGACTTGATGATGACGTTCTTGCCCGAGGCGTGCTTGCTGCGGGCGTACTGGTAGCCGTCCGTGGTGTCGATCCAGTTCGTCGGGCTGCCGTCGCTGGGCAGGGTGAAGCTGATGCCGAAGTCCTGGTTCTTCGTGGCCTTGCCGTAGTCGACGATGACGTACGTGTCGGCCTTGTCGTGCCACACGGTGCGGCCGACCATCGGGCTGCCGGTGAGGTGGGCGTAGCCGGTGTGCTTGGCCGAGACCTGCGTGAAGCCGGCCTCGTCGAGCTTCTGGTAGACCTCGACGTTCTCCGCCGCCTGCGTGCCCTTCTCGAGGGCGGCGTGGTTCTGGCGGTCGACGTTGATCGTGTTGTGGGCCAGCGTCGAGACGATCGACTCGCGGATGTTGTAGCCGCTCTCGTTCTTGTCGGCGATGTACTTGTACGGGCCGGGGTCGGCGATCAGCGGCCGGTCGCCGCCGAAGAGCTCGAAGCCGAGCAAATCGAAGTGGCCGTGGACGCCGCCTTTGGCGCCGGCGTCGAAGGTGAGCTGCGTGTCTTCCGACGGGTTGCGGAAGATGTAGTGGCCGCCGGCGTCGAGGTGGGCGAACTGCCCGCGGGTGCCGGTCAGGCCGGTGCTGGGAATTTTGAGGAAGTCCTGCACGGTCGATTCACCCAGCAGCCAAGCGTCGCGCTGCCGCGGCTTGGCCAGCGGGGTGTCGCCGAAGTTGACGAGCGTCTCGCCGGTGTCGAGGCCGTTGTACGTGCCGCCGGCGTGGTACCGCTCAAAGGTGATCGTGTTGCCGCTGACGGCGCTGACCTTCATCACCTCGGTCTTGAACTGCTCCATCACGTGGTCGCCCACGTCGTAGCCGCTGGCGTCGGCGACGTTGACGCTGGTGACGTTGCTGCCGTCCTGACCGCCGGCGAAGTTCAGACTGCTGATCGTGGTCGTCGTCGGCGTCGCCCGGTCCAGGGCGATGGCCGTCTTGAGGTAGTGCGTGACGCCGGTGGTGCGGTACGTGTCGCCCATGCCCGGCCGCTTTCCGTCGGGGGTGACGAACTGGTTGTACGCGTCGGCCACGTTCGCCAGCTGCTGCTTGTCGGCGGCGGTCCACTCCGTCAAATGGTGGCCGTTGGCCTTGTCGAGCAGGTAGGCGTCGAACAAATCGTTGATCGCCCCCTGCGCGTAGCCGGGCGATTGCTCGACGTGCACGCCGTCGGCGAAGAACTGGCCGTCGTTCAGCGAGCCTTTGAGCAGCTCCCGCCCCAGCTCGGCCCAGTTCGCCGCGTCGGTGAACTCGGGGAAGCTGACGCCCAGCATGTGCAGCGTTTTGCCGACCGTGAGCACGCGGTTGTCGCCGAAGTCGCCGGCGACCTTCAGGTTCGCGCCCTCGGTGTACAGGAACTCGCCGTGCTGGTGCAGCTTGTGCATCATCAGCGTGGTGGTGGCGTCGTCGAAGCTGCCGTGGCCCAGCGCGGTGAAGTAGGTCCACGTCCAGTACTCGGCCCGGATGGCGGTATCGAACCACCACGAGCCGCGGTCGCTCTCGCTCCAGAAGCTGGGCGGGTCCATGGTGACGTACTGCTGGCTCCAGTCGGCGATCTGGAACTCGAGGTCGTCGATGTGGTTGCCGTCGCCGTCGATGGCGGCGGCCTGGGCCATGTTCGGGAACCAGAAGTGGCGGTTGAGCGTGTGCAGGAAGTCACCGTTACTCGATTGGTTGCCCGTCGACCAATCGATGTCGGCCTGCAACTGCACGTTCGGCTGGCGGCTCTCGCTCTCGCCGACCATGCGGTTGTACGTGATCGCGTCGCTCTTGCTCGTGGCGTCGGTGATGTTGATGCCGCTGTTGCTCAGGAACGTGCCGATGCCGGCCGCCTGCGACTCGTCGAAGTAGAAGCTGGCGTTCGTCCGCGTCTTGAAGTGGTCGGCCAGGAACCAATCGAACGCCCCGGACTGGCCTTGGGCGGCTTTATCGTTCAGGTACGTTTTCGTCGCCGCCGGCAGGTTGCCCATCTCGTCGACCACGTACTGGCGGACGGCATCGGTGAGCACGCTGGCGGGGGTGACGCCGGGGGGCGTCTGCGGCGTGCCGCTGAGCATGCGGCGTTGTTCGAGGGCGTCGAGATCGAAGATCGGCGAGATGGCGGTGGGCATGATCGGTGCGGGTCCGGTTGAAACTTCTGGGACGAACGTGCGGGCAGTGGCCCGTGCGGCGGCGGACGATGCCAAGGATTCCCGCCGCTTGCAAGGTGAAAATGGCGTCTGCGTCTTATCGGCCATCCGCCCCGCATTTGCCGCGTGCTATCGGCCGTTCCGATAAAGCGCCAGCACCTTCCTGGCGTGGTCGGCGAAGTCGAACTGCCGGGCCACGTCCGTCGCCGCCGTCGCCAGACGCAGGCGCTCGGCGGGACACGTTAACTGCCGGGCGGCTTCAGCCCAAGCCGCCGACTCGTCGGGCTTGCCAGGAATCAGCGCGTTTTCCCCGTCCACAAACCACGAAGACACCCCGGCCAGCGGACTCACCGCCGAGGGCACCCCGGCGGCCGCGGCCTCGACCACGCTGAGGCCGAACGTGTCCCGCCACGTCGGGGCGAGCAGGGCGTCGGCCTGGGCATAAAGCGGCCGGGCGTCTTCCACCGGGCCGACGAACCGCACCCGGCCGGCACGCGCCAGCGGGTGCTTGGCGAACGACCCCGCCGGCCCGCCGCCGGCCACCGTCAGCGTCCCGCCCGCCGCCGCCGCGGCATCCAGGGCGGCGGATAATCCTTTGATCCGGAAGTTGTACGCCACGAACAGGAAACGGGTCGGTCCCGCCGTCTTCTTTGCCGCCGCCCGGCCCACGACTTGGCCGTGGAACTCGTTGAAGTCGATCGCCGCCCCGAGCGGCTCGCACTGCCGGGCCCCCAGCAGCCGCCCGGCCAGTGTGCACATCGCCGGCGAGAGTCCGAACAGCCTCGGCTGCCGGCCATTGGCAAACATCGCCCGCTCCAACTGCACCGACAGCCGCCGCTTGCCGCTGAGCACGTGCGCCACCCGCGGCGACTTGGGCAACAACCCCGCCGGCCCCGCCGCGGCCAGACCGGCGTGCGGTTGGTAGACGTCGCACCGCCGCAACGGCATCATCGCGTGGACGATGTCGAACCCCGTCGCCGCCCGCTGGGCTTCGTCGACGAATTCCTCGTACCAATGCCGCCGCGACCCCCGGCCGATGCGCAACGTGACCCGCTGCTCCGTCGGCGTTTCCTCGTGGTGCCCCGCGCTGAGCACCCGCGCCTCGATCCCCGCCTCGCACAACGCCGCCGCCAGCCGCCGGGTGTACCACTCGGCCCCGCCGGGACGGTCGGCACGCGGGATGACCAAGGCGACGCGCAAGGGGTTCACCCTAGCCGCCGAGTCTGGGGGTGCGCGTCCACGATGAGCAAGACGACGCGGAAGCCGCACAAGTTCCGCAACCTAATCAAGGGACCGCAGCGTCAGCGTCTGCCGCAGCTCCGCCGCCTCGCCCGGCTGCACCTCGCGGAGCGGGCCGACGTGCTCCAGCTCCGTGTAGTGCCACTGCGGCTCGTCGAGGTTCCAGTTCTTGTACATCGTCACGTTCCAACCGCCTTCGGGGTAAAGCTCGCCCGGCTCGTAGGAAACCTGGCTGCGCAGCTCCAACTCGTCATCGCGGTACGTCGCCACGCCGCTGGGAACGACCGCGCCGATCTTCCAACCCTTCTCCCGCGGCACGTCGTGGTAAACGCGGACCATGTCGCCATCGAGCTCGAACGCCGGATGGTCGGCGGGCGTGTTGGGGAAGAAACCGATCGACCGGATGAAGCCGTCGTTCTCGGCGAAGTCCTGACGGACGTTGGCCTCGATAACGCCGTTGTGGCCGTTGGGGATGCTGGCAATGGTCCACGCCGCCATCGTCTTCGGGCTGCCGCTGCGGTTGATAATGCGGTGGATGACGTGGACGCTCGGGCCGTCGAGTGTCAGTTCAAGCTCAGCCTGGTAACCGCTCTGCGGGTCGACGCTGGCACGCAGGAACAGATAGTCATCCCGCTGCTCCACGATCTCCGCCGGCTGCCGGCTGGGCAGATCCCAGTTCTTGGTCTGCACCGGGTCCATGACGCACGTCCGCAAGCCGCCGAACGGGTGCTCAGCGTACTGCAGCAGCGACCGCCCGCCGACCGGCCGCAGGACGTGGACCCGCAGCTTCGGCTCGACGGCGGCGAACAGCTCGATCTCGTTGTTGCGCAGCCAGACGCCCTCGTACTTCGAGTCGTCGAAGACGACGTCGGCGGTGGGCTGAAGCTGGGTGGGGATGTCGATCGTCGCCACGGGCTGGGCGTTCTCGCTGCGGCTACACCCGGCGAGAGCGGCGGTCGCGGCGAGACAGAATAGGGTCTTGGGCATGCTCCTCATCGGGTTCAGCGTACCGCCTTCGGGCCGATCGTCATAACGTGGGGCATGCCCGATGCCGAGCCGCGCGAAACGACCGCCACCCGCGACGACAAGAACGCCTTTCCGCGGCTCAGCGAGGACCAGATCGAGCGCGCCGCGGCGTTCGGCGAGCGAGAGGAGCTGCCGTGCGGCTCGATCATTTTCGAGCGGGGCGAGCGGAAGGTCGACTTCTTCATCGTCCTGCGCGGCCGGGTCGAAATCTTCGATGACGGCGTTTGCGACGAAGACGGCAACCCCGAGGTCATTCACATTCACCACGCCCGCGGCTTCACCGGCGAGCTCGATCTGTTCAGCGGCCGGAAGATTCTCGTCAGCGGCAAACTGGTGACCGACGGCGAGGAGCCGGGCGAGGTGCTGCGGGTGCCGCGGGCGAAGTTCGCCCGGCTGATGTCGGCCGAGCCGGACGTGGGGCAGACGGTGATGCGGGCGTTCATCCTGCGGCGGCTGGGCTTGATCGACAACGTGCAGGGCGGCGTGATGCTCATCGGCCGGCGCGACTCGGCCGACAAGTTGCGGCTCGAACGCTTCCTGCGGCGCAACGGCTACCCGCTGCGCATCGTCCACGCCGACGGCGACGACGTCGAGCGGGCCGAGGCCGATGCGTTGTTGAAGGAGCACGAGGCGACGCGGGACGATCTGCCGATCGTTGTGTGCTCCAGCGATGCCCACGGCGACTGCCGCAACGTGCTGAAAAAGCCGCAGAACGCCGACGTGGCGAATTGTATCGGGCTGACGGAAGTGCCGGAGGACAAGGAGTTCGATGTTGCCGTGGTCGGTGCCGGCCCGGCGGGTCTGGCGGCGGCGGTGTACGCGGCAAGCGAGGGGCTTTCGACGATCATTCTCGAAAACGAAGCCCCCGGCGGTCAGGCGGGCACGAGCAGCCGGATCGAGAACTACCTCGGTTTTCCCACCGGCGTCAGCGGCTGGGAGCTGGCGGCGCGGGCACAGCACCAGGCCCAGAAGTTCGGGGCGACGGTCGTCGTGCCGCGCGAGGTCAAGAAGCTCGAACCCTGCGACGGCGGCGGCGACGGCTACAAACTCCACCTCGACCACGGCCCGCCCGTTCGCTGCCGCGGCGTTGTCGTGGCGTGCGGGGCCCGCTGGCGGACGCTTGATCTGGACGACAGCCACCGCTTCGAGGGCAGCGGTTTGCACTACGCCGCGACGGCGGTGGAGGCCGACCTGTGCCGGGACAAGGAGGTGATCGTCGTCGGCGGCGGCAACTCCGCGGGGCAGGCGGCGGTGTTCCTCTCGCGGCAGGTGAAGAAGGTCCACATGCTCGTCCGCGGCGACGGCTTGGCCAGCAGCATGAGCGACTACCTCGTGCAGCGGATCCACGCCAGCGCCGACATCGACTTGCTCTGCAACACCAGCATCATCGGCATCGACGGCGACGAATGGCTGCGCGAGGTGACGTGGCAGACCAAGGGCGGCGAGCCGATATCCCGGCCGATCGAGCACGTTTTCCTGATGATCGGTGCGGTCCCAAACACCGATTGGCTGCGCGGCACCATCCGCCTTGATTCGGCCGGCTTCGTGATGGCCGGCTCGGCCGTGACCGACGGCGACGATGCCGACGGCTGCGCCCCGTGGCGCCTGAAGCGGAGCCCGTTCGCCCAGGAAGCCAGCCTCCCCGGCGTCTTCGCCGCCGGCGACGTGCGCTCGGGCAGCGTCAAACGCGTGGCAAGCGCGGTGGGCGAAGGCTCGGTTTGCGTGCAGGACGTCCACCGCGTGCTGGCGGAACAGCGGGCGTAAGGGCGTCTCAGGCGGGTTCGAGCAGTTCGTGTTCGACGGCGTACTCGACGACGATCTCCTTGCGGCCGCTTTCCTCGAACAGGACCGCCACCTTGTTGCCGTCGTAGCCCTCGACGATGCCGCGGCCGAGGTTTTTGTGCTCGACGTGGGTGTTGACCGGGTAGGGGCGGTCGGCCGTGGGCTCGGGTTCGGACGGCTTAGTTTTTGCGAGGCCGGCGCGGCAGTTGTCGCACGCGTCGCACGTCGCCGGCGGCTCCTCACCGAAGTACCGCAGCAGCAGCGACCGGCGGCAGGCGGTGGTGGTGGCGTAAAGCTCCATCTGCTCCAGCCGGTGGTTGCGCCAGTCGCGGAAGCGTTGCTGCTGTTCGAGCACGTCGTCGGCCAGCTCGCCGGCGTCGGCGGTGCTTTGCGGGTGGGCCTCGCCATCGAGGTCGACGCGGAGGGCGTCGGCTTCTTCGAGCAGTTGCAGCGTGCGGCCGAGCTTGCCGGCGGGCACGTCGGTCTCCTCGGCCAGCGTGTCGGCGTCAATGCTCGTGCCGTCGTAGCGAACAGTCTCCACCACGTCGGCGATCTGGTCGGCGTCGAGCCGGGCGGGGGCGGAGAGCGTCTTCTGCAAGCCCAGATCGGCCGAGCGGTACAGCAAGTGCGCCGCCGCCGGGCCGCCATCGCGGCCGACTCGGCCGACCTGCTGGTAGTAGTTGTCGAGGCTGTCGGGCACGTCGTAGTGCAGCACCCACCGCACGTCCGCCTTGTCCACGCCCATGCCGAACGCGCTGGTGGCAACCATGATGTTCACCCGGCCCTCCATGAACTCGGCCATGCGTGTCTCGCGATCGCCTTTGTTCATGCCGCCGTGATAGGTGGTGGCGTCGAGGTTGTTCTCCCGCAGAAGGGCCTGAACGTGCTCGGTGTTCTTCCGCGTGGCGACGTAGACGATGCCGCAGCACGTCGAAGCGTCGTCGCAACCGGCGGCTTCGGCGAGGTCGCGGACGCGCACCGGCAGCAGCCGGTCCTTCACCGCCACGTCCGGGCAGACCTCGGCCCGCAAGTCGATGTTCGGCCGATCAAATGAGGCGAGGTGTATTTTCGCCCGCGGCGAATGGAGCTGCCGCAGAATGTCCTCCCGCACCGGCGGGGCGGCGGTGGCAGTCAGCGCCAGCACCCGCGGCCGCGGCTCGAAGGCGTCGAGCACCTTGCCGAGTTGTCGGTAATCAGGCCGAAAGTCGTGGCCCCACTCGCTGAGGCAGTGGGCTTCGTCCACGACGAACAGCGACGGCGGATGCTTTTTGAGCACATCGAACGTCTCGGTGCCGATGAGCTGCTCCGGGGCCAGCAGCAGGTACTCGAGCGAGCCGTCGGCCAGTTGCTCGTAGATCGTCTCCCGACGGCTCTTGGTCGTGTGGCTGTTGAGCACCGCCGCCTCGGGCAGCTTGGTGCCGTCGATGCTGATGACCTGGTCGCTCTGCAGCGCGATGAGCGGGCTGACGACCACGGTGGTGCCCGGCAGGATCACGCCGGCCACCTGATAGATCGCGCTCTTGCCGCTGCCGGTGGGCAGCACGGCCAGCACGTCGTCGCCGTCGAGCAGCAAGTCGAGCACGGCCCGCTGGTCCGGCCGCAACCCGTCATAACCGAGCCGGCGGCGGGCCACCTTCTCGGGGTCAAGCTTGGTCATGCCGTTGAACAACAAACGGCGGGCCACGGGAGTTGTTGGTTGGTAGTTGTTGGTTGCCAAGTCGCAACCAGCAACTAACAATTATCAACTCACAACCATCAACTCACAACCATCCATCAACTCCCCACCCGGTTCGCCAGCCGGCACAAATGATCATCCATCCGAGTGGCGGCCTTGGGCGGGTCGAACTCGTCGAGGATCGCCTGCTGCTCGCTCTCGCCGCCGTCGCTGACGCCCTGGTGCAGCACGGTCAGCAGCCACGAGTAGATCCGGTGCGGCTCGCCGGCGTGCAGGCAACTGCTGTGGCGGAAGTCGCTGAGCAGCGCCCGGTTGTTGGCCGTGTCCGGCAACATGACCCAGCACCCGGCCAGCAGCGCCCGCACCGTGAGCGTGTCGAACGCCGCCCCGCTGCCGCCGCCGATGAACGAGCGGCATGACCACAGGGCGTGGGCGACGGCGTCCAAATCGTCCGCATCCACCGGCTCGGCGTGGGCCTCGGCGGGCCAGTTGCCGTGGGGGCCGATGGGCACGAGAGTAAATTTCTCGCCGCGGGTGGCGATCCGCTCGATTCCCCGCTGCACCGACGAGGCGATGGGGGCGGTGGCGTCGATGGCAATGCGGCTGCGTGCCCGCAGCCGCTTCGCCGCGGCGTCCGTCGGCAAGCCGATCGCCGGCGGCACGAGGCGGGCTTTGTCGATCACCGTCGCTTCGGAAAACGGCGAGACCGCCGCCAGCTGCGCCGCCTCGCTGAGCAGCGTTGCCCGGCCGGTGGGCCCCAGCACCCACACCTCGTCGGCCGCCCGCAACGCGTTGGCCCGCACCGATTGCGACCGATTGTCCGCCGGGGCCGGCTCGTGGTATCGCACGGCAATCGGCAGCTTCGCCAACGGCGGCCAGAGCCGGCGGAGCTCGGTCAGGTTCAGCATGTCGCCCACCACCGCCACGTCCGCCCGCACCCGCTTCATCCGTCCGTTCTCCGCCACGTGCGGCGGGTGGGCGGCGAGAACTTCGCTGAACCAAGTCCCGCTGACCTGCAGCCGCCGCTCCGGCCGCCGGGCGGGCAGCTTCACCAGATGCCAGCGGTGGCGGCTGTTGGCGATCATCTGCTGCAGCGAGTGTTGCCGCAACCCGCCGAACATCGGCTCGACCGCGAGCACCGTCAGCCGACGCGCCGGACCGCCCGCCGCCATGGGATGCCGCCGCGTCGTCATGGAAACCTCCGTCCGGGCCGATCGTCGGCCGGAGGAAAGTCTATGCGGCCGGCGGTCAGGCCGCTTGACGGTGGTAGTCGCGGTCGGTCCAAAGGCGCTTGGCCCGGTTCATGAAGCGGTCGGCGACCGCCATCGTGCGGGCGTCGCCTTTGCGGCAGAGCGTTTCCAGCGTCTTCATGTAACTGAACGCCACGCGGTCGTCGCCGAGGAGAATGCCCAGCGCAATAAGCTGGTACGTCGCCCGCGGCAGGGCTGGGCCTTCGACGTACTGGACCGCTTCGGTCAGTAAATCGCGAGCTTCCTCGCGGATCAGGGCGATGACGTCGGGGCGGCCTTCCAAGAGGGCGGCGGTCATGTAAGCGTCGGCGGCTTGGCAGGCGAAGCGGCTCATCCGCTCGGTGTTGCTCCGCCACAACGCTTGGGCGCAGTGGGCGGCCAAGCGGTGGGCGGTGGCCCCTTCGTCGGCGGTGCGGGCGGGGCCGAAGAAGGTGTCGCTTTGCCCCCCGGCCAGCATCCGCCGGGCCGGCTCGCCCTGCATAACCGCCTCCCGCGAGGCTGGGGCAAAGTGGTTGAGCCCCGCTGCCGGGTCGACCCCTTCCCGCAGGTCGACGAAGTCGTGGGCGCTGGCGCTGCTGAACAAGCACTTCGGGCACGTGACGACGTTAACCCGGTTGAAGTCGATGAAGTCGCCCCCGCCCACGGCCCGGGTGTATGTCGGGATGTCGCACGAATCGACTTCGGCGGCGATCTTGCCGCTGCGAAGCACGTACCGCTCGCACAACGCCGGCTCGTCGTGGAACGGGCAGCCCACCGGCCGGGCGAGCAGGGCGTCGCACCCCGGCACGCGTTGGCTCTGCCCGGCGTGGTTGCCGCGTTGGAGGCCGAAGGTTTCCCGCAGTTCCGCCGCCCACGCCGCCGCCCGCTCCACGGCCCGCAGCAGCTTGTCCCGCGACAGCGGCCGGGCGACGATGTCGAAGGCGTCGACCAGCCGCAGCCCCTCCCGCTCCACCCGCCGGGCCGGGCCGATGAGGGTGACGACGAGCGCCTTCGTGTCGGGGTTGCGGTTGAAAATCCGCATGGCTGTCATGAGCTGACCCTTACTCATCTCGCCGTCGAGCAGCAGCACGTCCGGCTTGTTCTCGCGGGCACTGCGCATCGCGTCGGCGGGGGTGCAGGTGGCAATCGTGTAACCCGCCTCACGCAACGCCGAGGCCATCGCCCGTTGCTCGGCCGCGACGGCCGAGGCGATGAGGATGCGGGATGCCTTGCCCGCCGCGCCCAGTGCCGCTGAAACAGGTTTTGCTCCGGATACAACAGCAGCACTCATGACCAATTAGACATCGGCGAGATCGCCGGCCCAGGTGAGGCAACATCGGCGGTTGCGCGGCCTTGTTCACCAGAACAGGTCGATGATGCCCAAGCCGCCAACGGTCAGCGAGATGAGGCCGTTGAAGGTGAAGAACGCCAGATTCACCCGGCTCAAGTCATCCGCCCGCACCAGCCACTGCTCCAAGGCCAACAGCCCCGCCGCCGCCGCCACGGCAAGGAAGTACAACCAGCTCAAAGGTTCCGCCGCCACGCCCGCCATGACGAACGCGGCAATGCTCACCACGTGCGTCGCCCGGCTGAGCCAAAGCGCCCGCCCAAGACCCAGCTTCGCCGGCACACTGTGGACGCCGGTGGCGACGTCGCTGTCGCGGTCGACGGTGGCGTAGATGATGTCGAACCCGGCCGTCCAGCACAGCACGCCGATCGCCAGCCAGATCGCCCACCCGCTCACCGTTCCGGCCACGGCCACCTCCGCACAAATCGGCGCGATGGCTAGCGCGGCCCCAAGGTAGTAGTGGCAAAGGCTGGAGAACCGCTTGATCAGCGGGTAGCCGCACAGAAACGCCAGCACCGGCACCGCCAGCACCAGCGGCAGCCAGTTCCCAAACCGCCACCCGAACCCCGCCGCCGCCGCGACAAACATCAATCCCGCCGCGGCAATGGCCGCGATGACAAACCCGCGACGCACCCGCCCGGCCGGCACCGCCCGCCGCGCCGTCCGCGGATTCTGCCGGTCCAGGTCCGCATCCAGCAGCCGATTCGCCCCCATCGCCGCCGTCCGCGCCGCCACCATGCAGACGACGATCAGCCCCACGTGCCAAAGCGTGATCCCGCCGATTTTGAGCCCCGCCAAGCACCCGGCCAACAGCGCAAACGGCAGCGCGAACACGCTGTGCGACAACTTGATGTCGGCCGCAAACTCCCCAACCTGTCGAACCGCCATCGCCATGCCGCAGGGTAGCGGGGACGGCAGGAGAACGTTTCAGCAACCCGCTTCACTCATCGAGCACGCGTTCGAGGAACACGCTGAACAGCCCCCAGCGGAGTTGGTCGAACTGCTTGTGCTTTTCCGCCGTGTCCGCGTCGGTGTACGTGCTCACCGAGCCGTCGGGGGCGGTGACGTTCCACGACGTGTTTTTCTCATGGGCCACCGTCGGGCTCTCGAAGCCGATGAGCAAATCCATGAACAGCGGCAGCGTCCGCAGCCGCGGCTCGCCGCGGGGCAGCTCACCTTTGAGCGGCACCATCTGGCTGAGCTTCTCGTACCGCCGATACTCAAAGCCTAACCGCGGGCTGTTGAACGATTCGGGGATCGGGTTGTAGAGGTAGCTGCTGCGGACCAGGAACACGCTGTCCCGCTCCTCGCCGTTGGTCGGCACCACGCCCGGCGTCCCCTCGCCCAGCCATGGCTGATTATAAAACTCCTCCTGCCACAGCGGGGCCTCCTGCTCGGGGCAGTAGAACACGCCGGGGGCGGTGACATAATCCTGCCGGAACAGGATGCCGTGGTTGGCCGGCTTGACGTCCTCGGCCGTTTCGCCGGCGGTGCCGTCGGCGAAGCCGACGCGGTAGGTCTTGATCGGGCTGCTGACGGCCCGCGCGTCGGGGTCATCAAGGTGAGACAGGTACACCGGCAGCCGGTCGCTGTTTTGGTTGGCGTACATGATCGTCCCCAGCGCCAGCTGCCGCTGATTGCTCGCGCACGCCACCAACCGCGCCCGCTGCCGGGCCGAGGCCAGCGACGGCAGCAGGATCGAGATCAGCAGCCCGATGATGCCGATGACCACCAGCAGCTCCACCAGCGTGAAGCCGCAGTGCCGCGTCCCTTGCACGCTGCGCCGAACTCGCCTATGTTGAGACCGCGTATCAGCCATGTCGGCATGATACCCGTTCTGGAGACCTTGGAGAGAATCACGATGCACGCACGCACCTTACTGCTTTCTGCCGCCGCCGTCCTGTTGCCCGCCACCTCGGCCGTGGCGTTGGAAGCCCAGCTCGTTTTTACCCGCGATCAGGCCGCCGATGAGGTCGGCACGAACGTCAACCAAGGCGGCTTCGGCACGCTTAACGGCTCGTTCTACGGCGTGCTTAGCGGCCCAACCCCCAACTCGACCAACGGCCGTATTACGCAGAACACGAGCGGCACTGAGTTTGACGAAGTTGTCACCGGCATTAACTTGATTGACGCCGGCTTCACCGGCCAAGGCTTCACCGTCAACAGCGAATTGCCCGTCAGCGGCAATGGGTTCCTGTTCGCCGATTCGCTGGGCGACCAGATCGTTCGCTACGTTCCCGGCAGTGCCCCGCAGCTCGTCGCCAGCAAGAACGATATCGCCACGTTCACCGGCAACTTTAGCAGCAGCACCGGCAACCCGAGCGTCAACCTTGGCGGCTCTCAGGACGTGCTGCCCAACGGCAGCCTCATCTTCTTTGACACCGTCAGCGATTCGCTGCTCTCCAGCACCGTCTCCGGCACCCTCGGCACCTTCCTCAGCGACACCGAACTGAGCAACAGCGTCGTTGGGGCCGACGACGTGGACGGCCTCACCGTCGTGGGCAACCAGTTCATCTTCGGCAGCGGCAGCGGCGAGGGGATCTTCGTCGGCGACGTCAACGACCCGGTGAACACCATCAATCAACTGCTAACCGCCGGCGACTTCCAGGCGTTCCCCGGCACGGCCGACAACGGTAACGTCGACTTCCGCGCTCTTACCGAGGGTAACGACGGGCTCATCTACGCCTACGAATCACGGGACGACAACATCTTCCGCTTCGACCCAGCCGACGCCGCGGCGACGCTGGAGCTGGTAATCACTACTGATCAGATCACAGCTGCCACCGGCACCAACTCGATTATCAGCGGCCTGTTCCCGCTCGGTGATACGGCGGCGTTCTACAACACAACCACCGGCGTCTTCGCAATCGTGCCCGAGCCCGCCAGCCTCGGCCTACTCGCCGCCGCCGGGCTTGGGTTGCTCCGCCGTCGGGCGTGAACCATCCGTCGCTCCCCCGTCAAGAAGCCGAGGGGAGAGCGCAGCGATCACCCGGATCAAGCGTCGAATTCGCCGCGCGCCCGATCCGGGTGGTTTGCTGCGCTCACCGCATCGACGCCAGCAGATCGCGGAGGTCGGCGGCTTGCGGGTCGTTCGGGTGGGCGTGCAGGTAACGCCGCAGCTGCGACGACGCCTCGGCGACGTGGCCAAGGCGGGCCAGGCACAGGCTGAAGTCGCGGCGAAGGTGGGTCTGCTCGGGCCACAGCAGCATCTCCAACTCCAGCAGCCCGGCCACCCGGTCCCACCGCCCGGCGTGGCCGTGGCTGGCGAGCAGGTTCTGGATCATGCGCGTCAGCCAGTGCCGCGGCGTCACGGGGGCCAGGTGCTGCGGGTCGTCGCTCTCGTCGATGCCCGCCACCGCCTCGATCCGCTCGACGGCCTCCTCATCGCTGAGGATCACGCCCTCGAAAAACGGGTCCACCAGCATCGGCCGATCGCCGACGGGGCAGACGCGGACGACAAAATGTCCCGGCAACGCCACGCCCTCGCTCGGCACCCCCAGCCGCCGGGCAACCTCGTGGTAGATCAGGCTCAGCGTGATCGGCAGCCCGGTCCGCCGCCGCAGCACCTGGGCGACGTCGCTGTTCACCGGGTTGTGGTAATCGATGGCGTCGCCGCAGAAGCCGAGCTCCTCGAAAAGGTGCTCGTGCAAATGGGCCAGCAGCGCCTGCGGCTGCGGCCCGCGGACCCGGCGGGCGACTTCCTTGGCCACTCGGTCCAGCCGGCCGCCGACCCGCTCGAGGGTGGCCGAATCGTTCTCCAGCGCCGCGATGGCCACGGCCCCGTTCAGCAGGGCGTCGGCCTCCCCCAGCCGCGGCACCTGAGCGGCCATGAGCCGCCACGCATGGCCGGGGGCGAACACGGGGCCGGCACACGAACCGGACGAACTCGACGTGGTGGGCAGGGCGAAGGGCATCATGAGGCTCAACCGCAAGAAGCAAATCGGCGACCGCAGGCACGGCCGCCGCACCCAACACATCGGCCCACCGCCCCAAACCCGCCCACCAACGCGCACGAACTGCCGCCGCTCAAGCCGCTCGATAAGTCGGCCCGATCCCAAGGTTGACGAACGCCCCCACCGGCCTATCGTCCCCGCCACGATTCGGCAGTAGCTCAGTGGTAGAGCAGGCGGCTGTTAACCGCCCGGTCGAAGGTTCGAATCCTTCCTGCCGAGCTTTGGAGCAACCGCCCGCAGCATTTGTGCTGCGGGCGGTTGTCGTCTCGCGCTAGCGTCAACGTGTACGCCATCAAGAGGACTCTGCGCTCACTCGTGTGCCAGCCCGCCGCAGCGTCAGGTTGCCGGGAAGGGGCACCACGTCGGTTTGGCCGCGGCAACACGTGAGCACGCGGGCGATGACGGCGGGCTTGGCCGACTCGGGGGGGACGCCGCGGGCGATGAGCCATTGCCGCAACGCACGGCGGGCGAGGGCGGCGGGGAGGCGATTCACGTCGGCGGCGGCGAAGGCTTGCGGCAGCACTGGTGCCTCGGCGTCGAGGGCGGCGGACCAGGCGGCACACGCCTCGCCGACTGTCAGGAGCGTGGCCCGATGTCGGGCGGCGGCAGGCCGCAGGCGGTTACGACGCTGCTTCGGCTCAATGTTGCTGGCGTCCTCGCGCCACGGCTGGTTGAGGTTGACCAGGTACTGCCGCAACCTTTCGGGGGGCACGCCCAGCAGCGGGCGGTGCAGGTGGACGCCGGCGACGGTCTGTTCGGTCCGCATGCCGCCCCAGCCCCACGGCGGGCCGCCGCGGGCGACGCGGAGCAGCACCGTCTCGGCCTGGTCGGCGGCGTGGTGGGCGAGCAGAACGCCCTGAAGTTGCCGCCGTTGGCAGGCATGGGCGAAAAAGTCCAGCCGCAGCCGGCGCAGCTCGGCGGGCGTGGCGGCGGGTTCCTGCCGCTTGGCGATCAGGGCGGGCAGGGCGAGTTGGTCGGCCAGGTTTGCGACGAAATTTGCGTCCTTCGCGCTCGCCGCGCCGCGTTTGGCGTGGTCGAAGTGCAGCACGGTGACGTCCGCGCCGCGGGCGAGAGCCAGCCGCAGCAGGGCGACGCTGTCGGCCCCGCCGCTGACGCCAACGCCCCAGCGGCCCGGCGGCAGGCGGACGTGATCGAGCGAAGTGGGCACCCAATTGATTCTTGGCCTGCCGTCGGCCACCATCCGCCATCAATGCTCGAAACCCGATGTCCGGCCTGCGACCAGCGGCTGAAGTTCCGCGAAGACAACATGGGCCGCACCATCAAGTGCCCCGGCTGCTCGGGCCGTGTCGAGACGATGGACACGAAGGTCGCCACCTTCGACGATCGCCCCCGCCCCGGCGTCCGGGTGGCCGCGCTCGGCGTCCGATCCGGCAAGGGCCGGCCGCGGCGGGCGAATGCCAACATGCCTCGATGGCTGCACGCGGTGTTGATGGGGCTGCTGTTCGGCGTGATCTGGGGCGTGATGGCCGGTATCGTCGTCGGGACAATTCAAGGCTTCCGCGTCCCGCTGGATGACAGCGGCGTCTCCCGCGGGACGATTGTCGGACTGGCGGTGCTGTTCACCGTTCTGGGCATGTGCATCGGCCACGGCGTGCTCGGCTCGCTCATGGGCTTGGGGTTCGGCCTCTCCGGCCACCCGCTAGTCGCGTGGGGCATCGGCTTGTTCCTGCCGGCACTAAGTGTGATCGCCATCATCAACGCCGGCGCCCTCGCCGAGGTGCCGCCCGAGAACTATGCGGGGCTTGGCATCACGTTCGTGTTCGTGTGGTCGTGCGTGCAGTTTATCGACAGCAACTCGTTCCGGTGAGGCCGTGATGAGCGTGAAGTAGCCGCGGAGCCTGTCCCGCGCTTCCGGGTCGGATGTCCCCGAAGCGCGGGAGAGGCCCCGCGGCTACTTCACATTGGTGCTGGCGTCAGACGCGGGTGCGTTCGTCCTCGTAACCGGGGTCGAGACTTTCGTCTTCGCGGCCGATCTCGTCGTGCATCGGGCCGCCGGTGTAGCGGTTGACGTAGTCGTGGTATGCCGCCATGGCGCGCAGGCCGAAGAGCCACATGAGCGGGATGTTGACCACGAGCATGACGCCCAACCCGAGCGTGGTCCACATGTCCAGTGCCGCATCGGAGTCGAGCCATCCCGGGATGTCGAGGCAGGTGACGACGATGATGCCGCAGTAGATCAGCTTGTAGGCGAGGATGGCGATTTTGCTCGCCCCGTCGCCCAGCCACGCGGTGAGGAAGACCATGCCCTGCTCGCCGTAGTAGCTCCACGAGATGATCGTGCTGATGGCGAACAGCCAGACGGCGATGGTGATCAGGTACTTGCCCAGCTCCGGGTAGACGCGGTCGAAGGCGTGGGCGGTGAGGGTGGAGCCCTTGTAGTCGCCGAACAGCCCGGCGACCCCGCCATCCTCGGGGGCGACCAGCGTCGGCTCCTTCGTGCTCGCCAACGTGCCCCATTCCGGCGGCAGCGGTGCGGTCTGCTCCCCGCTCAGCCCGGCGAGCATCGACGCCCGCTCCTCGCGGTCGTCCGGCTTGGGAATGCTGCCGGTGATCTTCTGCAGCGACCGGCCGGTGTTGGCGTCGTCGTCGGCGTCGACAATGACGAAAAAGCTCTCGCCAAAGCGGTAGTCGGCCTCGCCGGCCTTTATGGCGTCGGTTTTCCGTGCCTCCTCCGACTTCGCCGGCAAACCGCTTGGCGTCGCGACGGTCCACAGCGGCGTGTCGCTGCCGTCAAGGTCCTGCACGCCGTCGCCGTCGGCGTCGACGGCCACGATCTGGATGTCGCCGTCGGACGCGAAGGCCGCCTCCGGGCCGCGGTCGTAGGTGCCGGTGGCGAGGATGACCAAGGCCGTGATCGTGCAAACAACCAGCGTGTCGATCAGCGGCTCCAGCCCGGCGACAATGCCTTCCCGCACCGGTTCGTCCGTCTTCGCCGCCGCGTGGGCGATCGGGGCGCTGCCCTGGCCGGCTTCGCTGCTAAAGAGCGCCCGTTTGACGCCGAACATCAGGGCGTAACCGAACGTGCCGCCGAGGAACGCCCCAACCGGCTCGGCATTGCCGCCCAGGCCGGTGCCCAGCCGGACGATCTCCCACAGCATGCCGGGGATGGCGGTGATGTTCAGCGTTAACGCCAACAGTGCGGCGATCAGGTAGATCACGCACATGAACGGCACGATGATGCTCGCCACCCGGCCGATCCACCGGATGCCGCCGATGATGACGATGCCGGTGATGACCGCCAGGACGATGCCGACGTTGATCCGCTCGACGTACTGGTACTCGCCGAAGTAGGTGGTGGTCGTCTCGGCCACGTTCCACGCCTGGAACATGTTGCCGCCGGTCACCGCGCTCACCAGCAGCGTGACGACGAACACGCCCCCGACAATGCTGCCCACCAGCGGCAGCCCGGCCCGCTCGAAGCCGTACTTCGCCACGAACATCGGCCCGCCGTGGGGGTTTTTCGGGTCGTCGGTGTTGCGGTACAGCATGGACTGCGTGACCTCGGTCATCTTCAGCGCCATGCCGAGGATGCCGATCACCCACATCCAAAACACCGCCCCCGGCCCGCCCAGCGCCACGGCCAGCCCGACGCCGGCGATGTTGCCCAACCCCACGGTGGCCGACAGGGCGGTGGAGAGGGCCTGGAAGTGGCTGATCGCGCCCGGGTCGTCGTGCTCATCGTACTTGCCGCGGACGACATCGATGCCGTGGGTGACGGCCCGCCACTGGCCAAAAAGCGTCAGGATCGTGAACAAGCCGCCGGTGAGCAGCAGCGTGTAGATGACCGTGTCGCTGAACAAGTAGCCGTTGAGCGTGCCGACGAAGTCGTTGATTGGGTCCATGAGCGTGTCACAGGCGGCTCGGAGCGGGAGCGGCCGGGCCTTATGATGCCGTGGCGGCGGCACGATGCAACCCTTGGCCGCGACGGGTTCATGCCGAAGCCGAACCCTTGGCGTCCTGCTCCGGGGCTTCTGGGGGCGTGGGGACGCCGTTGAGGGTCGCCTCCAGCAGCTTCAGCTGCTCGGCCGCCTTCTCCGGCAGTGCGTCCCGCTGCTCGTTGGTGTCAACCGGGCCTTCGTAGATCTTCTCCTCGCCGTCGAAGACACGCAGGGTCCGCTTGCCGTTTTTGACCCGCAGCGTCGCTTGCAAGTCGCCGTCGGCGCGGACGACGTTGAGCGTCATGCCCTCGGCGTCCTGGGCCTCCTGGATCTGCAGCCGCATGTCCTCGACGTCGCCGCGGAGTCGCATGCGCATCCCCCGGAGCCCGTCGAGCTCCTCAAGCGCCTCGAAGCCCTCGATGTCTTCGAGACCTTCGAGGCCTTGGAGGCCGCGCAGGGCTTGCAGCACGTCATCATCGAGCTGCAGCCGCAGTTCTCGGCCGTTGGCCCGCAGTTGCTCCATGTTCGCCCGCAGCTGTTCCATCTGAACCTGCAGCTGCCGCCGGGCCTCCTCGTTGCCGAAGTTGACGCGGCCTTGGAAGCCGCGCTCGCCGACGACGATGCGGTCGGCGGGGCCGAAGAACTGGAAGCGGACGTTCACGTCCGGGTTGTCCTGGCTGCCCAGCGTCACCGGCAGCTCCTGGCGATCGCCCTCGCGGATGATCGTGAGCGTCACCTCCTCGCCCGGCTCACGCATCCGCAGCAGCGTGGTGAACTGCTCGGCGTTGACCAGCACCTGGTCGTCCAGCCGCAGCAGCACGTCGCCATCGGCCAGCCCCGCCTCGGCGGCCGGGCTGTCGGGCACGATCATGCTCACCGAAATCCCCTCGCCGGGGGCGAGCTTCAGGTGCCCGGCCAGCTCGGCACCGACCTCGGCCAATCCCACGCCGACGAACGCCACCTGCTCGGCCTGTCGCCCCTCCACCACCGGCTGATCCGCCTCGACGTCGGCGAGGGCGGGGGCCACGGTCCACAAAGCCGCCGCGGCGGCCAGCATCAGTTTCGTTGTCTTGGTCATTTCAGTTCCTAGTTCAGTACACGGGTTCGTCCACCAGCACCCAGTTCATGGCCGGGCGAGTTACTTGCAACTCCACACCTTCCTGATCCGTCGCGGCGACATGGTCGTAACCGGCTTCGAGCACCAACCGCATTGGCCGGCCCTCGACGTTCACGATCGGGCCGTCCAGCGCCTGCCGCACACTGGTCGCCGGGAGCAACTGCCACTGTCGGGCCGCGGGCTCGGGGTCGTTGACGACCACGGCTTCGCCACCGGTCGGCCAGCCGATGAGGCCGATCACGAGTCCCGCCGCCGCCGCGACGCCGGCGGCGGGCCACCACCAACCCAACCGCCAACCCTGCGGCTCAAATGCCGGCAGCGGCCGCTCCAGTTGCGGGGCCAGCTCGTCGTCGAGGTGCCGCTTCATCACTTCATCGAGTTCGTCGTCGCTCATCACGTTACCTCGCGCCACGTCTTCAGCAGCCCGCGCAACAGCTTGCGGGCCCGGCTCAATCGCATGTCCACCGCGCCCGGCGACAACGCCAGCACCTCGCCGATCGCCGCACTGTCGGCGTCGTCGAAGTATCGCAGCACGACCGCCGAGCGGGTGTCGGGGTCAAGCTTTGCCAGCGCCGCGCGAACCGCGTCGCGCCGCTCATCCATGCCGACCTCCGCGGCGGCCGTCGGCACGTCAGGCAGGTCGTCCCCGAACAGCTTCAGCCGGCCGCGTCGGCGGGTGGCGTCGATGGCGGCGTGCTTCACGCTTCGGAGCAGCCAGCCTTGCCACGCCGTCGGCTCGCGGAGTTGGCCGACGCTTTTCCACGCCCGCAGCAAGCCGTCCTGCACGGCATCGCCGGCCGCCTCAGGACAACCCAGCACCCCGTACGCCACCGCCAGCGCCGGCCGCCGCACCCGCTCGGCCAATTTGCCAAACGCCGCCGCATCGCCGCCGCGGGCCGCTTTGGCCAGCGCCAACTCCTCGGCCTCCGTGCTCGTCCGTAGCGGCATCAACATCGCGGTCCGTCGCATTCATGACGAACCACGGGGCATTGTCTCACCAGAATTACCGAAGAATCTCAGTCGTCGTCCTGCACGCGGTTGGCGAGGGTGTCGTAGACGCTGGCCATCACGCCGCGGATCGGGTACTTGGTTTTGCCGATGGGCAGCTCGCCGAGTTGGCGCAGCGCGGCCTCCTGCTCCGCGCCGGGCAGTTCGTTGAGTTGCCGCACCGCCGCTGCCAGCGACATCGGCGGCGGCTTGACGGCGGCGGGCTCGGGCTGCTCGGCTTGTTCCGGTTCGACGACGTCGCTCATGATCGCCGCATCCTACGCCGCCCCAGCAGCAGCCCGCCGGCGAGGAGCCCGCCGATCGCCCCCGGCTCGGGCACCGTCACCCGCCACGCGTCGATGGTCGCCACGCCGCCGGTGTCGTTGCCAAAGTTTGCCCGCAGCAAGCCGAAGTCGGCCAGATTCACCACGTCGTCGTCGTTGAAGTCGCCGGTCTGCAGCGTCATCGCCTCGCCCGCCTCGCCGAAGAACTGCCGGAGGATGCCGAAGTCGGCAAGGTTGACCACGCCGTCGAGGTTCGCGTCGCCCGGCAGCAAATCCTCCCAATCCGGCGGCGTCCAGACGGCAATGCCGCCGGGGGCGTCGAAGCCGGTGCCGGTTTGGTAGTAGAACGCGACCTGCCCGGCATCGTTGAACTCGTCGCCCTGCGGCTCCCAGCCCTCGTCCAGATCAACCCGCACAACCTCCCGGCCGCCGATCACGTCGCCGGGCTTGGCGACCGCGAGCAAGCCGATGGCGTCGTCCCAGAAGTAGATCCGCTTGCGGTAGAACCCGTCGCCGCCGTCGTCGACGTCGCCTTGGAAAACGAACTGCCCCGAGGCGTTGAACGTCGTGCCAAAGCTCGACCACTCGATCGGCCCATCGCCCTCGGGCGAGAGCTGCCCCTGCCGCAACAGCACCTCGGCGGCGTCGCCTTGGCCCACGGTGATTGCGTCGGGCCGGTACGGGAAGCCGCCGTCGCCCTGCAGCGTCGCGAAGCCGAACGCCCGGCTGTCGGCGTCGAGGGTGGCCAACCCGTAGCTGCTGATCGCCGCGCCGTCGAGATTGCTGGGCGGGGTGATCCGGTTGCTTGCCGCGACACCCTCGCGGTAGAAGGCCGTCTCCTGCCGTTGGCCGGTTGCGTCGAGCAGTTCGGCGGTGACGACCAAGCCGCCGGGCGTGTGCCGGACCAAGGAGCTGCCGAAGCTCAGGCCGTTGGGTGCCGCGGCGCCGTAGGGGGCGGGGAAGGTCACGCCGTTGGGCCCGCTGAGCAGGGCGGTGTTGAACGACGAGCGGTCGGGTCGGCGGGCAGCGATGTTGAGGGCGAATGTCTGACCGCCGGGCGCGGCGAGGCCGCGGCTTGCATACGGCAGGCCGATGTAGCTCACGCTGCCGCCGGGCACGTCGTCGCCTTCGCCGATGATCAAGCGAGTCGAGCCGTCGCCGAGCCGGGCCAGCAGCACGCCCCGCTCCTCGCCGTCGGGCTGGCGGGTTTGGGCGCTGAGGATCATCTGGCCGCCCGGCAGCAGGCTCGCGTTGCTGTACAAGACCGTGCCGCCGTCGGCGGGGCTGTTGTGGAGCCCGACGCCGACAATCGTGTTGTCGTCGGCCAGGAAGCTGCCGCTGTCGTAGCGGAAGTCGGCAGGCGCGTAGTCGGCCCGAAACAAGAGGCGGCCCGCCTCGTCGATTTGCGGCGGGGCGTAGCCGTAGCCGAGGTAACCGAGGGTCAGGCCGCCGGCAATTTGGTCGCCGTCGCGGGCGAGCAGGGCGTTGTCGCGGAACATGCCCAGCGCCCCGCCGGCGAAGTCGGTGACCGCGCCGTAGCCCACTTGCCCACGCTGGTTGATCGCCGGGCCGAACAGTCGCGTGAACGTCCCGCCGCCGGGTGCGGCGTCACCCGCTTGAGCGACGACGCGAACCTGGCCAACATTCGCGAACGCGGCGGCGGGGAGGGCAAGCACGGCAACGGCGAGGCAACTTCTCATCTTGCCGTCCAGCCTACCGCGCGGTGGGGTGGGTGCAACGGTTTTCGGAACGTCGACGAATCCGGACGGACCTCCGCCGCGTGGCGGCGGGGCTGATTCCGCGTTGAGACGTTGCGCGGCGGAATCAGCCCCTCCGCCACGCGGCGGAGGGACGGTCGGATGCCGGCGATGTCACTCGTCGCTGACCGTGGCCGACGTGTCCAAAGCCAGGTACTCGCGGAGTTCCTGCGTGCTCAGGTCCGTCAGCCATTCGTCGCCGCTGCCGACGATGTTGTCGGCGAGTTGGCTTTTGTCTTCCAAAAGCTTGTCGATGCGTTCCTCGACGGTGCCGAGGGTGACGAACTTGTGGACTTGGACGGTTTTGGTCTGGCCGATGCGGTGGGCGCGGTCGGTGGCCTGGTTCTCGACGGCCGGGTTCCACCAGCGGTCGAAGTGGAACACGTGCCGGGCCGCCGTCAGGTTCAGGCCCAAACCGCCGGCGCGGAGGCTGAGGAGGAAAACCTGAGGTTCTTCGGCCTTCTGGAAGCTCTCGACCATCAGTTCCCGCTGCGGCTGGGGCGTGCCGCCGTGCAGGAAGTGGACCTTCATGCCCAGCTCCTTCTGCAGCATCGGCATCAGGGCGTTGCCCATCTCGCGGTACTGCGTGAAGACCAGGGCGCTCTCGCCTTCCTCGCGAACTTCTTCGAGCATCTCCAAGAGCCGCTGGCACTTGCCGCTGCGGTTGGGCCCGAAGTCGCGGCGTTCCTCGGCGGGAACGATCAGCTCCGGGTGGTCGCACAGCTGCTTGAGCCGGGTGAGCACGGCGAGGATCAGCCCGCGGCGGCGAATGCCCTGGGCGGCGTCGATCTGGCCGAGCATCTCGGCCGTCAGCCGCTGGTACGCCGCGGCCTGCTCGGCGGTGAGCGGGCAGAAGACCTTCATCTCCATCTTCGGCGGCAGGTCCGCCGCCAAGTCCGGGTCGTTCTTGGTCCGCCGCAAAATGAACGGCCGGATCATTTTCTTGAGCCGGTCGGCCGCCGAGGCGTCCTTTTGCTTCTCGATCGCGTTGGCAAACCGATCCCGGAACTCCCGCCGACTGCCCATCAGGCCGGGGTTCAAGAGGTCCATGATCGACCACAGCTCCGAGAGGTGGTTCTCGATCGGCGTGCCGGTGAGGGCCAGGCGGTGGCCGGCGCGGAGGCTGCGGATGCTCTTGCTGCCGGCGGCGGCGGGGTTTTTCACCTTCTGCGCCTCGTCCAGCGCCAAGCGGTGCCACTGCACCTCGCGCAAGTCCTCCACGTCGCGGTGGGCCAGCGCGTAGCTGGTGATGACGACGTCGCTCTTCTTCGCCCGCTCGACGAACGCTTGGCCGTGCAAGCGCTCGGGGCCTTGGTGGACGTGGACCTTCAGGCTCGGCGCGAACCGCCGCAGCTCGCGGGCCCAGTTGCCGACGACGCTGGTCGGGGCGAACAGCAGCGTCGCGCCGTTGGCCCGGTCGTGCTCCTGCTCCCAGAGCATGAGGCTGATCGTCTGGATCGTCTTGCCCAAGCCCATGTCGTCGGCGAGGCAGCCGCCCAAGCCAAGCTCCCGGAGGAACGAGAGCCATTGGAAGCCGCGGAGCTGGTAGGGCCGCAGCGTGCCGTCGAGGCCGGTGGGTTGGGGCAAATCCTTCCGCTCGGCAGTCGGCGATTGGTCGAGCAATCGGCTGACCCAGCCGGCCCCGCTGAGGCTGATGGTGGTCGGGCCGCCCTCGCCGGTCTGCTCGCCGCTGAGGCGGTAGACCGTGCCGAACGCCTGCCCCAGCGTCACGTCGCCCGGCGGCGTCGCCTCCAGCACCTGCTCGGCGCGGGCGGCCTGCGTCGGGTCGAGCTCGATCCATTGGCCATCGATCTTGATCAGCGGCCGCTGCTTGCTGAGCAGCGTCTTGAACTGCTCGGGCGACACGTCCGTCCCGCCGACGCTCACCCGCCAATCGAACCGCAGCAGCGTGTCGAGGCCCACCGCGCTGCCGGCCCCGGCGACGTCGCGGCCGCGGGTGCCCTCGGGGTCCAGCGGGTCGAAATCCTCATCGCCAACCGGGCGGAGGTTCATGACCATCTGCACCCCGGCATCGGGCGCATCGGCCCACGGCGGCAGTTGCACCAGGATGTCATGCTTGCGCAACACGCCGGCCACGTCGCGCAGGAAGTTGAAGGCCTCGCCGGTGGTCAGCTCGATCCGCCGCGGCCGCACGCTGCGGGCGGCGGTGCCGAGGGGGCCGAAGACTTCGGCCAGTGATGCGGCGCGTTCGAGCTCGCCGGTCAGGCGTTCGCGGCGGTGGCGGATGTCGCGGCCGAGCACGCCCAGCGTCGCGCCCGGGGCGTCCCACACGTCGTCGGCCGACACCACCTCGCCCGTCGGGTCGCCGTCGGCGTCGACCGGCAAGAGCGTCGGCACGAGTGCCCACAGCTTCTGCCCCTCGGCCTCGGCGGCCTCGGTCTCCTCGTCCGAGAGGTGCGGCGGCGGCTCGGTCAGCGTCAGCCGCAAGCGGTAATCGCCCGCCGAACCCCGGCCGCCCAGCGACGCCGACCACCGGCCGAGCTTGTCGGTCAGCTCATTCAGCGACCGCGTGTTGCCGCGGACCTGCGCGTCCTCATCCGGCCCGCGCACGAGCGCACTCAGCCACCGCAGCTCCAGCTCGGCCGTGTCGACCGACGCCTTTTTGTGGATGCGGGCGAAAAACGGATCGCCGGCGAATTTTTCGCGCGTCAGCCGATCGGCCTCGTCGGCGAGCAGCTCCTCGAGTGCGGACAGCGGCGGCTGATCCTCGCCCCGCGGCAACGCCTCGGCCAGCGCCACCAGCGCCTCGACCTCCCGCCGATCGGCCAGAAGAACTCGCCACGCGGCGAGGAACCGCGGCGGCCCGTCCGGCTCCGTCGGCGGGTGCTTGAGCAGCGTCGGGTACGTCAGCTCCCGCGTCACGCACCGCCCGACGAACGCCCGCACCGCCTCCCGCACCTCATCCGCCGAGGGCGTCGGCCCGTCGTCGGGCGCGGCCACCGTCGCCGGCTCGGCGGCCAGGATGTCGCCCATCGGCTGGGGCGTCACCGGTTGGGGCGTCACGGGGGCGTCGGTGTCAACCGGCTTCGTCGGATCAAGCAATGTTTCAACTTCCACGGCGTCGGAATCCTCGGCGTCGTTCGTTGCGGCGTCTCCCAGGCTGGCCCGCGCCGGGCCAAGTCGGTCAGGATAGCCGGGCAGCAGCCGCCGATCCGGGCGGGCGACGAATTGACCCGGCGGGCCGAATGACCAACGGCGAGAACACAGAGCCGCGCCCGTGAGGAAGCGGAGCCGGCGCAGCCGGCAACATCGGTAG
>CAYLSV010000030.1:0-15659 GCA_964386435.1 uncultured Tepidisphaerales bacterium
GGCAGGGTCACCACGCCCCGCTCGACGCCCGCCGGCTGCGGCCGCATCGGCCGGCGGGTGACGGTCTTGCGGCCCTCACGGATGGCCACGACCAGCTCCCCGGCAAACCCCATGAACTTGTCGGCCGGCCCGATCGACGGCGACGGCGGCGACGGCGGCGACGGCGGCGAGACTGGTGCGGGCTTGGCCTCGGGCTGACCCAGTCGGCGACGGATCGCGGCGTAGAACGCCTTCTCCAGCTCCTGCTTGGCAACGGCGGGCGGGGGTTGCACGAGGACATCATGCGGTGCGAACCACGTCGCCGCAATCGAGTCGAATCTTCCGGGCCGGCCGCGTCACCGGGTAAGCGCTTTGATCGTGCGCACCTCGTCGCCGGCGATCAGCGCGGCCGCGGCGATGTTGAGGAACAAGCCGTGTTGCACGACGCCGGCCCGCTCCTCGAGTTGCCGGGCGAGGGCGGCGGGGTCGGCGATGCCGCCCGCGAAGTGGCAGTCGTAGATCAGGTTGGCGTTGTCGGTGACGAACGGCTTGCCGCCGGCGTCGCGGAGTTCGGGGCGGCATCCGAGGCTTTCGAGGAACCGCCGGGTGGCGTGCTGGCCGAACGGTGTAACCTCCACCGGCAGCGGGCTCTTGGTGCCGAGCTTGTCGACCACTTTGCCGGCGTCGGCGATGATGACCAGTTCGTCGCTGTTCTGGGCGACGATTTTCTCGCGCAAGAGTGCCCCGCCGAGCCCCTTCACCAACGCCAGCTCCGGGCCGATCTCGTCGGCCCCGTCGATGGTCAGGCGGCAGCGGTCGACGTGCTCGAAGTCGGTGAGCGGGATGTCGGCCGCGGCGGCGAGGTCGGCCGAGGCCCGGCTGGTGGGGATGCCGCGGATGTCGGCGAGCGAGCCCTCGGCCAGCGCTCGGCCAAGGGCGGCGATGAACAGGGCGGCCGTCGAGCCGCTGCCCAGGCCGACGACGGTGCCGCTTTGCACCCGCGCCAGGGCTGCGTCGGCTGCGCGTTGTTTTTGGGCGTTCTGCGAATCGTCGGCCATCGCGGTGAATGTAGCCCGGCGGCCATTTGCGACAACCGCCCGCCCGTGCGATGATGCGGCGGCGTGTTGCTGCAGACCCACGGCTACCTCGTCCCCGCCGAGCACCGGGCCGCCCACGCCCGGCTGGTGAGGCGGTTCCGCGCGGCCATGAAGCGCCTGGGCTGCGACCGCTTCGAGGCCTACGAGCAGGTCGGCAGCGACTGGGCCGGCGACGCCTCGGCCGGGCGGTTCGTGCAGATGATGGTCTTCCGCGACCGCGCCCACCAGAAGCAGATCCAGCAGGCCGAGCGAGACGACCCCGAAGCCCAGCAGATTATCGCCGAGTTCGTCGAGCTGATCGATTTGCCCAAGCAGCAGGACGACCGCACCTTTGTCACCGGCTACTACCAGGAAGTCCTGGGCGAGCCACCCACACCGCCCAAGCCGGCGGGCGACGACGACGTAATCGAGGGCGAGATTGTCGACGCGCTGCCGTGAACGGGGGCGGCCGGACTGCGACTCGCCGAGTCGCAGCTACCACGTTGCGTGGGAAGCTACGCTTGGTCGGCATGAACGCTTGCATTGTCCCGCCGCTGCGCGATGGAGATCGCATGGATCGGGTCGAGTTTCATCGGCGTCACGCGGCAATGGGTGAGGGCGTGCGGGCGGAACTGATCGAGGGCGTTGTGCATTTGCATTGCGAGCCTGACGGGTTCCGGCCGCGCGTGAGCTTCGAGGCGGGAAGCACCTCCCTTCACGCGGCCGGCTGGCTCGGCGAATACGAGCGGCGGACGCCCGGCTTGGTATCAGCCGGCCGCTGCACGGTGTTTGCCGATCATCACAACGAGGTGCAGCCGGACATTCTCGTCGGTATCCCTGATTCGACCGGTGGCCAGACGCGGCTGGTGCGGCAAGATCGGCGAACGTGGGTGGCTTGCATGCCGGAGTTCGTCGTGGAGGTTGCCGCCAGCACCGCCCGCGTCGACCTCGGTCAGAAGCGGCAGGTTTACGAGCGGAATGGAGCCGCGGAGTACCTCGTGCTGCTGCCGGAGCGGGAGCCGGCGGAGGCGATCTGGTTTGTCGCCAACGCCGAGGGGACGCTGGTGCCAATCGACCCGGACCCGGCCGACGGGTTGCTGAAGAGCCGGGTGCTGCCAGGGTTATGGCTGGATGTCGAGGCGTTGTACGCGGACGATCTGCCCCGCCTGGCCGCGGCGGTGGAGGCGGGGTGCGTGACGCCGGAGCACGTGGCGTTCCGACAGCGGCTGAGCGCGGCTCGGCCGACCGTTGAGTGACGTGGGTTCAGGGCTGATACAACCGAATCGTGAAGTAACCGCGGGGCCTGCCCCGCGGTCACTCCACGCTGTAGCCGTCACCCGCCAGCGAGGGCGGTGGAGGCTTGGTGGAGGATTTCGTGGGCGACGCGGTTGCTGCCGTAGCCGCTGGGGAGTTGGACGAACGGGATGCCGTGGTCGCGGCAAATCTGCTTGGCGGACGGGCCATCGCGGTGGGCCATCCAGAGGGTCATGACGACCACCACGTCCACGTCGCCGCCGGCGAGTTTGGGAGCGATGGCGTCGAAGCTTTGGTGGTGAGCGACCGTCTCCCACCGCAGCTCATTGAGGCCCAGGTCACGCTCCAATCGTTGCCGGCTCTGCTCGCGGACCTCACCGCCCAGCAGCACCATGACCTTGCCGGCGAGCAAACCGCGGGCCTCGAGAATCACCGGGTCGGGGGCCTTCGCCACGGGCTGCGTGGCGGCGTCGGCTTGGGCGAGAACGTGCTCGATGCTCGACAGCACGCGGTCAATTGCCGCCCGGTCGGCTTGGTTGGGTGCCCACGAGTCGTCCGGCTCGGGCAGGCGGTCGGCGACGATGTGCGGCCGAAGGGCTTGGCGAACCTGCACGTCGCTGGGCGGCACGCCGTGCTCCCGCACCGCCGCGGCGACGGCGCTGAGCAGGTCGCGGGCAAGTTCTTCCGTCGGCTCGGCGGCAAGCTGCTCGGACTTGAACTCGATCTTCTGTAACGCCCGGCGGCGGGCACGGGCCGCCAGCCGCCACTGCTCCAACTCCGCCCGGCGGGCGTCGGCGCGCTTCTTGAGCTCCGGGGCGATCGACGCGTCCGTTGGCGTCGACAAACTGGGGAGGTAGATGCCCCGCCGCTCCTCCTTGGCCTCGCGGCGGAGGTACTGGTAAAGCCAATCCTGCGACGGGTCGGTCGCCCTGTTGTGCTCCCCGGCGGCGGACCGAAGTGCCGATTGGGCGTCGGCCAGCAGCGACATCGCGTCGGCCGTGTCGTCTCGAATGGTGGACGGGGCGTCGGGATCCTTGGCGACGTCGAGGAGCAGCAGCCACAGCTTGACGGCCGCGGCCGTGGCGTCGAAGCAGTCGGCCAACCGCTGGGCCGCCTCGGGATCCTCGGCGAGGGCGGCGTTGTAGCTGGGCGAGGTCATCCAGTGGTCGGGCCCGCAATGCCGCTCGTCGCCGGCGCGCAGGGCTTCTTTTTGGTCGGGGTCGCCGAGCATCGGCTGACGCGTGCGTTGCCAGCGGGTGGCCTCGGCCTTGGCCGCAAGCTTTTTCGGGAGCATGGCCAGCGTCGACCGCTCGACTTCGGCCTCATCAAGCCCCTCGTACGCGACGACTTTCGGGCCGCTGACCTTCGCCGGGGTGGGCTTGAAGGCGGTGGGCGGCTGGGCCTTGGCGGCGGCCTCGGCCTCTTCGGCGGAGCCGATGACCGTCACCGCCACCGCCTCGCCACCGGCCACCTTCAACGTCGTCGGATTCAGCGTCGGCGGCTCGGGCGGCGGCTCCGCCTTGGCCACCTCGAGATACACCGCCTTACCTTTCTCGTCGGCCGCGGGCCGGATCGCGGCGGCTACTCCAAATAAGGTCGAGGCGTGCTGTAAACTCCGCCCTATGGCCGCCGCGGCATCGGGGTTGTCCTCACGGAACTGGTTGAAGGCGGGGGATAATTCGGCAAAAATCCTTTGCAGCACAACGGCTGGATCGACTGCGGGAGCGGATTGGGGCGAAGCTTTCGTGACGGACGACATGGCGTTCCTCGGGCTAAAGGGTGAATAACAGCCGCCGACACGCCACCGTGGCAGGTCCGGGCGACCGGCACATCTTATCGAGCTTCCTCATCCTGTCACCGCGTCACGATGGCGGCACGTTGCCGATCTGGCGGCGCGGGCCGTGTCATTCGTCGTGAAAGCCTCCGGCGGTGCCGCTACCATGGCGGCGTATGCCCACGATCACGGTTGACGGAAAACAAATTGAGGCCAAAGACGGCGAGATGATCCTGCAGGCGTGCCTCGACTCGGGGATCGAGTTGCCGCACTACTGCTACCACCCGGGCCTGTCGATCGTGGCGAGCTGCCGGATCTGCTTGGCCGAGGTGGAGGGGGCACCCAAGCTCTTGCCGACGTGCCAGACGCCGGTGCGGGAGGGGATGGTGGTGCACACCACCTCGCCGAAATCCGTCGCCAACCAGAAGCAGGTGATGGAGTATCTGCTGGTCAACCACCCGCTGGACTGCCCGGTGTGTGACCAAGCGGGCGAGTGCTATCTGCAGGATTACAGCTACGAGTACGGCCGGTCGGGCAGCCGATTTGAGGAGGACAAGCACAAGAAGCCCAAGAAGATCGTCGGCAAGCACGTGCTGCTGTACAACGACCGGTGCATCATGTGCACCCGCTGCGTGCGGTTCACCCGCGAGGTCAGCGGCACCAGCGAGCTGATGGTCAACGGCCGCGGCAGCCACGAGGAGATCGACATCTTCCCCGGCCGGCCGCTGGACAACAAGCTTTCGGGCAACGTCGTCGACCTCTGCCCGGTCGGGGCGTTGCTCGACCGCGACTTTTTGTTCAAGCAGCGGGTGTGGATGCTCAAGAGCACGCCCAGCATCAGCCCGGCCGACGCCGGGGGCGAGAACATTTACCTGCAGCACAACGACGGCGTCGTCTACCGCGTCAAGCCGCGGTTCAACCCGGACGTCAACGACTGGTGGATCAGCGACGACACCCGCTACAGCTTCAAGGCGGCCTACCGCGAGGACCGTGTCGTCGACGCCCACCGGCCCGACGAGACCAACATCCCCGAGCCGTGCGGCACCTGGCAGGCGGCCGACACGGCCGACGCCAAGCTGCGTTCCCTGGGCGGCGGGTTGTTCGGTGTGCTGTCGCCGATGATGACCTGCGAGGAGGCGTTCCTGCTCGGCACGTACCTGCGGTCGATTGATTCGGACGCCCTGCTCGTCCTCGGGCCGGTGCCGCGGACGGAGGATGAGACGTTCAAGCACTTCCAGACCCACGAAGAAACCTTCCGCATCGACGGCGAGAAGGTGCCCAACCGCCGCGGCGTCGAGCGGGTGCTCAAGATGCTCGGCGGCCCGACGGCGACGTGGGACGAGTTGCTGACCAAG
Organism: uncultured Tepidisphaerales bacterium; assembly: GCA_964386435.1. Lineage (GTDB taxonomy): Bacteria > Planctomycetota > Phycisphaerae > Tepidisphaerales > Tepidisphaeraceae > CAYLSV01. The sequence continues at coordinate 5,439 of CAYLSV010000030.1, forward strand.
GACGCGGCCGACTTCAAGGCCGGCTGGGTCGTGGGCGGCTACCTCGACGACTGGCTCGGTGCCGAGCTGCCGGAGGTGCTGGATAAGCCGTTCATCGTCGCCCAGGACTACCTGCCGGGCATCCTCAGCCGCCGGGCCGACGTGTTCCTGCCGGCCGCCGCTTGGTGCGAGAAGCCCGGCGTCTGGGAGAACAAGGATAATCGGCTGCAGCCGTTCCAACCGGCCGTCAACCCGCCCTCGGGGGTGGTCAGCGAGGCTGAGATCTACACGAAGCTGCTGGGCCGCGAAGACGCCTTCGACGCCGCCGCCGTCCGCGGCGAACTCGCCGAGCACGATGACGCCTTCGCCGACCTCGCCGCCGACGAGCCGGCGAAGGACGCGTTCGTGGAGACGGAAACGTACGAGTTCGTGGAGGTGTGATGCGTTGCTTGCAGACGCAGGAACACGCGGTGCAACGGTAGCTACCTTCTTCGACATCATTCTGCCGTTGCATCATGGAAGCCTCCGTCACACTCTCGCCGTCGCAGACGATTGTGATGGAGAATGTGCCGTGGGTGTACTACTGGCACAGCCGCGAAGTGATCGACTACCACCGCTGGATCACCTACGACCGCGGCCGCATGGAGGTCGGCCTCGCCGAGTCATACGGCCATGCGACGGACGCTGCGCTGCTCCACGACATGTTGCTGGCGGCAGCGATGGCACGCGACATTCCGGTCACGGCAACCGGCCGGCTGACGTTGGCTCGCGAGGAGCTTGATTGCGGTTGCGAGCCCGACGGCTCATTTTTCATCACGCACGAAGCACCACCCCCGGATGTGCGGGACATTGACCTGAATGTCCATCAGCCGCCGGACCTGGTGATTGAGGTCGATCTGACGAGCCACAGCGTCGACAAGGAGCCGATTTACGCGGCAATGGGTGTGGCGGAGCTGTGGCGGTGGGAGCACAACGTTCTCACCGTGCGGCGGCTGGTGGAGGACGCGTACCAGACGGTTGAGGCGAGCGGCGTGCTGCCGAAGCTGGATCTGGGGGTGCTGGGCGAGCATCTGCGGCTGCGGCGGCGGGAGCCGCAGTTCGAGGTGTTGCGGCGGTGGCGGGCCGTGCTGAGTCAACCGGCGGCGTAGTTCCTCAACAAGTTATCCACAACGTCTGGTGCAAATGTCTGCATCGGCGGGTATCGGCGGGCAACGGGCGGTGGGAGTGGGTGAAGCCGACCACGACCGATGCGGGGCAGCGGGAGTCGCGTCCCATAAATGATGACTGTCGCACGCTTTATCGGTCCAAGCGTTCGCCGGAACAGGTGAATGCGGCACCCGGTGACCGCGTGTTCGGCGACTTCAACGGCGTCTTTTCGTGAGCCAACTCACGCGGCTGCTGCAGTTGCTGACGAGTTATCCACAAGGCGGGTGAACAAGCTGACGCGGGCGGGGTGCCAATACTGCCGGCGATGGCGAACCACCTGCTGGAGGTCACCCAACTCGTCAAAAGCTACCGCGGCCGGCGGGTCGTGGACGAGGTCAGCTTCGTGCTCAGCCGCCGCGAGATCGTCGGCATGCTCGGCCGCAACGGGGCGGGCAAGACCACGTGCTTTCGAATGATCCTGGGCATGGTCCGCCCCGACTCGGGCGCGGTCGCGTTCGACGGCGACGACATCACGCAGCAGCCGATGTACAAGCGGGCCCGCCGCGGCATCGGCTATCTATCGCAGGAGCAGTCGATTTTTCGACACCTGACCGTCTGGCAAAATTTGCAGGCCGTCCTCGAGACGCTGCCGATGGACAAGAAGCGGCGGCACAAGCGGGCCAACGAGTTGATCGACCGCTTCGGCCTCGACCACGTCCGCGACCAGAAGGCCTACACCTGCTCCGGCGGCGAGAAGCGCAAGCTCGAGATCGCCCGCAGCCTGATCACCAACCCGAAGCTGATTTTGCTCGACGAGCCCTTCGCCGAGGTCGACCCGATCGCCAAGGACGATTTGCGGCGGGAGGTCATCCGCCTGAAGAACGAGTTCGGCAAAAGCGTGCTGATCACCGACCACGACGCCGTCTTCACGCTGCGGACGTGCGACCGGGTGCTGGTCATCGACAACGGCAAGGTTTTCGCCGAGGGCACCCCGCGGCAGATCGTCAAGGACGAGGCCGTCCGCCGGGCGTACCTCGGGACGACCTTCCGCGGCGACGAATTCGATTGACCTCGAGCACGGGCGGGCCCATTGCAACATCGTGTCGGGGATCGGGTAAGATTGGGCATGCTCCCCGCCCTGCTGCTGTCGGTTGTCCTGCTCGTTCAGCCTGCGACGCGGCCGGGGGACGTCGAGGCCTTGCGGGCGGCGGTGGTTGAGGCCCACGCGGCGCTGCCGGCAAGCTCGATGAGCGGCGTGGTCAGCATGGACCTGCGTTACGGCGGCATGAGTTTTCAGGAGCGGCGGCGGTTTACGGCCAGCTTCGCCGAGGGGCTGTACCGCCACGAATCGGAGAACGGCAAGACGGTGGTTGCCGAGGCCGACGGCACGGTGACGGTGTACGACGCGGCGTCAAACACGTACCTGACGAGCGACCCCGCCAGCGCCACCGAGGGTGAGACGCCGCCGAGCTTCGCGACGCTGCGGCGGGAGAACCCGCTGCTGCTGCTGGCGGTGACCGACGGCGATCTGAATTCGCTGCTGGAAGGGGCCGGCGAGGTGGCGGCCGAGACGGTCGACGGTCGCGACGTGTTGCGGTTCGCTCGGGGCAACGTCGATGTGGCGTTGTTCTTCGACGCCAACTCACGGCAACTCGTCCGCCGCGAGGTCGACGTCCAACGGCAACTCGAAACCGAGGGTTTGACCGATGTCGAGGCCGGGCTGTTGGTGGTCGAGTACGACGCCGTCGAGCCGTTGGCGGAGGTGTCGGAGGAGCTGTTCACCTTCCGCGCCCCGGCCGGCGCGATGGACGGCGCCCCGCCGGAGATGATGGCCGGCGGCGGGGCGGCTGCGGCGCTGGAAGGTCAGGCCGCCCCCGATTTCACCCTGCCGCGGCTGGGTGAGGGCGAGATGACGCTCAGCGAGTTGCAGGGTGAGGTCGTGGTGCTCGATTTCTGGGCGTCATGGTGCGGGCCGTGCGTCGAGGGGCTGCCGCACTTGCAGCGCGTGGCCCAGCGGGAGAACGGGCCGATTGTGCTGGCAATCAACGTGCAGGAGACGCCGGATGTTATCGGGCAGTTTTTGCAGCGCAACGACTTGCAGCTCACGACGCTGCTCGACGCCGACGGCGCGGTGTCGGAGCTTTACGGCGTCACCGGCATTCCGCAGACGGTTGTCATCCGGCCCGACGGCACGGTTCAGAAGGTGCTCGTCGGCTTCGGCCCCAACACCCCCGGCGAGCTCGACGCCGCCATCGCCGCCGCGTCGATCGAGGCGGCGGAGTAGGGCAAGGCTCCCGCGAGATCGCATTGATTATCGGCAGCCGTAACCCGTCATGGTGAACAAGTAGCACGCCCGTCCTGCCGATGAACGTGCTAGAAGCCCGGCCTGAGTTTCAGCCGGGCCCTGCGTTCCCATGCCCCTCGCCGATACCCAACCCGATGCCGCCCCGCCGGTCGAGGCGTTGCTCGAGCGGGTCCGCAGTTGCCCGTCGCTGCCGACAATGCCGGCCGTGGCGCTGCGGATTCTGGAAGTCACCAAAGACGTCAACTTCCACGTGAAGGATCTGGCCACGCTCATCCAGCGGGATCCGGCGCTGGCGGGCAAGCTGCTCAAAACGGTCAACAGCGCCCTCTACGCCCGGGCCAACAAGATCGCGACGATCGACCGGGCCGTGGTGGTGCTGGGCGTGACGGCGGTGAAAACGCTGGCGCTGGGCTTCAGCTTGGTCAACAACCTGCAGGCCGATGACGGGGGCTTCGACCATGTGCGGCTGTGGAAGCGGGCGGCGTACGGGGCGGCGGCGGCGCGGGTGCTGGCCGGGCAGCCACGGGCGGACGGGCCGCGGGTTGATCCGGAGGAGGCAATGCTGGCCGCTCTGCTCCGCGACATCGGCATGCTGCTGCTGCACTCGGCGCTGGGCGCGGAGTACGACCAGGCTCTGGCCGATGCGGTGAAGGCGGAGGATATTCTGGCGCGGGAGGTGAAGGCGTTCCACGCCAACCACGCCCAGATCGGGGCGGGCATCGCCGGCGACTGGCAGTTGCCGGAGATGATGGTCGAGGCGATCCGCGGCCACCACGGCGGCCCCACCGGCGACCTTGCCCCGGACGTGGCGGCAATGTGCGACATCGTCACCGCGGCCGACGCGTGTGCCGAGACGTTCCTGCAGAACGGCGACGACGCGGCGGAGGCCGCCATCGTTGAGGCCCGCCGGATCTGCCACGCCCGGCTGCACATTGGCGGCAAGGACACCGACGAGCTGCTCACGCAAATCGAGACCGACGCCAAGGAGGTGGCGGCGTTGTTCGAGATCGAGCTGGAGGAGCCGACGAAGGTCCAGGCGATCATGAGCCAGGCCAACGAGCAGCTCGTGGGCCTGAGCCTGGCGAGCCAGGCCGAGACGCAGCAGGAAAAGGTGAGGGCCGAGGAGCTTAAACAGGCCGCGACGATCGACGCGCTGACCAAGCTCATCAACCGCGGCGAGTTCGACAAACGCCTTGCCGCCGCATTGGCCGAGGGGCCGGTGGCGTTGGTGATGTTCGACCTCGACCGGTTCAAGAGCGTCAACGACACCTACGGCCACGCCGCGGGCGACGCGGTGCTGAAGCAGGCGGCGACGATCCTGCAAGCCGTTGCCAAGCGGAACGTTGGCGCCACCGCCGCCCGCCTCGGCGGCGAAGAGATGGCGATCCTGCTCCCCGGCGCCGACCGCCCCACGGCCACCCGCGCCAGCGAACAGTTCCGCCAAACTTTGGAGAAAATGCCGGTGAAAACCGAGGGCCAGCAGCTCAAAGTCACCACCAGCGCCGGCGTCGCCGCGTACGAAGAAACCGGCATCCACGCCAAACTCCACACCCCCGCCCTGCTGCTCAAAGCCGCCGACATGGCCCTTTACCACGCCAAGACCGGCGGCCGGAACCGGACCAAGGTGTTCCAACTGCCTGAGAAAAAGGCGGCGTGAGCACCGCTCAGTTGTCCGTGGTCAGTTGTCCGTGGTCAGTTGTCCGTGGTCAGTTGTCAGTTGTCAGTTGTCAGTTGTCAGTTGTCAGTTGCTCACGCCGGCGAACGCACGAGGAAGTACGGCATCTGATCACGCCCGGCGACCGCGAACCGTTGCTCACGCTGGCCGACGTGCGAGGAAGTGCAGCAACTGACAACTGACAACTGACAACTGACAACTGACAACGGACCCTACGCCCCATCCGCACACACATCCCGCACCGGCTGCCCCACCGTGTGGACGATAATGCCGTTCATCGCGCCCGGCGTGCCCATGCTCGCGCCGGCGACGATAACGACGCGGTCGCCGGGGTGGACCAGGTCGCGGGCGAGGATCAACTCGTCGACGTCGCTGACAAGGGTGCGCAAATCGCTGGGCGTGGGCATTTCCATCGGGCGGGTGCCGTAATGGAGGCTCATCTGGCGGAGCGTTCGGTGGCTGCTGGAAAGGGCGACCAGCGGCACGGGCAGGCGGTGCTTGCTGAAGATGCGGGCGGTGTCGCCGCTCTGGCTGTAAACGACCACGAGCTTGGGGCCAAGCTCCTCGACGACCTGCCGCACGCCGCTGGCGATGGCGTTGGAGAGCCGCATGTTCCGCACCTCCGGCAGCAGTTGGGGCCGCTCCTCGGGGTGGTCGGCCACGTACCGCTCGGCCTCGGCGCAGACGCGGGCCATCACGTGCACCGCCGCCACCGGGTACTTGCCCACGCTCGTCTCGCCGCTGAGCATCACCGCGTCCGCCCCGTCGAACACCGCGTTGGCCACATCGCTGACCTCGGCCCGCGTCGGGCTGCTCTGGTCGACCATGCTCTGCAGCATTTGCGTCGCCACGATCACCGGCTTGCCCGCCCGCTGGCAACGCCGGATGAGGTCCTTCTGGATGATCGGCACCTCGGCCACGTCCATCTCGACGCCGAGGTCGCCCCGCGCGACCATCAACCCGTCGGACGCCGCCAAGACGCCCTCGATGTTCTTCACCGCCTGGGGCGTCTCGATCTTGGCGATCAAATCAATGCCGCTGCCCTTGTACTGCAAATGCTCGCGCAGCCGTTCGAGGTCGTCGCCGGTGCGGACGAAGCTGAGGGCGAGGAAGTCGAGGTCGTTCTCCACCGCCCAGTCGACGCACGCCCAGTCGCGGTCGGTAATGCTCGGCAGGTTCAGCTCGGAGTCGGGCAGGTTGACGCCCTTGCGCGTCTGCAGCACGCCGCCGGCGGTGCAGTTGAGGGTCAGTTCGTTGTAGTTCTTCTCGACGCACAAAAACCGCAGCAGCCCGTCCTCGACCAGCACGCGGTGGCCGATTTGGACGTCGTCGACGATGCCGGGGTAGGTGGTGCTGGCGACGCCGCGGTCGCCGTCGGCTTGCTCGCGGCGGAGGGTCAGCCGCTGGCCGGCCTCGATGGGCACGCCGTCGGTGCCGTCGAGCTTGGGCATGGTGGTGAGCCGGATCTTGGGCCCGCCCAAATCGCCCAGCACGGCGATCGGCTGGTCGTGCCGGGCGGCCGCCTCGCGGATCAGGCGGAGCATTTTCATGTGGTCCGGCAGCTCGCCGTGGCTGAAGTTCATCCGGCAGACCGACACGCCCTCGGCGAAGAGCTTGAGAAGCGTCTCCACGTCCGCGACGGCCGGGCCGAGGGTGGCGAGGATCTTCGAGCGGATCATGTGCCGCAGCATAGCGTAATGGTGTATAATGAGCCCGCCGCCGCCGGGTGTGCCGGCGCGGGTGGGCATCAATCACTGTCGGGGAACATTAAGATGAGCAACTACCGGCCCCAGGGCCTTGATTACGAATCGTTCGACCCGCAGGCCAGCGCCTCCATGGCGCCCGAGGCCTCGCGGAACAGCTTTATCCGCAAAACGTACCTTCACGTCGCCGGGGCGATTCTGGCGCTGATCGCCATCGATGCGGCGATCTTCGCGGCGGTGCCGCGGCAGACGCTGTTGGAGCTGACGCAGGCCGTTTCCGGCTGGATGTGGCTGGTGGTGCTGGCGGGCCTGATGGGCGTGAGCTACGTTGCGAACATGATGGCCGCCAACCGGACCTCGGTGGCGGCGCAGTACGCCGGGCTCGGGTTATACACCGTGGCGATGGCGGTGCTGCTGGTGCCGCTGCTGTTCGTGGCCAACGAACTGTTCGGCGGCGGCATTATCATCCAGGCGGCGCTGGCGACGCTGATCTTGGTGAGCGCGCTCACGGCGTTCGTCTTCATCAGCGGCTACGACTTCAGCTTCCTGCGCGGTATTCTCATGATTGCCGGCTTCGCGGCGATGGCGGCCATCGTCGGTGCGGTGCTGTTCAGCCTGCCGCTGTTCGGCGTCGTGTTCTCGAGCCTGATGATCGCGCTGGCCGGCGGGTACATTTTGTATGAGACGAGCAACGTCAGCAAGCACTACCCGGTCGACATGCACGTCGCCGCGTCGCTGGCGCTGTTCAGCAGCATCGTGACGATGTTCTGGTACGTCCTACAACTCCTGATGTCTCTCCGCGGCGACGACTAAACCCTCCTGCGAGTCCGACGAACACCCGGATCATGCGTTGGTCCGGGTGTTCGCTTGCGCGGGATCAGCGACTCGCTGAAGTTGCGGGTGTCGCTGAAGCCCCCGACCGCCGTGGTAACGGCGGGGCTATGCCATCACCGGGCGACTTCCGGGACGGGCATAGCCCCGCCGTTACCACGGCGGTGGGGGTTTTCAGCGACGTCAAGATGGAAAGTCAGGTGCCCCCGCTGTGCCGACGCACGAGGTTCGTCGCGGCGGCGGGCCAGGCGGGTTGCTCGAAGGTGAACGCCTCGGTCAGCAGCCGGCCCGGTGTGACGCGGCGGCTTTTGAGGATCAGCTCGGTCTCAGTCCGCAGGAAGATCGCCCCGATCTCGCTCATCCACGCCGTGGCCGGCAAACCGATCGGTTGGCCGACAGCGGCTCGCAGGTGCTTCATGAACTCGCGTTGCGGCAGCGGGCTCGGCGAGGTCAGGTTCACCGGGCCGGCGAGGTCGGCGCGGGCGATGAGGAAGTCGATCGCCCGGCAGAAGTCGGCGTCGTGGATCCAGGAGATGTACTGCCGTCCGCCGGCGATCGGACCGCCGAGGCCGAGCTTGGCGAGGCGGCGCAGGACGTCGAACACGCCGCCCTTGTCCGGGCTCATCATCATCGCGCTGCGGAGCAGCACGAGGCGGGTGCTTGGCAGTTCGAAGCCCGTCGCCGCGGCCTCCCAGGCGTCGGCGACGGCGTGGCTGAAGTGCCAGGTGTCGGGGTCGTTCTCGCCGGGGCCGAGGGTGCCGGCTTCGGTTTGGTCGGCGTCCAGGCTGTGGCGGTAGAGGGTCGCCGTCGACATCTGCAGCCACACGCCCGGCGGGTTCGTCGCCGCACAAATCGCCTCGCCCACGGCCTTCGTCGAGTCGACCCGGCTGTCCATAATCTGCCGACGGTTCTCGGCGTGGTAGCGGCAGTCGACGCTGCGGCCGGCCAGGTTTACCACGACATCAGCCCCGTCGATTGCTGCGTGCCACGCGCCGGGCGTGCGGGTATCCCATTGCACCAGCGGCCGGCCCGCGGCGTCGGTGCCGGGCGCGCGGCTGAGGACCGTGACGTCGTGGCCGGCGGCGGTGAAGTGGCGGGTCAGCACGCCGCCGATCTGGCCGGTGCCGCCGGGGATGACGATGCGCATGAGCGAGCCTATCGAACGGAAGGCGCGGCGGTTTCAGTTCCCGTTCCGCTACATTCTTTGTTATGAGCGACGTGCGCAACACCACACCACTGCCCCGCCGGCGGCGTGAGCGGGCTTCGGGCTTGCGGCAGTTTTTGACGATCTGGGGGCCGGCGGTGTTGCTGTCGGTGCTCGGGTTCGTCGTCGCGTGGTGGTTCATCGAGCCGGCCCCGCCAGGGACGGTGCGGATGGCGGCGGGCGTCGAGGGCGGGGCGTACGCCGCCGTGGCCGCGGAGTATGCCGCGGAGTTTGAGGCGATGGGCGTCGAATTGGAGATCGTGCCGAGTGCCGGGAGCGTGGAGAACTACGAGCTGCTCAAGCGGGGCGAGGTCGATCTGGCCCTGGTGCAGGCGGGCACGGCCCCGGAGGATGCCGACAGCTTGCAGGCGCTGGTGAGCGTGTTCTACGAGCCGGTGCTGGTGATCGTGCGGACCGACCGGGTGCAGCCGGCGGACATGCGGCTCGACGCGCTGGACAGTCTCGCTGTCAACATCGGCCCGCCCGGCAGTGGCACGCGGGCGGCGGCGCTCAAGCTGCTGACGGCCACCGGCGTCGAGGTGACGGCCAGCGAACTGCCCACCGCCGACGCCGCGGCGCAGCTGCGGGCTGGGGAACTCGACGCGATGATTCTGGTCATCAGCCCCAGCGCCCCGCTGGTGGCCGACCTGTTGGCCGACGAGCGGTTGGCGCTGGCGGACCTCGCGCGGTCGAAGGCGCTGGCCCGGCGGTTTGGCGTGCTCGAGGCGCTGGAGCTGCCGGCGGGCGGGGTGGATTTGGTGCGCGATCTGCCGCCGGCGCCGGTCCGGGTGGTCGCCCCGGCGGCCGTGGTGGCCGGGCGGGATGATCTGCATTCGGCCGTGGCGCAGCTGGCGGTGCTGGCGGCGCTGAACGTGCACGCCGACGGTGATGCGCTCGTGCCGGCGGGGGTGTTTCCGTCGAGTTCGTACGCCGATCTGCCGCCCAACGGCACGGCCGAGTACACGCTGCGGCGGGGGCCGAGCTTTTTGCAGCGGACGTTGCCGTTCTGGGCGGCATCGCTGGTGGATCGGTTGTGGCTGCTGCTGTTGCCGCTCTTGGGGCTCTTGATCCCGCTGTTCCGCATTGCCCCGCCGACCTACCGCTGGCGGGTGCGGCGGCGGATCTACCTGTGGTACGAAAAGCTTCGCGAGATCGACGACGACCTTGTCGAGGCGACGAGCGAGGAAGAACGCCAACCGCTGCGGCAACGCCTGGCCGCGCTGGACGACGAGGCGTCGAGCGTGAGCGTGCCGCTTTCTTACATGGACGAGTTGTACAACCTCCGGCTGCACATCCGGCTGCTGGAAGAGCGGGCGGGAATGCACAAGCCAATCGCACAAGACGCCAACACAGAGCCGCGCCCGTAAGGAAGCGGAGC
>CAYLSV010000030.1:15669-25961 GCA_964386435.1 uncultured Tepidisphaerales bacterium
CTTGGCCTGAGGCCGGCTGCGCCGGCTCCGCTTCCTCACGGGCGCGGCTCTGTGTTCCCGTGTTTGGGTCAGGTCAGGGTGACGACCAACGTGTCGGTGAAGCGTTGGCCGCCGTTGCCGAAGCCGCCGGTGAGGATGATGCGGTTGTCGTCCATCAGCGTGCCGCCGAGGCTGGCGCGGGGCTGGTCGAACTGGCCGATCGTCTGCCATTGGTTGGCGGCGAAGTCGTAGGCGAAGACGTCGCGTTCGGGAACATTGTGGGCCGAGAGGCCGCCGAAGAGGACGGCGTGGCCGCGGGTCGTGACGGCGGCCGAGCCTTGGTGGCTGCGGCCGGCGGGCATGCTGGCGGCCATGGTCCAGCGGTCGGTGGCCGGGTCGTAGACCATCGTCTGGGCGTGGGTGGTCATGCCATGGTCGAAGCCGCTTTGGCCGCCGAAGGCGTAGATCTTGCCGTTGTGGACGGCCGTGGCGAAGCTGTTGCGGGCCAGCGGCATGTCGGCCTTCCTCGTCCAGCCGGCGCTTGGGTTGTCGAGGTCCAGGGCGTAGGTGTCGCGGGCATCGGCGCGGCGGTCGCGGGTTTCGCCGCCGAAGAAGTAGAGCGTGCGGCCGACGATCTCCGCCCCGCCGGCGGCTCGGTCGACGGGCAGGCTCGGGCCGATCATGAAGCGTTCGCGGCCGACGTCGTAGTACCAGACGCGGCTGACGCCAAAAGTCTGCCCGTAGAACCGGCCGTCGCCGCCGTACTTGCCCAGGTAGCCGCCAACGAGCCAGAGGCGGCCGTCGGCGTCATCGGCGGCGACCGCGGCGTGGGTGATCGCCTCGGGGATGTCCCGCAGCTGCCGCCACTGGCCGTTCTCCAGGCGGTAGCTTTCGAAGCGGGGCTGCCACGAGTTGTTGAAGCCGCCGATGCGGTAGCTCTGGCCCCGCAAGGTGGCCGACTGCGACTCGACGTAGCTGATCGGCAACCGCGGCCCGGCCTCGATGGTGAAGCCGGTGACGTCGCCGCCGTCCTGGTCGCCACCCTCGTCGTTGCCGCCACTGTTATCACTACCGCCGCCGTCATCATTGCCGCCGCCGTTGTTGTTGCCGGGGGTCGGGTTGCCGGTGAAGCCAGCGGTTTTCACGTTGCCGGCGGCAAACGGGTCGTCCAGCGCGGTTTTGCCGGCGAGGCGGTTGAGCAGGCGGAGGTAGTAGTAATCGCCGTAGATCAGACCCACATCGACGGCGATGTTCGCCGGGACGTGGCCCGAGCCGCCGGTGAGCTGGCTGACCTCAGGCTGGCCGAAGCCGTGGAAGTTCTCGGCGAGGCTGGCGGCCGTGGCGTTGGCGGCCTCGCGGTAGCCGAGGTCGTTCGTCAGCTCGGCCAAGTCCACCAGCGCCGCCCCGGCGATGGCGGCCGCGCTCGTGTCAATCGGCTGGTTGCCGGGCGCCGAAAAATCCCACTTGGGCACCATGCTGTCCGGCACGTTCGCCAGCCAAAAGTCGGCCAGCTTCATTGCCGTCTGCTCGAACTGCGCGGCCTCGGTGGCGAGGCCGCGGGTTTGGGCGTCGTGGGCGAGGCGGGTGAAGGCGAGCATGCCCCACGCCTGGCCGCGTGCCCACGTCGAGTTGTTGGCGTAGCCCTGAGCAGTTTCCTGCGTGACGAAGTCGCCGGTGTCGCGGTCGAAGTACGCCCACTGCGCCGACGAGCCGTCGTTTCGGACGAGGTGGTTGGCGACGACGCTTGCGTGGCTGTAGGCCCGGCGGACGAGCTCGGGATCGTCCGTCACGTTGGCGGCCCACAGGAGCAAATCGAGGTCGTTCGTCTGGTCCATGAGCACGCCGAAGTTGGCGCGAGGGTCGCCGCTGGAGCTGCTGCGCCAGTTGGTGCTGTAGGCCCCGACGGTTGCGTTCCAGTTCGACTGCTTCGCTTGGACGTGGCCGAGCAAGGCCTGCCGGACGGCCGGGTCGTTGGCCAGCGGCAGGAGGGCGGTCATGCGGCGGAAGGTGATGTCGTCGGCGTAGCTGTCGCCGCGGGCAAGGTCGCGGGCCATGTGGTCGGCCTTGGCGGCCCAGCCGGCGTCGCCGGTGAGGAGGCTGATCTGCCGGACCACGCCCGGCCAGAAGCCGCTGGTCCAGTGGTGGCGGTCGGCGGTGACCCAGCGGCCGTCGCTGCCGGTGTAGTCGGGGAACTGGAACGGCCCGAGCTGCCGCCACGACTCGACCACGGCCTCGTTGGCATCGCGGATGGCTTCGTTCAAGTCGAGCGAGACGTCGTTCCCGCCGTTGTCGTTGCTCCCGCCACCGTCGTTCCCGCCGCCGTCGTTCCCGCCGCCGTCGTTCCCGCCGTTGTCGTTGCCGCCGTTGTCGTTCCCGCCGTGGTCGTTGTTGCCGGTGCCGAGGGCGTCGGTGCTGATGGTCCAGGTGTCGCTGCGGTGGTACTGGTTCCAGCCGCCGGTGTGGATGATCGTGTCGCCGATCACGCCGGCATATCCGCCGCGCCGCACGTCGGGCAGCGGCACGCGGGTCGTCGTCTGGCCCGTCGCCGGGTCGTAGACGTACCACTGATCAACCGGCTCGTTGTGGTCGTACTCGCCGCCGATCAGCGAGATCAGCCCGTTCTTGACGAAGACCTGTGCCGTCTGGTGGTCCATGCCGCGGGGCAGGGAAGGTTGGGTGTGCCAGGTGTCGGTGTCGGTGTCGTAGCGATAGACGCCACGCTGCGGGATCTGGCCCTCGTCCTCGCCGATCTGGCCGCCGAGCACCCAGATGTCCTGGCCGATGGCGACGGTGGCGAAGCTGTTCATGCCAATCGGCATGTCGGCCCGCCGCGCCCAGCCGGCGGCAGGGTTGTTAAGGTCCAGCGCGAAAACCTCCACCGTCTCGCGGCCCAGCGTGCGGGTGTGGCCGCCCATGTGGTAAAGCGTGTCGCCCACCACCGCCGACCCGCCGCCGCCGCGGCCGATGGGCAGATCGGGCAACTGGGCGTACCGCTCGGTGGTGGCGTTGAACTGCCAGACCTTGTTCGTGTCGACGGCCGGGTGGTCACCGAGGTAGCCGGCAACAAAGTAGACGCGGTCGGCGTGGTCCGGATCAACGGCGGTGCCGGCGTGGGTCAGCTTGCCGGGCAGGCTCGGATGGCCTTGCCAGTTGTTGGTTGCCGGGTCGTAGCTGAAGACGCCGCGGTCGGTGCGGTAGTTGCTGTCTTTGTAGCCGCCGAAGGTGTAGAGGCGGTTGTTGAGCACCGCCGACATGCCCTCCTCGCCGAACGCCGGCCGCCGGGCGACGGCTTGCCATTGGTGGTCGGTGCTGCCCGGGGCGAACTCGACGTTCAAGCCGGCCGGGGCGTAAGCCGGCTCGGCGGTGAAGACGTCCGCCGAGAGCAGCCGCCGCTGCTCAAGCGTTTCGACGGCGGCACGGTACATCGGGAGATTGGGGGTGTTGCTCATGAAGAGGTGGCTGGTCCTTGCGTTGATTGTGACGCAAATTGGGCGGGCGGCAAAGATTTCCGCGGCGTTTGACCCGATCCGGGCGTCAACCGTCCACCGGCCGGTGGTTCTCCTGGTCGTACGCCTCGACCTCGAACAGGTTGTCGCGGTAAGGCCGTCTCCCCTGCAGCGCGGCGATGAGGGTCGCCAGCCCGTAAGCCGGCAGGAACAGCGGCCCCCACCGCTCGACCTGCCGGACATGGACCCGCTCGTGTCGCCGGGTAATCTCGTGGGCGTCGGCTGATTGGGCGAGCACCACGTGCCCCAGCGTCATCGCCAACGCCCCGCCCGGCAGCGGCACGAGCCTGGTGAGCAGCCACGTCGCCGCCCCGCCCCAGATTTCCAGCACGCCCGTGTGCCGCCGCAGGGTGCCGCCAGTGAGCAGCGTCAACGCGGCGATGAAGAGTCCCGGCAGCGTGGTCGGCCCGGCCCACAGGTAGATGAGCAGCCGCCACACCCTCACGCCACCTCCAGACCCGGCGTGAACCGCCACCACAGCTGCCGGTGATGGTGCAGCGTCGCCAACGCGAAACGATCACCCGGCAAATTCGGAAACGAGCACGCCCAGTCGGCCCGGTCGAGATGCTCCCAAACCGTGGTCGCCACCCAAAGCAACTCCGCCGCGTCATCGAACGCCAATGCCGCCGCCGTCCGCTCGTCCGGCCGCGGCAGCCCGAGCCGATCGAGCAACTCGCTTGCCCAGTTCGACCCGCTGTGATGCAGCTCATGCGCCCAGTGATGCCCCGGCGACAACCAAGCCACCCCGCCGAGCCTGTCCAACGGCGACACCAGCGCCGCCGCCAACCCGCCGGGCGTGGCGTCCGCCAACAACCGCGTCGCCAACCCCGGCCGCACCGTCGCATCCTCACCCGTCAGCAGCCCCGCCACCTCCATCGACAACCTGTTCGGCCAATCGAAGCTGCCTCCGTACGGATACGCCACCTTGGCCCCCCGTGCGGCAAGGGTTTGAACGAGTTGCGGATAATCGACCCACGAGGCCACGCGTTCAGATTAGCGGCCGTCCTGCCGGAGGCGCTGCAGCATGACCGCGTGGTCGGGTCGCACTAGCCGCCGCACCACAGGCGGCAGGTCCGGACCCGCCGTTCCAAACACTTCCCGGATTTGTAACTTGAAGCGCTGCGACACGGCCGCCACGTCCGTATAATCAAGGCGTGGCCCGCTTCCTCCTCGCAACGCTCTTGGCCCTGCTCGGCCCATCGGCCGCGCCCGGGCAATCAACCCGCCCCGCCGAAACCGTCGACGCCGCGGCGGAGTTGGCCGAGCCGCGGCCCGCGGCCGTGATCGTCATCGACGGGATGATCGAGGACTACAGCTTTCGCAGCCTGCGTGCCAATTACGCGAAGGCTCAAGACGCCGGAGCTGAAGTCGTCATCATTCAGATCAACACCTACGGCGGCGCGGTCGACGCGGCGCTGGAGATGACCCGACTGCTCCGCAGCGGCCCGCTCGAGACCGTCGCCCTCGTGGACGACAAAGCGATTAGCGCTGGCAGCATCATCGCCTTGGCGTGCGACAAAATCATCATGGAGCCCGGCTCGCTGATCGGCGACGCCGGGGTCATCACGATGGGCGGCGAGATGACGCCCGTCCAACGCGCCAAGGCCGAGAGCTTGCTGCTCGAGGAGGTCGCCCAATCGGCCGAGCGCAACGGCTACGACGAGGAGCTGGCCAAGGCCCTCATCGTCATGAACCGGACCGTCTACTACGTCGAGCACCCGGACACCGGCGACCGCGACTTCGTCACCGCCGAGAAGTACGCCGAGCTGATCGACGCCGGTTGGCAGGACGTCGAGGGCGTCCGCGTGCCGCTGGACGGCGAGGACACGCTGCTCACGGTCCGCACCAGCCTCGCCGAAACCATTGGCCTCAGCGCCGGCACCTACGGCTCGGCCCAGGAGTACGCCGAGGCGGCGAACCTCGAGATCATTGCCAACTTCGTCCCCACCGGCGGCGACCGGATCGTGCAGTTCCTGGCCGGCTCGCTGCTGCGGGGCCTGCTGATGACGATCTTCATCTTCGCCGCCATCGCCGCCGTCAAAACGCCCGGCACCGGCGTGGCCGAGGTGGTGGCCGTGGGGTCGCTGGCGATCATCCTGGGTGTCCCGGCACTTGTCGGCCTCGCCCAGTGGTACGAGATCCTGGCCGTCGTGCTGGGGCTCCTGTTGATCCTCGTCGAGCTGTTCGTCCTGCCGGGCTTCGGCGTGGCGGGCATCAGCGGTCTGGTATTGGTGGTGCTGGGGCTGGTCTTCAGCTTCGTGCCCGAGTTCTCGCTGCCCAGCACGCCCGACACCGTGCTGCCGGCGCTGGACGTGGCGGCGCTGGGTCGCGGTTTCGCCGCCGTCATCGGGTCGATGGTGGCGTCGCTGCTCTTGTGGGCGTGGCTCGGGCGGTTCCTGCCGACGCTGCCCTACGCCAATCGGCTGGTGCTGGCCGACGTCGTTGGGGCCGGGCCGAACATCGACCGCGATGGCGACGGCGACATCGACGCCGACGACGCCGCCCTGGCTGCTGAGGAACGGGACGCCTGGCCGCCGATCGGATTGATCGGCGTCGCCCGCAGCCCGCTCTACCCCGGCGGGCAGGTGGCCTTCCCGAGCGCCAACGGCGGCACCACGATCCTCGACGTCATGAGCGAACGCGGCGCCGTCGAGCCGGGGCAGCAGGTTGTCGTCCGCGACGTCAGCGGCAACGGCGTCGTCGTTCGCCCGGTGCCGGGGGGTGGGGCTTAAACCATGGAACTCACCCTCGTCATCGCGTTGCTCGCCCTCGCCGCCGTCGTGCTGGCCGTGGCCGAACTCATCCTGCCGACCGGCGGCATCCTGGGCGTTATGGCCATCCTCGCCGCCCTGGCCGCGGTCGCCTGCACGTTCGCCGTCAACGTCACCTTCGGCGTCATCTCCCTCGTCGTCCTGCTCGTCGCCAGCCCGTTCATCGCGTGGCTCGGCATGCGGCTGTGGGAGAGCTCGCCCGTTGGCCGCCGCGTGATCCTTCACGACGAGGTCGGCGTCGCCACCGTCGACCGCATCGCCATCGGCGCCCGCGGCACCACCGTCAGCACCCTCCGCCCCACCGGCGAGGCCGAGATCAACGGCCAAACCATCCAGGCCGAGAGCGAGTTCGGCGAGCTCCCGCCCGGCACCGAAGTTGTCGTCATCGCCTTCGCGGATAACCTCGCCACCGTCCGCCCGATCACAGAACCTCAAGCCGCGACCGCCTGACCTACTCCGGCACTCATCACTCGGTACTCCTCACTCCTCACTCCTCACTTCGCCATGCCGCCCCTCGCCTCCATCTTCGAAGAACCGATCACCTGGATCATCCTGGCCGTCGTCGGCCTGATCGCGCTGATCCTGTTCGCGGTGCTGGCCAAGTACATCAACCTGTACGTCCAAGCGCTGGTCAGCGGCGCGAAGGTCGGCTTCATCGATTTGATCGGCATGAGCCTGCGGAAGGTCAACGCCGGCACGGTGGTCAACGCCCGCATCCAGGCCAGCCGGGCCGGGATCGACGTCAGCCAGCAGCAGATGGAGAGCCACGTCCTCGCCGGGGGCAAT
Source organism: uncultured Tepidisphaerales bacterium (assembly GCA_964386435.1). GTDB lineage: Bacteria > Planctomycetota > Phycisphaerae > Tepidisphaerales > Tepidisphaeraceae > CAYLSV01. The sequence goes on from CAYLSV010000030.1 coordinate 22,712, forward strand.
TTGCTCCGCGTCATCCACGCCATGATCGCCGCCAACAAGGCGAACATTGACCTCCCGTGGGATACCGCCACCGCCATCGACCTGGCCGGCCGCGACATCTACGAGGCCATCCGCACCAGCGTGCTGCCCAAGGTCATCGACGTGCCCAGCAGCGAGATGGGCAACCGCACCATTGACGCCGTGGCCGCCGACGGTATCCAGCTCAAGGTCAAGGCCCGCGTCACCGTCCGCACCAACCTCAAGCGCCTCGTCGGCGGTGCCACCGAGGAAACCATCGTCGCCCGCGTCGGCGAATCCATCGTCAGTTCCATCGGCTCGAGCATCGACCACAAGGCCGTGCTGAAGAACCCGGACATGATCTCCAAGACCGTGCTGGAAAAGGGTTTGGACGCCAACACCGCCTTCGCGATCCTGTCGATCGACATCGCCGACGTGAGCGTCGGGGAGAACATCGGCGCCAAGCTCCAGACCGAGCAGGCCGAGGCCGACAAGAACGTTGCCCAAGCCCAGGCCGAACAGCGGCGGGCGATGGCCGTCGCCCAGGAGCAGGAGAACGTCGCCAAGGTCGCCGAGAACCGGGCCAAGGTCGTCCTCGCCGAGGCCGAGATCCCGCTGGCGATCTCCGAAGCCTTCCGGGGCGGCAACCTTGGCGTCATGGACTACTACAAACTCCGCAACGTCCAGGCCGACACCGACATGCGTCAAAGCATCGCCGGCGACGGCAAGGGCGGCGACAACCAGAAGGGGTAAACAAAGTTGTTGGAGCTTAGTTGTTGGTTGCTGGCGTCGGCACCAACAACTTCAGACCAGCAACCAACAACCGCTTCTGCCTGATTCTCGGACCTTGCTGGCGCAAATCCCCGCGATGCCCACGCCCCGCCCCATCCTCGGTGACACTGCCTTGCATGTCACAGCCCTTCACCCCCCTGGGCCGGTGGGCCCGGCGTGTCGTCCGTCGCCTGCTCGGCCGTCCCGCCCCAACCCGCCGCCGCCAAGCCAAGACCACGCTCTACGAGCTGATGAAGCAACCCGCCGAGGGCAAGGCGTAACCACGGGCATCCGGGGCAGCCACCAGACGTGCCCCGCGCGGCCGGCCGGTCAAACGATGACCCTCCACGCCCTCGCCTGGCCTGCTCTCTTCCCCCTGCTGCCGCTGGCCGACGGCTGGACCGATCTGATCGTCCCGGCGGTCTTCGCGATCGTCATCATCCTCGCCAACCTCGCCTCTTGGCTCGGTAAGAAGGCCAAGCAGCCAGGCGACATCGAGCGCATGCGCGAGGTCCGCGAAAAGATTCAACGGGCCCGCCAACAGAAGCAGCAACCCGGCCGCCCAAACCCCCCGGTCGCCCGCCAGGCTCAGCCCGCCGCGATGGCCCCCCCGCCACTGCCCACCCAACGCCGCGGGCCCTCACCCCGCCAAGTCCAGCACAACGATGATCGCCACGCCGCCCTACGCGAACAGGCCCGTCGCGAACGCGCCCGCCGCGAGCAGGCTCAGCGCGAACAGCTCCAACGCCAACGCGCTCAGCAAGAACAAGCCCGGCTGGAAAAACAACGCCGTCAACAACTTGCCCGCGAACAACTCCGCCGCCGCCAAGAAGCCGCCACCCAACGGCAACCGACCCAAGCAAGCACCAACGACCGCACCAGCAGCCACCCCCTCCGCGGCTTGCTGACAAGCAACCTCCGCCAAGCCGTCATTGTCCGCGAAGTGCTGGACAAACCGCTCGCCCTACGCGACTGAGCGACTTTTTGCGAACCGGCTCCGGAAAAAGCCAAGCCGGTAGACGGTGGTGGCCCTGCCAAAGGACCGTCAGCCCACACCTGCGAAGCTTATCCCGCGGCCTCGCGCAGGAGGTGCGACGGCAACACACAAATGGATAGAGAAGGGTGAAAGCTGCTTTCCGGCGTGTGCAGGTTCTGTCCGATGACCGGGTGGCAGGCGAGCATGCAGTGCCACCCAATCATCCGCATGCGCGGTGAGCACGCTCGAAGAGGTTTCCGAGTCCCGTTTCGCGGCAGCAGGTGAATCTGAGCGGTAACGCCACGCTCGCGGGCGGCTGGCTCTTCGTGACGCAAAAGGCCGCCGGTGGGCACCGGCGGCCTTGAGGATTGACGGCGGCAGCTTCAGGCGTGGCGGCGGAGCAGGCCCAAGCCGGCGGTGGCGAGGAGGCCGAGGGAGGCGGGTTCGGGGATGACGCCGGTGACGGCGACGTTATCAAACGCGAAGTTCTCCTCGCTGCCGTTGGTGTTGCCGTCGAAGATGAAGCTCAGCGTGTCGCCGGGCATGACGGCCGAAAGGTCGACGGTGAAGGTTTGGAAGACGTCGGTCAGGTTCACGCCGCCGACGGTGGCGGGGTCAGCTTTGGTAAAGGCGACGCCGTTCTGGTCGGTGTAGTCCTGCGTGCCGTCTTCGTCGATGATGACGTCGATGAGCGGGATCGCCGTGCCGCCATCGATGGCGGCGGAGAAGCTGAACGTGTCGCCCGACTCGAAGTCGCCGATGGCGCCCAAATCGATGCTGAAGGTCTCGAATGAGACGACGCTTGAGGTGTCGAAGACGTAGGTCGCGTTGACCGGGCCGGCGTTGTCGCTGTTCTGGGTGCCGGCGACGCCGATGAAGAAGTCGCCGGCGGGCTTGTCGTAGTCGTCAACGACCACGGCCGAGGTGTCGATGACGCCGAAGGCGTCAAAGTTGCTGGTCGGGAACGTGCCGGCGGGCGTCGAGCCGCTGTTGTCGGGGGTGAGCGTGGCCGAGAGCAGGTTGGGCGTGTTGCCGTCGAAGTCGTTGCCGGCAACGACCTGAACCTGCCCGCCGGCGACGGCGGCGAGGCTTGCGGTGGTGGCGGCGATGAGGGTGTGTTTGAGCATGCTTTTCTCCGTGAAGGTGGGTGAGAACGGCCGAACGATCGCGAACCCGGCAAGCTGGTGCTGCCGCGTGTTGCGAGTGCGGAACGTACCGGCCCCGCCCGCGCCGCCGGTGAGCGTCGCGTGAAGAAGTGGACAGGTTTTGGTGACTTTCGATAGAAAGGCGAGCGTGCTACATCCCGCGGCGTCGATCCCCCGCCGTCACATCGCCCGGTCGACGGCGGCGGCGATGCGCTTCGTCGTGTGCATCATCTCTTGGAACTGCTCGACGTTCAGGCTTTGGGCGCCGTCGGTCTTGGCGTGGGCCGGGTCTTGGTGGGCCTCGACGATCAAACCGTCCGCGCCCGCGGCGACGGCGGCGCGGCACATGCTCTCGACCAGG
>CAYLSV010000030.1:26018-27727 GCA_964386435.1 uncultured Tepidisphaerales bacterium
CGACGGCCAGCGGCAGCGTGTTGCGGACGTACGTCTCGAACGTGCGAATGCCCCGCTCGCAGAGGATGACGTTCGGGTTGCCGGCGTCGATGATGTACTCGGCGGCCAGGAGGAACTCGTCAAGCGTGCTGGACAAACCCCGCTTGAGCAGCACCGGCTTGTCACTGCCCTTGCCGATGGCCGCCAGCAAGTTGTAGTTCTGCATGTTGCGGGCACCGATCTGCAGGATGTCCGTGTACTCGGCGACGATGGCGACTTGGTCAATGCTCATGACCTCCGTGCAGATGAGCAAGCCGGTCTGCTCCCGGGCCTCGGCCATGATTTTCAGGCCCTCCTCTCCAAGGCCTTGAAAGGCGTACGGGCTGGTCCGCGGCTTGAACGCCCCGCCGCGCAATCCGTGGGCGCCGGCGTCTTTGAGCGCGTGGGCGATCTCCAGAAACCCTTCGCGGCTCTCGACGCTGCACGGCCCGGCGATCACCGGCACCGTCTTGCCGCCGAACGCCACCCCCTGCGGCCCGGCCTTGATGACGCTCCGCTCGCTGCGGCTCTCCCGGCTGGCCATCTTGTAGGGGGCGAGGATTTTCATGACCTTCTCCACCCCCGGCACGCTCTCGAACCGGTTGCGGTCCTTCGCCCGGTCGTCCCCGACCACGGCCACCACCGTCCGCTCGGCCCCGACGATCACGTTGTCCTTGAGGCCCATCTCTCGGACAAGTTCGACAACGTGATCGACCTGCGACTGTTCGGCTCCTGCTTTCATGACGACGACCATGGCTTGCTCCGCGGCTGGTTGATGAGTGGATGAGGGTGACAAAGAAAAAGCCGCGGCCTCCGGGTGCTCCCGGAGGCCGCGGCGAAGGGTTCGCTGCTGTGTCTGAAACCAGACGGCCGATCAGGGTGCACCCGGGGCAGGGCGGGTAAACCACCCGCCAAACCAAAAGCCATAGACGTAGGTGCGGCCGGCCATGTGCGGGGAAGCTACCACCCCCACCGCCAAAATCAAGTCCGCCCCAAGCCGAGGCGGCTAAAACCCATATCGGGGCGACAGGATTCGAACCTGCGACCTCCTGGTCCCAAACCAGGCGCGCTACCAAGCTGCGCTACGCCCCGTGATGTTCGTTAGTCGTTGCTTTGTCGTGGTTTACGGCCGTTTGAGGGTGGCGGCTTGTTCTGAGGTGGCGCGTCGTTTTAGGGTGGGCTTTTAGGGTGGTGGATCGGCGTGGTGCTGCGTACGGTCGTCGTCATGGCGACAGGTGCGACGATGGCGGCGACGACGAACACGGCAGATCGTAGGCGGCGGGCCGCGGTTCGGCCCGGCGGGTGGGCGTCGAAGCCGGCGAAGTCGAAGCCAAAAAAGCGCGGCGGGCGGGCCGTGATCCTCGGCCGGCGGGTCGCCACCTCGGGCAAGGTGGTGCCGGCGGAATTCGCGCTGCCGTCGTCCGAGGCGGTGGCCGATATGCGGGCCACCCGGATCAAACTTGAACTGTACCTTCGCGTGAAGTCGGAATACGGCGGCGTCTGGACGTCCTCGGCCGACGCGGCGGCTCGGGCCATTGCGGCCGGCGAGGCCGAGGACATCGTCGGGGAGTTGGTGGCGCGGGCGTTTAGGTCGTCGCCCCCTGCCGCTGTGTGTGTTGTGTGTCGGCCTCGGCTGCGGCAGTCGGCGGCCGAACTCGAACTTCAAGCGGCAGAAAACCCCGATCCCGGTG
>CAYLSV010000030.1:27737-32400 GCA_964386435.1 uncultured Tepidisphaerales bacterium
GACTCTACCGTCCCGGTGATGCCGACGTCGTTATGCCCGGCGATGATGCTTCTTCGTCGCTCGAGGCCGAGGCTTGGGCGGCGGCGGCCGACAGGCGGCAGGGGATCGGGTTGTCGCCGGCCGAGGTGGCGGATCTGTGGGCGGCGGCCCAGCGAAAGCGGGCCGACGGCGACGCGAAGCGGCTGAAGTCCGGCAACGCCGACGCCTACCGGGTGGGTCGGGCCGCGGGATGGGCACCGGCAGGAACGACGTTCGACGACTCGTTGGATGTCGAGGCCATCCGCCAGTGGAAGGCGAACATCATCGCCGCGGCATCCCGCGGCGACACGACGGAAGGCGAGGGCAAGAAAGCGGTGTTCGCCCTGTCCACGTTGTTGCAGTGGGCATCGGAGTCGCGGCGCTTTGTTTGGTCGTTGCCGCAAGCCGACGACGACGGGCTGACATGGCGCGACGCCCTGCGGCTACCTCGCGGCTACGGTCGGGGCATGTCGCCGCGGCCGTTCTGGGGGTCGGAACTGGCGGCCATCCTCGGGGCGTGCCGGGGCAAATGGATTGAAGCGGCCGCATTACTGGCGTTGAACACGGGGGCGACTCAAGCCGACTTCGGCATCATCCGGGGCGGCGATGTCGAGGAATTGAATGGCCGATGGTTTCTCGCCTACGGCCGGGCCAAAGTCGCAGGTCGAGGCGGCGTTCGGGCGGTGTACCCGCTGTGGTCGGAGACGGTCGAGGCATTGCGTGAAGCCGGGGCGTGGGGCCGGGTCGGGGCCGACGATCTGCTCATGCGACTACCGGGCGGTGAGGTCGTGAACAAGGACAACGCGAATCACCGACATTGGGGGCCGATTCGCAAGCGGCTGGAGGCTTCGGGTGCGTTGAGGAAGCCGAGGCGTCAGGGGGACAACGGGTTCCGGAACCTGCGGCGGACGGGTGCGTCGCAAGTCTACGTGGCGGCACCAACGCGCGAGCGGGCCGAACTCGGCAAAGCGTACCTGCAACAAGAACTTATCGGCGGCTCGGCCTCGGCCTACATCATCGGTCACGATTCGCCGATGGTCGCCGCGGTGGAAAAGGCGGGCGAGGCGATGCGGGCGGCCGGCGTGTTCGGCGGCGATGCCGAGGCGGTCGGCGACTGGGGCCGCGGCGGCATTTCGGCCGACTTGACAGCGTTGCTTTCGGGCGATGGCGTTTAATTGCCCCCAAAATCGCCGCCTAAGCCGCGTTCGGCCTCGGGGGTATATCGGAGGCCATGTCGGCGACGAAGCCGGCAGGGGGCCGCATATCGCCGGGCGTGGGCGAACCCAGAATTAGCTTGCAAATACGTGAAACAGGGGGAATCGGTCTGTGGATGTTCGCCGGCGAAAGTTTCCGACGCCCCTACCCCGGTAGGCGTGCCCTTTTTTGGCCAAGTCGCCGCCAGTGGCCGAGGCGGTGGCGGCGTTAGGGTGAACCGCCGGTTGTGCCTCGGCGTTGAACGGCGGCCTCGGCGAGGACATGAACGGCGTTCACGCCGAGGTGACGAACGCGGCCTCGGCCTCGCCAATCGCCCCCTGCCGCTGGTATGTGTGCCCCCCCCCGTCGATGCGGCGATACGGATGATGGACGCCTCTACGTCTTTCGCCCGCGTACGGCGGCGACACAGCAAGCGGCAGGGAACGCCCGACGCCTGAACGCCCGACGCCTGAACGCCCGACGCCTTACGCCCCTTCGTCGGTCGGCCGCGTAGCGGGCGTGCCGACGTGATGTGTGTATAAGGGTGCACCCCATGCACTAGCTCGGTACCGCTGGTGCACTAGCCTAGTGCATGGAGTGCACTAGGCCCCGGTCGTCGGCTCGGCCCGCAGCCGGTACACGTTCGCGTCGTGCGTGAGGTTCGACCCTTTCTTCAGCAGCAGCATCATGCCGAGGTTGCCGAGAAGTTTGACAGCGTCAATCGTCGATCGCCTACCCAAGCCGGCCCGCCGCGCCAACTTATTGTGCCCGATGGCGACGCGGCCCGAATCGTCGGCCCCCGACCACGCGGCCCGCCACACGGCCCGGCACGTCTTCGGCAACGCGTTGAAGTCGAGCGTGTCGCAAGTCGCGTCGAACACATTGATCCCCGCCGGACCGTTGAACCGCGGGGCGTTCGTTGGCCTCGCCCGGTTGCCGGTGGCCGGGGCTGCCCGACGTCTCGGCCGCGTTGGTGGTGGCGTCTCGGCTTCGTCCTCGGCCACGTCGCCGGGCGGGACGTAGAACGGGTCGTCGAACGGGTTGCCGCTTCGTTGCGGGGTCATCTTGCACCCCCCGCGCGGGATTGGTGGGCGGTGACGCGCTGCAGTTTGCCGTTGCAGCTAATCCTCGTTGAGTGCTTCGGCTTCGGCCCGAACGTGCCGTTCCTCGCCTTGTGGTGCCGCAGCATCGACGGCTCGGCATCAGGGTGGTCGATCTTCTCGGCGGGCACATCGAGCGTGAGAAAGTCGGTCGCTGAGTGTTCCACAAACGCGCCGCCGTAACCCGCCTGCATCGTGCCGGCGGATCGGGCCGCGTCCCTTGTCGCCGCCGAGGCCAGCAGGATGCCGCGGCCCTGCTTCGCCAGCGTCACGACGCCCCGCATGATTTCTTTGATCGCTTCGCCGTCGCGCGTCCCCTCGGGAGGGGCGAGGCACTGGAGGTAGTCGATTAGGATGAGGCGGGCGTCGGTCGCTTCGGCCGCGGCGGCAATGGCGTCGAGGGTCGGCGAGGCGTCGTCGATGAACGTGACGCGGCCCATCACGTCGGCGAGCGTGTCGGATGCCTCGCCGAGGCGGGCGAGGTGCCGTTCATCGCCCTGAACCCCGTCGAGCATCGCGCCGTAGGGGACGCCGGTAAGGTTGGCGGCCATGCGGGCGATGAGGTCGTCCGGCGGCGACTCGGCGTTGGCGATGACGGCCCGCAGGTCCGGTTCGGCCCGCAGGATGTTCGTCACCCAGTTGAGCAGCAACGCCGTTTTGTACCTTCCCGGCGCGGCCGCGACGACATAGAGACTTCCCGGACCAAACCGGTAGGGGGCGAACCCGTCGGGGCCGAGAGGCCACCATTCGCGGGCATCCCCGTGGTGCTGGCGGTGAAGAAAGGCGTCAAGAGCGTCGGCCCCGGCAATGATGTTCGGGCAAGGCGATGAGGTCGCGAGGGTCGGCCCCGGCCGCTTAGTTGCTGCGTGCTCCTGCGTCGTGGCCGAGGCGGCGGCCTCGGCGAACCCCTCGCCCGGCATCAGGTCGGCCGCTCCGGCGAACGGGTCGATGTCCTCGGCTTGATCGAGGGTGAGGCCGGCGATACTATCTTGAATGGGCATGGGTCGTTGATCCTTGTTCTTGCTTGTTTTTGATGTTCGATGCTTGGCGGCGAGGAACATCAGTAGAGTCAGTGGGACGCCCCGGTTGTCGCCGGGGCGTTTCCATGCGATGAACTAGATGTCGCCTCGGGTCCGCTTGCGGCCATTGGCTATCTCCCGGCGGGTGGCTGGCGATTCGGGATCAAGGCCCGACCAGCGAATGCCGCGGCCGAGGACGGCGTCGGCGAGTTCGTCAACCGTCTCAAACTCGGCGAGGTTGGCGGCGGCGAATCGGAGTTCGTCGTGGCGGCTGCCGAGGGCATCGCCGTGGAGGATGAAATCCCATGTTTTCGGGGTGATTCGCCCGATGTCGGCCCCCTCGGGCGGCTCGCGCCGGCCGGTGGTCGCGTCCGTCTTCGCCTTCTTCGAGGTCGCCTTCGCCGCGGCTTCAACCTCGGCCACGGCCTCGGCCCAATCGGCGACTGCTACGGGATGCGGGCCGGGTTGAACCGGGGGGTCGAACGGTCGTTGAGCCTTGGCGAGGTCGAGGATGCCGCGGTGGTGGAGTCGGCGGAGTTCGTCGAGGTCTAGGCGAATCTTGAACACTTGTCCGCTGGGATGCCATGAATTGGGGCTGCGGAACAGTCTAAGATGTTCGTAGATGCTTCGATCATGTTCTACCGTCGGTTGAGCGCCGGCAAACCATCGTTCGACTAGTGCCCCAACGCGGGCCGGGTGATCGGCGTCGGGGTGGGTGTCGCCGAACAATCGGGCAGGGATGCCGAGGTGATAGCCCTTCGCCCCCGACAGGAATATCAGCAGGTCGTCGGCGGCGAGGGCGTAGCGGTCGGCGACATGGTCGGCGAGGTGAGCGGCCGCCTCACGGGCGGCGTCGGGGTCCGCCTCGGCGTCTAAATCAACCCACATCCACGATGAAGAACATGGCCCGCGATAGCCGGCGGTTGAACCGCTGTTTTCGTTTATGTGGCGGGCGATGTCGGGGCCGAACGAGAACGCCGAGAAGTAGCCCTCGGACTCGCCCCGCTCGGCCCGGCAAGCGGCGAGGAACGCGGCCTCGGCATCGACCAAGTCGCGGCGGTGACCTTTCTTGGAACAGGCGAGGGCGTAAGGCGTCGAGGATGCCCCCAGCGAGGGTTCAACTTTGCCGGGGGTGGGGGTCGGTTCGGCGGCGTTCATGCCGCGCCTTTCTCGGCGTCGGCATCATCGACAGGCAGCGCCGCCAGCTCGGCGAGAAAGTCGGCGGCTGCCGGTTCGTCGTCAGTGATGGCGTCGGTGGTGGCGTCGGCGGCGGTGGGCGGTTCCTGCCGGTTTGCTGCTTCGGCCACCTCGGCGACATCGACGGCGTGCGGA
>CAYLSV010000030.1:32410-40642 GCA_964386435.1 uncultured Tepidisphaerales bacterium
CTCGGCGTCGGCATCATCGACCGGCAGCGCCGCCAGCTCGGCGAGGAAGTCGGCGGTGGCCGGTTCGTTGTCGGTGGTGGTGGCGGCGTTATCGATGGGCGGTTCCTGCCGGTGTGCTGCTTGCTCGGCCACCTCGGCGACATCGACGGCGTGCGGATCGGCGGCGGGCTTCGTCGTCGTCGGCTTCGCCTTGGCCTCGGCGAGGGCGGCGGATAGCTGCGGCTCATGGCGGGCCTCTTCAACCTTCGCGTACGTGTCGCCGCTGCCAGTCGTCCAATGCTCAACGATAATGCGGCAGACGCGTCCGGGAGCAAGTTCGTCCGCGAACGCCGAGGGCAAGTCGGCGAACCCGAGGGCGGCGGCCATGCGCTCGGCCTTGCGGCGTAGCTGCGGCTTCGGGTCCGGGTACAGGTGGCCGAACACACACCCGCGTTGGCCATTGTTCATGTCGCGATCCAGCAGCAGGTCGAACCGGACCCGCAGCGAATCGCGGCCGGATCGGCTGGTGACGGGTTCGGCCGAGGTGGCGATGGCGACGTAGGTGCCCTCGGGGATTAGGTCGTGGCGAGCCTCTTGTGCGGCGGCGGCGGCCATGCGGCGGCGGATGGCGGCAGCGTCGTTCTTGTTGTTGTTGATCATGTTCATGGAGTCAGTGGTGGAAGGGGTTATCAGTCGGCGGCATCGCGGCCAACATCTCGGCGAGGGGGTCGCCGCCCATGTCGAGGTTCACGACGTCGGCGGGGTCGCGGGGGCGGCTGGTTCGCGTTGTTGACGACGGCTCGGGCCTCGGGTGGTCGGCGGGCTGTTCGCCGAGGCTTAGGGCTAGGGCGGCCCGCAGTTCGGAGCGGGCATTTTCGAGGGTCTTCAGGCACCAACGGCGGTAGCCTGTCGGCAGGTCGCCGAGGGCGCGGCCGGCATGTTTGCCGAACGGCATTTCGATGCCCTTGGCTTGGCGGACCATCCGGGGCATCTCGGCGGCGGGGACGCGCTTCATTGGGCGTCCTTTTTCTTCGATGCGCGGGGGAAGTAGCCAAGTTCCCGCCCGGCGGCCACCGCCTCGGCGAGTTTGGCGAGGCCTTCCGCGTCGTAGTAGTCGCGGCGGCCAACTCGCGTCTGTGGGGCGGGGAGTTGGTTGCGATCCTGCACGGCGGCCCGGAGCGTGCCGGGTGCGATGTCGAGTTCTCTCGCCGCCTCGGCGAGGGTGAGAAGGCGTTGCAGCTTGGCGTTCATTGCGTTCATCGGGTTCTTTCGGTTGGGATGCTTTCCACGTTCCTATAGAGTGCCGCCGCCGCGACTTTCGCGGGGGCAACCCGACACAAACGCAAGTTCTTCGTCGATCAACCCCCGCGGCGAGAAAATCCCCGGCGGCTGTTGCATTCTCTGAAACTCTGAAACTTCGCAGCATCTTCAACCGTTGCCGGACACGGTGGGGTCCGGGGCTTCCCGGCCTACGCGGCCTTTGTTTTCGTCGAGGTCGTTCCCTGCCGCTTGCGTTTTTGTGTCGTCGATCAACGTCGAAACTGCGGCATCTCGTCGCGGCGGGCGGGGCTTGATCGGCGTCGTGAACGTGGTAGGTGGCCCCGGCTGCGCCGGGGGCGTGGCCGTTGGTGAAGTCGTCGCCTAGGCCTTCGTTCAATACGTGACGACGCCCCGGCCTTCGTGTGAGGGCCGGGGCGTTGGGATGTGTCGCCGCTCGTTTTGGGGTGGCGTTTTGGGGTGGGCTTTTAGGGTGGTAGCGGCTCCGAATCGCCGTTTATGGGGTTCTAGGGCAGATATTGAGGGGTGAAATTTTGTTCCCAAACCAGGCGCGCTACCAAGCTGCGCTACGCCCCGTGATGTTTGTGAGTGGCGGAGGGTATGGTAGGCGGCGGGGGTGGGGGCGTCAGGGGGCGAGGGGGAGTTCGAGCCAGATGGTGGTGCCTTGGCCGGGGGTGGAGGTGAGGTGGGCGTGGCCGCCTTGGTGGCGGGCGAAGCGTTGGACGAGGGCCAGGCCCATGCCGGTGCCGCGGCCGTGGCGGTTGAGGCGGCGGAGGGGGCGGAAGACTTCGTCGTGGTGCTGCTCAGCGATGCCGATGCCATTGTCGCGGACGCCGATGGTGGCGCGGTCGCCGGTGGTGGTGGCGAATAGTTCGATGCGCGGCGGGTGGCCGGGGCGGGCGAAGTCGAGGGCGTTTTGCAGCAGGTGCGCCAGGGCCCGTCGCAGCCCGGCGGCGTCGGCGGCAACTCGCACATCCCGCGGCAGGTGGTCGGTGACGACCTCGGCCCCGGCGGCATCGAGGGCGGCTTCCAGATCAGCGAGCGACAATGCGGCGACATCGGCAATAGCCACGGCCTCGGGGGGTGCGGCCTCCTCGGAGGCGTCGAGCCAGGCATCGAGCCGTGCCTCGGCGCGAACGGCTTCGGTGCGGAGGCGGTCGAGGGTTTTCGCGTCGCCGCCATCGCGGGCGAGCAAGTCGGCGTACTGCCGCAGGGCGCGGAGGGTTGGACGCAGCTCATAGGCCGCGGCGGGGCCGGCTTCGGTGGCTTCAAGCAATGCGGTCTCGGCACGGCGTTCGGCGGCGTCGGCCCGCTGCTCGGCGGCTTGTGTCTGCTGCCGTTCGCGGGCGGCGGCGTCACGGGCGTCGGCGAAACGGGCGGCGTCGGCGGCCTTGGTCAGCAGCAGCGGCGCGGCGTCGTCGAACTCACCCGCCGGGCCGGCGGCGGCGAACACTTCGTCGCCCATCGGCACCGCGGCGGCCGCCAGCGGCGGACGCCCTTCCCGGATGGCGGCGAGGTCGGTGTAAACGCCGGGCCGACCGGCTTCTTTGGCCCGCGCGATGGCCACCGTGGCGAAATGACGGCCACGGTCGTCGGCTTCGAGCAGGACATCGGTCGAGTGATCCCGCATCACGACGGCGGTGGTCCCGCCGCTGGCCTGAATGCCGGCGGCGAGGGCGTCGGAGCGACTTGTCAGCGGCGGATCGAAGGCGGCCACCCGTTGGGCGGCGGCCTGGGTGCGGGCGGCCTCTTGCGTGGCCAGTTCGGCCTCGGTGCGGGCGAAGGCGGCGGCGGCTGTCGCTTCGGCGGCTTGACGCTCGGCGGTGGCGGCGGCGGCTTGGGCGTTCTGAACTTGTTGCTCGGTGGCGGTGAGCTTGTCGCCGAGGTCGGCGACCCGGGCGTCGAGGTCGGCGGCGTGGCGGGCGGCCTGCTCGGCGGCGGCTTGGAGCGTGGCACGCTGCGCTTCGGTGGCGGCGAGCTGTTCGCGCAGTTCCGGGGCGGCCTGGGCGTCGGGGGTGAGGGCGGTGACCTGTTCGGTGGCGAGTTTGGCCTGTTGCTCGACCGTGGTCAGGCGGGTGCCGAGGGTGGCGAGCTCGGCGAGCAGTTCGGCCTGCTTGGCAATGGAGTCTTCGGCCTGCCGGGTTGCCCGGGCGGCGGCTTGCTCGGCGGCCTGGGCGCGGGCGGTGGCGTCGTCCCGCTCGGCGGCGGCCTTGTCGAGCGAGGTCATGAGAACCGACCGGGTGCGGCGGGCCTCGTCGCGCTCTCGCGTCAGCCGTGCGACGGCGGGATCGGGCACCGGCTCGGCGGCTTCGAGCCCGGCGAGCTTGGCCTCGACGGCTTCGGCACGCTTCACGAGGTCGCGGCTCAGTTCCGCTTCCTGATTCAGTTGAGCGGCGAGCTTGTCGACCGTCTCGCGGCTGGCTTCCAGCTCGCGCTCGGCGGTTTCGGCGCGGCTGATGGCGACGGCGGCCGCGTCGGCGTCCTCGGCGTCGGCGTCTTCGAGTTCGTCGACCTGCCGACGCAGCGCGTCCCGCTCGGCGAGCAGCGCCGTCACGTCTTCGGCCGGTTGATCGCCGAGCGGGTCGTCGTCCCAAGCGGCTGACGCCGCCTGCTTGGCGTCGGCGAGTTGGCGGCTAACGGTCAGAAGCTGTGCGGCGAGTTCGTCGCGCTCCCGCTCGATGGCCGCCGTGTCCGGGGCGGCTTGCAGCTTGGCGGCGAGTTCGTCCCGCTCGGTGCGTTCGCGGCGCAGGGTGGCGAGGGTCCGCTGGGCCTCCTCCCGCTCGGCGGCGAGGGCGGCGGCGGCCTCATCACGCTCGGCTTGGACTTTGGCGGCGTCTTGCAGCTTGGCGGCGAAGGCGTCGCGCTCCTGCTTTGCTTCGGCGAGGTTTGCCCGCAGCGAGTCGAGCTCGGCGGCGGTGGCGGCGGTTTCGGTGCGGCCCTGCTCGGCCTCGCGGAGCCGCAGCGCGGCGGCGGCGAGGCGGCGGTCGAGCTGCTCGGCCTTTTTCTCCGACGCGGCGGCAACTTGCTGGGCCTCGGCGACCTGCTGCTCGGCGACGTCGGCGCGGTCGCGGCTTTGGCGGAGTTGTTGCCGCAGCCCCTCACTGGTGAGGCGGGCCTCGTCGAGTTGGTCGGGGTCGCCGGCGGGTTGGGCGTCGGCGGCGGCGCGGTCCATGAGCAGCACACCCCCCGCCGAGGTCGCCCCGGCCAGCAGCAGCGCCAGGCCGCTGGAGAGGTCGAGGCCGCCCAGCACCAGCGCCAGCACGAGGCCCCCGGCGAAGCACAGCCCCAGCGTGAGGTAGCCGGCCGTGGCCCCGGCGAGGCGGGCGACGAGGATCGGGAACGCCGCCAGCAACACCGCCGCCACGGCGACATCAATCGGCCGGCCGTTCCACATCGGCACCGCCGCCAGCACCACGCCCAGCACCCCGGCGATGGCCGCCAACGCCAGCGGCGACAACGGCACGTCCACGGCGTCGCTTTTGGGCGGTGCGTCGGCGGGCGCGGGTTGGGCGGGGGCGTCGGGCCGCGTCATGGATCGCGAGTCTAAGGCACAACCCGCCGCCGCACGAAGCCGCCGGGCCGTCGTATCATGAAGCATGCCCGTTTACGAATACCGCTGCCAGTGCGGCAACCGCTTCGAGAAGCTCGCCCGCCGCATGCTCTCCGCCGGCCAGGACAAGCAGGACTGCCCCAAGTGCGCCAAGCCCGCCCCGCGGGCGCTGAGCGTCTGCAACGCCGCGAGTGACACGAAACAGCAGCAGGAGGTCGCCCCGCCCACCTGCGGCACCTGCGGCTTGCCGGGCGGGCCGTGTGTGATGAATTAGTGGTTGGTCCTTTGTCCTTTGTCCTTCGTTCTTGGTGATGATGGCGAGGTCGTCTGCTGAACAAAGGACCAGGAACAAAGGACAAAGAACCAACGACCAACTACCTTGTCGGCATGAAGATCAGTCGGGACTGGCTCGGGGATTGGCTGGCCGAGGTGCCGGCGACGGACGTGATCGTCGAGGCGATGACGATGGCGGGCTTCCCGATCGAAGACGTCGAGGAGGTGGCGGGTGACACCGTCTACGACGTCGAGGTGACGAGCAACCGGCCGGACCTGCTCAGCCACGAGGGGGTGGCGCGGGAAATCGCCGGGCTGACTGGGGCGACGTTCGGGCTGCTGGATTTCAAGCTGGAGATGGTGGCCGAGCCGGCGGCGGACGTGGCGGCGGTGGCGATTGACGTGCCGGCGGCGCTTTGCCCGCACTTCACGCTGCGGGTGCTGCGGAACGTGAGGGTCGGGCCTTCGCCGGAGCTTGTGCGAAAGCGATTGGAGGCGATTGGGCAGCGGCCGATCAGCAACGTGGTGGACGCGACGAACTACGCCATGTTCGCCCTCGGCCAGCCGAGCCACGCGTTCGATCTGGCCAGAGTGCCCGGCGGCCGGGTGACGGTGCGGCACGCGACCGCCGGCGAGCCACTCACCACGCTCGACGGTCACGCCCGATCGCTGTCACCGGCGATGGTCGTGGTGGCCGACGAGGCGCGGGCGTCGTCGCTCGCCGGGGTGATGGGTGGGCTTGAGTCGGAGGTCGGCGAGGCGACGACGGACGTGCTGCTGGAGGTCGCCCGGTGGGACCCGCTCAACGTCCGCACCACCGCCCGGCAGCTTGGCCTGCAGAGCGAGGCGAGCTACCGCTTCGAGCGGACCACCCCCGCCCCCGGCGTGAAGCGGACAAGCGATTATGTCGCCTACCTGATCCAGCAGTGGGCCGGGGCGACGGTGCTGGACGGGTACGCCGAGGCGGGCAGCGACGAGTTCCAGACACACGAGGTGACGCTGCGGCCCGGCCGGCTGCGGCGGCTGCTGGGCGTGGACGTGCCGACAAGCGAAGCCTTCGATGTGCTGCACAAACTCTTTCTCCACCCCCGGCTCGACGGCGAGGCCATCGTCTGCACCGTGCCGGCGTACCGGATCGACGTGCGCATTGAGGAGGATTTGATCGAGGAAGTCGCCCGCGGCATCGGGTACGACCGCATCCCGACGAAGCAGTCGCTGGACATCACCCTTGCCACGCCCGACCCGACGCGGGTGGCGCAGAACCTGGTCCGCACGACGCTGGCCGGGTGCGGGTTGAGCGAGGCGGTGACGTTCAGCTTCGCCCCCGACGCGGTGGCCGAGGCGTTTTTGCCAACGGGTTGCAAGCTGCAGCGGGTGGACGGCAAGGTCCGCAAGGCCGACGCCAATCTGCGGCCGAGCCTGCTGCCGGGGCTGCTGGAGGCCGTGCGGCGGAACGAGGCCCTGGGCACCGACGGCGTCCGCCTGTTCGAGACAGGCAGCGCGTTCTGGTATGACGCCGACGGCACGCCCGTTGAGCACGCGAAGCTCGGCATGGCCGGCGGCACCTACGCGAGCCTGCGTGGGGCCGTGGAGGCCGTGCTGGGCCGCCTCGACGCCGCCCGGCCGGTGACGGTCCGCCCCACCAGCCACCCCGGCTATGGCGAAGGGGCGTGCGGCGAGGTGATTTGGGGCGACCAGCCGGTCGGTCACATCGGCAACTGCTCGGCGGCGGTGGCCAAGGCGCTGGGGCTCAAAGATGTCGTCGCCGTCGCGGAACTGGCGTTGCCGGCGCTCTTGGCGGGCCACGTCGCGACGCCGACGAACCGGCCGCTTCAAAAATTCCCGCCGGTGGTGCGGGACGTGTCGGTGGTGGTGCCGGAGCAGGTGCCCTACGCCGATGTCGAGCGGGCGTTGCGGTCGGCCGAGCCGGCGGATTTGGAAAGCGTCCGCCACGTCACCACCTACCGCGGCAAGCCGCTGGCCAAGGGGCAGAAGTCGGTGACGCTGCAACTGGTTTTCCGCAGCCCCGACGGCACGCTCCGCGGCGAGGATGTCGACGCCGCCGTCGCCCGTGCGACCGAGGCGGCGAAGACGCTGGCATCAACACTCGCAGCGTCTTGAGAAGCCGCGGCTTCTGGGGCCTCGCCAAAATCCCCGCCGCTGGCCCGGCGTTTGCCGACGGCTATGCAGTCGCACGGCGTCATGGTGACGTCGCCCGACGGAGATCAAACCCCATGAAGCACTTCAAGAAACTCATCCTCGGCTTCGGCGCTCTTGCCCTCGTTGCCGGCGTCAACCTCGGCTGCGAAACCACCAAGGGAGCCGGCGAGGACATCCAGAACGCCGGCGAAGCGATGGAAGACGCCGTCGACTAACACTTGCCCCGCAACCTTTCTCACGCCCCGGCCGCTTCCATCGGCCGGGGCGTTTGGCTGCGCCGCCAGACGCCGATGACGTACATCAGATCGAACACGAAGATCGCCACGAACAGGAACACGAGGATCGGCTCCAAATCGCCCCGCCGCGCCAGTTTGTCGGGGTCGAGCCACCAGATGGCGACAAACGCGCTGCTGGCGGCGAGCGTGCCGAGCATTTTCAGCACGGCGATGCTCAGCCGCTGCCCCGGCAACCCCGGCCGGGTGGCGAGCCAGCCGACGAACAGGACGCTCATCATGAGGTTCTGCCCGAACGCGGCGTAGACGCCGTCGCGGTCGTCCATCAGGTTGCCGACGAACCCGATCAAACACCCCGCCGTCACCAAGCCGACGATGAAGAGCCCGAGGAACCGCCCGAAGCCGAGCATCGGGAACATTGCCTTGTGGTAGCGGACCATCTGGTAGGCGATGATCGAGTCGATGACGAGCCACACCACGTCGGCCGGCAGCTGGTACGGCGGGTGCGGGTAGATGAAGACGAAGATCGTCTCCCACGCCAGATTGGCACATAGCGCCGCCAGCGGCATGCCGCAGACCTTGTCGATGAAGCCGGCCCGGATGATCAGCAGGTACGTCGCCGTCCACAGCACGCCGCTGGTGGCCATCAGGGCGATGAACGTGATCATCGCCGGCGGGTTCTTGGCGACTTCCGTGGCAATCGTCTCAAACACGCCGCCAGCGTAGAGCCGCAGGCGACGGTGCTGGGATGCCAAACCC
>CAYLSV010000031.1:0-21919 GCA_964386435.1 uncultured Tepidisphaerales bacterium
CTGCTACGCAGCGGTGGGGGGGCTCAGCGACGTCGCAAGCACAACCAAGCTGCCATTGCCGCAATGGTTCCATCGCCCACGTGCCGATACGCTCCTTGGTGACCGCCGCCACGACCAGCCCGCGCATCGCCGTCGTCCAGCGGGGCGACTGGGCCGGGGCACGCCGCGCGGCCGCGGCCGGGGGCGTCGAGACGTACAACGGCCAGTTCCACACGGTCCGCCTGCTCGACGACCTGCTCCGCCCGCACCCGCACCTCAGCTACGCCAAGGGCCAGCTTGAGCCGGAGGTCATCGAAGGCCACGGCACGCTCCGCCACCTGCCGGAACCAATCGGCCTCACGAAGCTCCTGCCCGGCCGCTGGCGGGAATGGCTGCGGGCCAGGCAGGCAATCCGCGGCATGGAGGCGTTCGGCACCACGCACCTGCTGCTGCGGCTCAACGACGTCGTCGGGGCGACGATTCTCGCATGGGCCGACCGCCGGAACCTGCCGACGGCCGTGCTGCTGGCGGCGCGGTTCAACCCGCAGCACGCCCCGGACGTGAAGCTCGCCACGCTGGCGAACGCCGACAACGTGCTGTTCCTGGCCAACCACAACACGGTGGCCACGCAAAGCGCCATCGACTGCGGCCTGCGGGCGGAGAAGGCAATCGCCTGGGACCTGCCGCCCGATTCGCGGCCGGAAGATTTCGAGCCGAAGACGATCGACCCCACCGCCCGCCTGGAGCTGGCCTACGCCGGGCAGATGATCGAGACGAAGGGCGTCGGCGATCTGCTCGACGCCGTCGCCAAGCTTCACCACGCCGGCCGCCCCGTCCGCCTGCGGGCCTTCGGCGACGGCGGGGCGCTGGCGCAGTTCCGCCGCCACCCGATGGTCGCCGCCGGCGTCGCGGAGTTGCCGGGGCAGTCGGACAACGCCGTTGTCCAGCGGGCGATGCGGGACGCCCACCTCGTCGTCGTTCCCAGCCGCCCGGAGTTCGCCGAGGCCCGCCCGTTCGTCCTCGGCGAGGCCCTCTCCAAACGCACCCCCGTCGTCGTCAGCGACCACCCGATCTTCCGCGGCTACTTCACCGAAGGCGTTGGTGCCCACTTCTTCCCCGCCGCCGACGCGCAAGCCCTCGCCGACGTGTTGGCCAAAACCGCCGCCGACCCCGCCGCCTACGCCGGCCTCAGCCGCCGCACCGCCGAGGCTTGGGTCGGGCTGCAGATCGACACCACCTTCGACGACATCCTCGCCCGCCTCGCCGATGCGTGGCACCTGGCCTGAGCTAATCGAGCGGGCACGGTGCATCCAGTTGCCGGTAAAGCTTTCGCAACTCGTCCCGCTTCGCCGGCAGCATCAACCCGAGCTTCGTCTCGACGTACGCCGTCCGCGGCAATGGCTCCACCGTCGGCTCCTGTCCGAACCTTCGGCGCCGCAGCAGGGCGGTGTCGTCTGAGACCGACTCCGGCAACGCCCCAATTGGCCGCAGCCCGCCGCCTTGGTAGATGGCGTCGATGTCGAGCTCCTCGACGAGTTCCCGCCCGCCCCGAACCAGAGGCCGCAGCGACGTGATCATTTCGTCGTACGAGTCGACGTGGTAGTGAAAGCCGGCGTCGCCGATGCTCACTTGCGAGAAGCCGTCCACGTCATCGCCCCACGTGAGCAAGTCGAGCGACGTCCCGCCTTCCTCACCCGGTGACACGATGTACCAGACCATGTCGTGGGCGTTCACTTGCCGCAGGATGTCGGGCCAATCCAGATCCCGCTGTAGACGCTCGAGTAGTTCGTTTGCCATAATCAACTCCGCGATTGTTCAAAGAAGATCAGGTCTGCCGCCGGGCCAGCCTTGGGGGCGGGCGACGATGGTGTTGGGGAGGCGTTTACCGCGCTCTACCGTTGAGCTACCGCCCGTTGTTCCATAATCGGGCGGACCGGACTCGAACCGGCAACCTCGGGCTCCAGAAGCATGCATGGACTCCGCCAAGGCATTCGCCCGACCCCAAGGCTCGCCCGGCAATCTACCGGCGAACCTGATCTTCATTCCTCACGATGTTTCCGGCAGGACTCGAACCTGCAACCTTCGCGTTCGTAGCGCGATGCCTTGTCCAGTTAGGCCACGGAAACTTGCCACAAGCGGCCGCCGTACCCATCGGGCGCGGGCGACGAGTGTTCATTGGGAAGTGGGCATAGTTAGCAATATGTACTTCCACAAGGCATTCGACCGCGACCAATGGACACGGCGGGACCTGCTTGTGATGTGGCCGAGGCCGACCAAGCCGCGGCTGGTTCAACGAAAAGCATCTGGCGTCCGCCCCACCCCGCCGAAGCGGGGGCGACGAGAGGTTCGGGGAGCTTTTTACCGTGCTCTACCCATTGAGCTACCGCCCCATCGAAGGGGCAGGCCGGACTCGAACCGGCAACCACGGGCTTAAGAAGCATGGACTCCGCCAAGGCATTCGCCCGCGCCTGAGCGGGGCGGGGAGACGCCAGATGTCAAACAAGAAGTCAGGCCGCGACGACAAGGGTTTGCCGAGACATTCACGCTACGCTCTCCCGTTGAGCTACCGCCCGAAGGCGGGCCGGACTCGAACCGGCAACCTCAGCGTCCTTGGAATGTAGTCCCGACGGCATTCGCCGCGGCCTGACTTTCGACCAACTTCTATCAAGCTATAAACTTTCCTTCTCGATCTCGTGGACCCAGTGCTCGCCGGTTGAGTCGCCGCGGGTGAAGGCGTCGATCACCGGCCACACCGCGTCGCTGAAGCCGCCGAGGTTCAGCACGTCCGCCGCCGTGGCGGCCTGGCTCGTGCCGTAGGGCTGGATGTCCAAACAGACCATCTTCGCCATCGGGTTGCGGGCCTTGATGAGCCGCCACTCGTCGACCACCGCCGTCGTGCTCCGCCAGCCGGGCGGGCGGTTGTCGATCCACGACTCGTTGTCCGACACGAACAGCACCACATCCGGGGCGATGCCGTGCGTGTTGAGCCACCGGAGCGGAGCCGCACAGTCGGTGCCGCCGCCGAGCATGTTGCTCAGCCGCTTGGCCGACTCGAGCACCGGGCGGTGCATTTGCTTGTTGTCCACGTGGCGGACCTCGTGGTTGAACGGCAGGATCGTGGTCCGCGGGTTCCGCCGCGACACCGCCGCGGCCAGGAGGGCCGAGACGTCGACGCACCGGATCGCCGTGGTGCCGCCGCCACGGTGGCCCGTGACCGGCGAACTCATCGAACCGCTCACGTCCGGCAGCACGGCCACCGTCGCCGGCGCGCCGTCGGCCCGCCGCAGCATTGGGACGTTCTGCACGCTGATTTCCATCGCGTCGTGCAACGCCTGCCGAACCGACCCCGGCACGCCCTCGCCCGCCGCGGTGTACGCCGCGAGCAAGCCATATGGAAACGCCCGGCTCCGCCGGATGGCCGCCTCGTCCCGCAGCTTCTTGGCCACGAGCTTTACGAGGTGGCGGTGCGTGAACACGTTGTGCCGGGCGAACGTGTTCAGGTTCATCCGCGTCGTGTTCCACGGTGCGTTCTCCGCGATCTGCTGCCAGTGATGGTCCGACAGCTTCAGGCCGCTGAGCAGCATGAACGGCAGATCGGGCATCTTCGCCTTACCGCCGTTTTGCAGCGCCGCCTTGAACGCCTCGTACTGTTGCACGATTTCCGGCAGCAGCGCGGCGTCGTGGTCCCGGCCGATGAGGTAGGCGAACAGCGCCCGCCGCTCGTCGTCCTTCGGCTTGGGGTGGACCATGCGGATTACGTCGGCGATCGACGGGCTGGTGCCGACCGAGTCGCGGAGCAGCGCTTCGGGCAACCGGTTGTTGAGCCAGTCGGCCACGAGCCGCTTGGGCAGGGTGCCCAGCGATTGCCGAGCGACGACGCCCGACCGCATGATCTGCACGAAGTTCCGCAGCATCCGGCCGTTGTCGATCACCCGATCGAATACCTCGGCCATCAGCCCTGGCGACAGCACCGACAAGCTCGCCACCAGCAATGCCGGGGCATCCTTCATCTGGCCTTTGGTCCGGCCGTAGAGGGCGCACCGGGCGATGAACTCCGGCTCGACGCCGGCGATCAGCTCGAGCGTCCGTTCCAACTGCTCGCCGCCGGTGGCGTAGAACGTCTGGTTGAACGTGCCGGTGGCGACGAACTGCGCGAGGGCCGCCTTGTTGGACAGCTTGTACGCCAGGCCGCCGGCCTCATTGATGTGGCGGGCGGCCTGCCGCTGCTTGGTGCGGTTGCCGCCGAAGAGTGCGATGCTTGCCATGGTGAGTCTCCGATCTCGCCGCCGAAAGTGCGACGTCGCCAACCCCCTAGCGTGAGCCGTGCCAGCGGCGGGCCGGGCGGCGTCCTGATCAACCGCAAGCCGTTGCGGCAGAGTGGCTTGAAAAGAATTATTTTGTGCGGAAGCGTCCCAAACCGACTTCCCGGCATCCCGCGAGTTGTAGATGGACGGCGAGTGCTTTATCCTGCCGGATCGTGCCCCGCCGTTGCCCACAAGTCGTGATCGGCCTCGTCGGCAGCGTGCTCGATGCCGGCTTCGCCGAGAAGCGGTGGGAGAAGTGGCGGCCGACGGTCGCCATCGGGCAGCACGACGATTTGCAAATCGATCGGCTCGAACTGCTCCACCAGCCGAAGGACGGCCGGCTGCTGACGACGGTGGTCGAAGACTTTCATCAGGTGTCGCCAGAGACGGCGGTGCGGACGCACGCCGTCGATGTCGCCGACCCGTGGGACTTTGAGGCGATGTACGCGGCGCTGCTGTCGTGGGCCGAGTCGATGAAGCTCGACGAGGAGAAGGCGGACTACCTGGTCCACATGACGACTGGCACGCACGTCGCCCAAATCTGCTGGTTCCTGCTGGTCGAGAGTCGGCGGATTCCGGGAAAGTTGTTGCAAATAGCGCCGCCGAAGAAGTCGGAGCACTCGCCGGGCACCTGGCGGACGATCGATTTAGACCTCGCCCGGTACGACAAGCTCGCCGCCCGATTCGCCGAGGATCATGCGGAGGATGTCGATTTGCTGAAGCGCGGCATTGCCACGCGGAACAAGGCGTTCAACAGGTTGATCGACTACGTCGGCCGGATCGCGGTGCGCAGCCGGGAGCCGATGTTGCTGACCGGGCCGACCGGGGCGGGCAAGAGCCAGCTCGCGCGGCAGGTGTTCGAGCTGAAGAAGCGGCGGGGGCAGGTGAAGGGGCGGTTCGTCGAGGTGAACTGCGCGACCCTGCGCGGCGACACGGCGGCCGGGGCGTTGTTCGGGCACACCAAGGGCGCGTTCACCGGGGCCGCCACGGCGCGTGACGGGTTGCTCCGCTCAGCCGACGGCGGCGTGCTGTTCCTCGACGAGATCGGTGAGCTCGGCCTCGATGAGCAGGCAATGCTTCTGCGGGCGATTGAGGAAAAAACCTTCCTGCCCGTCGGCAGCGACGAGCCGGTGGCGAGCGACTTCGATTTGTTGGCCGGCACGAACCGCGATCTGGCGACTGATCGTTTCCGGGACGATTTGCTCGCCCGCATCAACTTGTGGAGCGTTGAGTTACCGAGTTTGCGTGAGCGGCCGGAGGACATCGAGCCGAATTTGGATTACGAGCTCGCCCGCTGCAGCGTCGGCGGGCAGCAGATGCGGCTGACCCGCGATGCCCGCCGGGCGTTTCTTGCCTTCGCCACCGATCCGGCTTCAACGTGGGCCGGCAACTTCCGCGATTTGCGGGCGGCCGTCACGCGGATGACGACGCTGGCCGAGGGCGGCCGGGTGACACCGGAGGACGTGCGGCGGGAAGCCGAACGCCTCGTGACAAGCTGGGGCGGCGGGGCGAGCGACCTGCCGGTGCCGGCGGAGATCGATCTGTTCGACGCCGCGCAACTGCGGGCGGTGATTGAGGTATGTCGCCGCTGCCCCACGCTCTCGGCGGCGGGCCGGCAGCTGTTCGCCGTCAGCCGCCGCGGGAAGAAGACGCCCAACGACGCCGACCGGCTGCGCAAGTATCTCGGCCGGTTCGGGCTGACGTTCGACGAGTTGAAGTGACTGCCTGCGCGACGTCGGGCCGTCGCCTGACAACGTGTTATTGGGCGGCTACTGTTGTCATTCGCAAGGAATTTGCCATGCTTCATCGCACCCGCCCATCCTGACCGCGTGCCGCCCCGGCGACGTGGTTGATGAACGAGCAAGCCGCCCGGTTTTCAGAGGCGGTGGCGACGTGATGTTTGGCAGGTGCGAGATGGCAAAGACGAAAATCAAGAAACTGAAGAGGACGAAGAAACTGCGGCAGCCCGCCCCGGCAACGCTCGCCGGGCACGGGGCCGCCGCCCGGCTCGTCGGGCCGGAGGACGTGGCAATTGGGCAGTACGTGACAATCGTCGAGCACACCCGTGAGGTGATGTGGCTTGACGACCAGCAGTTCGGCGACCCGGCGAGCGCGCTGCGGCGGGTGAAGGTCACGCAGCGGGTCGACGACGCCGGGCTGCCGTTGAAAATCCTGGGCGTGTCGCTGCCGTTCGTGTTCGTGCAAAACGCCCACGGCAGCCGCTTCGCCGTCGACCTCGCTTGCAGCCGACTCGCTCGACTGGACGCCGGCTACGGCAAGGCGGCGTTCCCGGCGAAGAAGAAACGCAAGCGGAAGTGAGGCGCAACCAACCTGCCGCACGTGGTGCGGCGGCTACCGCGTGTGGGCGTCTGCTGCGGCAGGTTGGGTGCCCAACGCCTGCAGCAGCGCCCGGGCCTTGACCAGCGTCTCCTCCCACTCGGCCGCCGGATCGCTGTCGGCGACGATGCCGCCGCCGACGGGAACGGTGGCGATGCCGTTCGTCAGCGTCATCGTGCGGATGGCGATGTTGAGCTGCGTGCTGCCGTCGGGGTCGAGGTGGCCGATCGCGCCGCAGTAGGGGCCGCGCGGTCGGCGTTCGAGGTCGGCGATAATTTGGGTCGCCCGAATCTTCGGAGCGCCGGTGATGCTGCCGCCGGGGAAGGTGGCGGCGAGGAGGGCGACGAGGTCGACGTCCGGCCGCAGCTTGCCCTCGACGGTGGCAACGCCGTGGAGGACGGTCGGGTGCCGCTCGATCCGCCGCCCGCCGAGGACGCGCACGCTGCCGAGTTCGCACACCCGGCCCAAGTCGTTCCGCTCCAGATCCACGATCATCGCCAACTCCGCCGCATCCTTTTCGCTCTCCCGCAACGCCTCGGCCTGCCCCTCACCTGGCGGCCGCGTACCCTTGATCGGCTCGGTGACGACGCGGCGATCCGGCGTCACCCGCAAAAACAGCTCTGGCGAGTTGCAGATCACGGCCGACTCGCCAAGATCGAACAACGCCCCGAACGCCGCCGGCGTGTCGCGACGCAGGGCGGCGTAGATGGCGGTCGCCGAGCGCTCCGTCGGCACCCGCAGCGCATGGCTGAGGTTGATCTGGAACACGTCGCCCGCCGCGATGTAATCGAGCACGCGGCGGACGTCGGGCAGGTAGTCGGTTCGATGCCGGGCCAATCCCGAAGATGCCGAGGGCGGGGTCGATCGATCGCCCCGACACCCTCCGCGTTCCAAAACTGCGTCGATCCGCTCGTTCGCCGCTTCTTTTCGTCGGCTTCCCTGACCCGGGGCGAGCGCCCACCATAACAAAGGTTCAGCCGCGCCGCCGCGTCCCATCGTGGGCTCGAACAACTGCCCCAACTCGTACGCCAGCCACCCGACCCATCGGCCGCGCCGCCGGCCCTCGAGGTCCAACCATCGCATCGCCGCCAGCGGGTCGGACCATTGCCGCACCACCTGCCCATTCTCCGCTAATTGCCCCCGGCCGCGGCCGTCGCACGTCAGCACGACCTGTGGCGTGAACGTCGGCGTCGTCCAACCAGCATCATCGGGCAGCGAACTATCGAGGCGGACCCGTGGCAACGTTCGATCCTACATCGCCTGTGGCTACAGTGCTCGCCGCTCGCCGCGTCGCTGCCGCAGCAGCCAGTCGAACAACTCGTCGCGGTACGCCTTCTTCCACACGTCGTGGCCGACGCCGAACGGCTTGTCGTACTCGACGTCGCCGCCGGCCCGTTTCAGCCGCCGGGCCATGTTGTCGCTGTGGAACGTCGGCACGATCGGGTCGACCGCATAATGCCACATCCACACCGGCATGTGCGCCGCGATCGGCTCGACCGCGGGCGACCACCCCTCGCCGCAGATCGGGACCGCCGCCGCGAACCGATTCGGGTGCCGCCCGGCCACGTGCCAAACGCCCTCACCGCCGGTGCTCATGCCGGTAAGGGCGATCCGGTCGGAGTCGATCGGCAACCGCTCAGCCGCGTCATTGAGAGCCGCCAACGCGACGGCGGCCTTCTGCTCGCCTTCCCAGCCGCCGCGGACCTGCGGGAAGACGACAACGAACGGGAACTCCGCCGCCCGCCGCGCCACCGCCGGACCGAGACCGACGCTGGTGGACTTCGTGCCGTTCGTGCCGCTCTCGCCGAGGCCGTGGAGGAACAGGATCGCCGGGTAGCCACCCGGCGGCGGGGCGACGTTCGGCTCGAACACCGCGTAGCGGTACAACCGTTCGGCGATTGTCATCTCGTGCGTTCGGAACCCGCCGCTGCCGAAGCGGTTGTCGAAAAACGCCGGCCGCGCCGCCGCGCATCCGCCCAGCAGAAAACTTTGCAAGCCGAGCCACACGACGGCGACTCCCACGACGAACGGGCCGGCCTTCATCGGCGAACACTCTTGCCGCTGGCCCGACGATTGCAACCCGGACGCCACCATGACCGACCTCACCCGCCCCGCCCCGATGGAACAGCTCGAGTCCCGCCGCCTGCTCGCCGGCGATGTCTCGGCCCTGCAGACCGGCACCGCCCTCGCCCTCAACGGCGACGACGAGGCCAACGCCGTCATCGTCACCCGGCAGAACGTCACCGACGACACGATTATCCCCAGTAACGGCACAACCAGCGTCAACCTCGATGTTGGCCTGCTCGCCGACGCGGCCAACCTGTTCCTGCTTTCGGGCGACAATTTGGTTGACGGAGCGACGCCCGGCTCGGTCGGGTTCAACGTTGTGACCAGCAGCTTCACCTACGACACGGTGACGGCCGAGCAGGCCGGACAAATCCGTCACACCGGCACGCTCGATTTCCTGCTGCTGGGCGACGAAGCGGGCGAGGAAGAAGATGACTCCGGTGACGCCGATGGCAACGACACCGTCACCGTTGGCAACTTCTCCATCGGCTTCGACGCCAGCCGGGCCAACACCGAAGCCGGCACCACCGGCTACTTCGTGCAGGACGATGCCAGCGATCTGGGCATCCTGTTCGACGTCGGCGGCGACGTGGAGCTGGTCGCAACCCGCCAGCCCGGCGACGACCCAGCCGTCTTCGCCGTCAGCGGAGCCGACCTGCTCGTCTCGCCGGAGTTCGCCGGCCTGCTGATCGCCCTGAACGCGACCGACGCCGACCTGTCTGGGGCCGACGTGGGCGATGCCCAGATCGACACCACCGGGTTCGACGCGCCCAGCGACCTCTTCCGCGTCACCGGCCTGCCGCGCGACGGGGCCATGACCACCGTCAGCGGCCGAGCCGACGCGATCTTCAACGCCAACGACGTGGACGGCGAACCCGCCACCGACCGCATCACCGACGTCTTCATCGACGGCAACGGCGGCCGTGACGGCATTTTCGTCACCAGTGCCGGCATTGCGGGGCAGCTCAACATCAACGGCAACGGCGGCCGCGACTTCATCGGAATCGATGACGTGACCGTCGGCGTCGATCTCATCATCGATGACGCCGTCCTGCGCGACGGCGAGGATGACGCCTCCCGCGGCGGGGGCGTCACGGTCGACATCTTCAGCAGCGAAGTCCTCGGCGACATCCGCTTCACCGGCAGCGACAGCTTCGACCGCCTGCAGCTCCGCGAGAGCAGCACGCTCAGCGTCTTCGCCAACATGGGCCGCGGCAACGATGTTTATGCCCAACTCGACAGCAGCGCCGCCATCGGCCGCTTCGACGGCGGCCGCGGCAGCGTCGACCAGTTCGTGAGTATCAGCAGCCCAGTGAGCGACTTCGGCTTCGAAGAGTTTGAAGCGGTCTTCGCCATCTGACCGCAACGCTCGCCCAGCAACAAAGGTAGCTGCGGCCCCGCGGGCCGCAGTGGCGACACCCAAAACCCAAAACTGCTCGCAAAGCATTTTCGGGTTCGGAGTGCCGCTACTGCGACCCGCGGGGTCGCAGCTACCTGCGAACTCAACCCGACATCGTCCGCCGGCGAACCGGATAAACCGCGAAGTTGGGACAGTCCGGCGGCAGGATGAGCTTCTCGTTGCGGATGTCGAGCGTAACATCGAGGTCCTGCATGTCGGTGGCCCCGAGCAGCACCTCGTTGCCGAAGATCAGGACGCCACTGACGCACGTGCGGTTGAGGAAGCTGATCTGCACCGGCCCAGCGTAGGGCACGCGGTGCGGCTTACCGTCGGCCGTGGTTGCCGTCTTCTCGCCGAGGATGTTCAGGTCGAGTTGCTCCGCCACCTCCTGCGGCACACAGGTGATGACGGCCCCGGAGTCGCACACTGAGCGCACCTCAAGCTCTTGAAGCTGCGACTTGGCGGCGTTACGAACCTTCAGGTCGGCGTAAATGGTGCCCACGGCTCATCCTACGCCATACTCGGCCCATCGCGTGGCGACCTTTGCCAGCGTCTTCTCGTCAAACGCCAGCTCCTCAGGCCACGTCCGCACGGCGCGGCCGTTGTCTTCGCCGGGCCATTTTCGCGTGGCGTCGAAGCCCATCTTGCTGCCGATGCCGAGGGCCGGGCTGGCGTGGTCGAGGATGTCGACCGGCCCCTGCACCGTTTCGGTGTCGCGGCCGGGATCGCAGTTGGCGAACAGGTGAAACAGCACCGCCTGCTCGTCGTGGACATCGACGTCGTCGTCAACGACGACGATGAACTTCGTGAACGCCATCTGCCCGGCCCCCCAGATCGCGTGCATCACCCGGCGGGCTTGGTACGGGTATTCCTTCTTGATTTTGATGTACGCGCAGTTGTGAAAACACCCGGCCGACGGCAGTGAGTAATCCTCGACGTCGGGGACAATGGTCTTCAAAAGCGGCAAGAAGACGCGTTCGGTCGCTTTGCCGAGGAAATAATCTTCCATCGGCGGCTTTCCGACGATGGTGGTGGGGTAGATCGCGTTCCGCCGCATGGTGATGGCGGTGACGTTGAAACGGGGGTAGAAGTCGGCGAGGGAGTAGAAGCCCGTGTGGTCGCCGAAGGGGCCTTCCAGCATCGTCTCCTTCGGGTCGACCCACCCCTCGATGACGATCTCCGCCTCGGCCGGCACCTCGATCGGCACCGTCCGGCACGGCACGAGGTCGATCGGCTTTCGGTTCAAGAACCCGGCAAAAAGCAATTCAGGGATGCCCGGCGGCAGCGGGGCCGTCGCCGCGTACGGCATGACGCTCGGCCCGCCCAGCACCACGGCTAGCGGGCACCGCTCACCGCGCTTCTGGTACAACCGGAAGTGCCGGGCCCCGTCGTGGTGCATGTGCCAGTGCATGGCGCACGTGTTTTTGTCGAACTGCTGAACACGATACATGCCGACGTTCTTGTCACCGTTCTCCGGGTTGACGGTGTAGATGCCAGCAAGGGTGATGTAGCGGCCGGTTCTTGGTCTTGAACTATGGTCGCCGATCGCCGATTGATGATCGGAGAAGACTTGGCCACTCTGGAGGTTTCCGTCGTGCGGCCAGCATTGAATGATGGGCAGTTTGAAGAGGTCGATTTGCTCGCCGGTCCAGACGATTTCCTGACACGCCGCCTCCTTCACCCGCCGTGGCCGGAGGCCGCGGAGGTCGCCGAGCACCTCAGCCCCCAGCCGCAGCTTCTCCATCAGCGTCGGCGGCACCTCCGGCTTCACGAACTTCTCGATGCGCGCGGCAAGGTTGTCGAGCGTGTCGGTGCCAAGCGCCTCGCAGATACGCTGGTAGCTGCCAAACGCGTTGATCGACAGCGGCACGTCGCTGCCGGCCACGTTCTCGAACAACAGCGCCCGCCCGCCCTTGTCGGCGTGCAAATGCTTGTCCCGCTCCCCGTGCGACCGCGGCGACGTCGACTTCATCACCCGATCCGCCACGGCGGCGACTTCAAGATTCGGATCGACCTCGACACTCACCCGCCGCAGGTCGTCCTGCCGCTCTAGATGATCAAGAAAAGCCCGCAGGTTCGGGAACGGCCCGGCAACGTCAGCCATGCGCCAATGTTAGGTCGATCCGACCCGATGTCGGGGACCGACGTGCGGGAACCTTTCGCATCGGCTATCGTCCAAGGCTGCGGCCGCGTCGGGTGGTCGGTGAGGGAGGGATTGGTCGGGCGTCACCGTGTTCAAGCAAGTCGAGGCGACATCGCGGGAGCGGGCGGACGGGCCGCCGCCGGATGCGGCGGAGGAGCAGGCGCTGTTCGGGCGGGCGCGACTGGGCGATACGGCCGCGTACGGGGAGCTGGCCCGGCGGCTGCAGGGGCGGTTGTACAACGGCGTGCTGCGGTTGATGGGGGACCGCGATGAGGCGGCGGAGATCGTGCAGGAAGCGCTGCTCAAGGGGCTGCAGAAGATGGCAACCCACCGGGGTGAGTCGGGGCCTTACACCTGGCTGTTTCGCATCGCGATGAACCTTGGCCTGAGCCGGCTGCGGCAGGTGCGGCGGCGGCGAACTTTTACTTTGGGGGCAGCAGCGTATCGCGGCGACGGCGTGGCGGGGCGGGCGGATGAAGCCGAGGGGCCGGGGGCCGCGCTGGATCGGCGGGACCGGGACGCCTTCGTGCTGGCGGCTTTGGGGCGGATCGACGCGGAGCACCGGGCGCTGATCGTGATGCGGGATTTGGAGGGGTTTGATTACCAGCAAATGGCGGCATTGATGGAGGTGCCGCTGGGGACGCTCAAGAGCCGGTTGTTTCGGGCTCGGGCGGCGTTGCGAGCGGAACTCGAGCCGTTGCTGGGCGTCGAAGGCGAGGGAGCACGATGAACCAGCTGGACGAGCAGACCGAGGGCATGTTGGCGGCGTACGTCGACGGCGAGCTGGCCGAGCCGAAGCGGTCCATGATGGCCCAGTCGATCGCCCGGAACCCGGCGTACGGCCGGGTGATCGAGGAGATGCGTGCCGGGCGAAAGCTGGTGCAAGATCTGCCGCGGGAGGCGCCGCCGCACGATCTGTTCGAGCTTACCGGACACAGTGTGGAGCGGGCGGCGCTCTTGGGCGATCTGGAGGCGGACGGTCCGACGAGGCGGCCGATGGCGCTCGCGGCAGGGATTGTGTTGCTGCTGGCCGGGACGCTGGTGGCGGTGGTGATCTGGGGCTTGCCCGGGCCGGGGGATAAGGCGGTGGTGATTGTGCCGCCGGTGGTGGTGGAGTCGGAGGTTGAACCGTCGGTGGAGGAGCCGGCGGCGGAGGTGTTGGTGTATGGGCCGCATCCGTTTGTGGGGCCGAGGTTGCCGCCGGTGGTGGAGGTGAAAGTTGAGCCGGTTAAGCCGGAGGTGGCGGTGGTGGAGCTCGTGCCGGTGGAGGTTGAGGAGCAAGCGAGCGAGCCGACGTTGAAGGTGGTGACAGCCGACGAGGCGGCGGCGCGGCGGGCGGTGCGGGAGTTTCTGGCCGACCGCGGCATCTGGTCGACGGCGAGCGTTCCGGAGTCGGGGAATGCAACCCTGATCCTGACAATTGATCAGGCGCGGGAGTTGGCGGGGACGCTGCGGGGCGAGGTGGCGCTCGCCGGGCTGCCCATGGCGGGAAATCCCTTGCGAATCGGGGACTCCTTGCGGTTGGAACTGCTGCTGCCGGGGCGGGCCGATCCCGTGGCCGTGGCGGCAAATGTGGCCGACGACGGCACGCTTCGGCCGCTGGACGCGACCAACCCGCTTGGCCGCACCCTCGCCGCGGCGGGACCGTTGCCGGTGGCGGGGTCATCCGACGACGAGCTCGGCAACCGCATTGTGCTGCTGGTCAATGAAACCCTCGGCGAACGCGGCGAGGTGAAGGTGACCCGCCGCCCCCGGCTCATCCGCATCGGCGACGCGTTGCGGGTGACACTCAACGGCTCGCAGCAGGTGCTGAGCGTCGCGGGCGACGGTCGGATCAAGCTGCCGGTGATCCGCGACCCGGTGATGGCCGCCAACCTCACGCCGAGTGAGTTGGCCGACGTCATCGAGTTTCGTTATGAATCGGCGTTCACCAACGCCGAGGCGACGGTGACGGTGCAACTGGCCGAGGCCAGCGACGACGCCGCGTCGGCCGACCTGCTCATCCCGGTGAAACTGATCATCGAGGCGGCGAATTGACGGCCGGCCACCTAAACTTCGGCGTGGCCGATGTGTCCGAGCCGATCCTGCCGCTGGCCGACGCCGAGCCGTTCGACTTGCCGCCGGACCGCCGCCCCCGCCTCGTCGAGCCGCCGCCGGTCAAGCTCGTGGCGGTCAGCGACGTCCGCCGCCACGCCCCGGCCGGGGTGGAGGTCGAGCTCGACGCGTTCTACCGCGATCTGCTGCAGTTCGAGCGCGACGACACGCCCAGCGGCTACCCGATCTACCGGGCGGAGAAGCGGGCAATCGTGTTCGACGTCGTCGAGCCGCCGATCCGGCGGGAGGACCTTCGGCCGCTTGGCATCGAGGTGCCGAATCTTTTCGACGTGGAGCAACAACTAACCGCGCAGGGCATGGTCTACGAACGCATCACGAAGCTCCTCGCCGGGCAGGACGGGCTGCTCTTGCAGGACCCGGCGGGCAATTGGGTGGCGCTGGCGAATCTGCGAATCCTCTGGTAACGACTGTTGTACGAAGGCAAACCCATTATCGGCCTCGTCGGCGGCATTGCGGCCGGCAAGAGTCACGTCGCCAAGCTCTTCGGCCGGGCCGGGGCGGAAGTGATCAGCAGCGACGCGCTGGTCCACACGGCCTACACCCACCCGCAGATTAAGCGGCAGGTGCTGGAGATGCTCGGCGAGGACGCGTTCGACCCGCTGGGCAACGTCGACCGGACAGCCGTGGGGCAAATGGTCTTCCGCGATGTCGAGAAACGCAAGAAACTCGAGCGCCTGCTGCACCCGATTGTGAACGAGGTCCGGCTGCAGCGGATGCAGCGGGCGGCGGCCGATGCGGCGGTGCGGGCGTATGTCTGGGACTCGCCGCTGCTGATGGAGACGGGGCTGGACAAGTTGTGCGACGCGGTGGTTTTTGTCGAGACGGACGAGGCGACGCGGCGGGCGAGGGCGGCGGAACGTGGCTGGGACGCGGCCGAGTTAGCGCGGCGTGAAAATCTGCAGGCCCCGCTGGACAAGAAGCGGGCGCGGGCCGATCATGTGCTACGCGGAACGGCCCGTGTCGCCGATGAGGCGACGGCCCGGACGCACTCCTCCCCCGACCCATCCGACCCCCGGCCCACCGCAGATGGCGGTGGCCGGGCCCAGACGACGCCGCGTGATGACGCGCTCGCTTGGGAGGTGGGCCAGCTATTGGACCGGATCCTCGCCGCGCCTCGGCCGGCGGGCGGGCGCTGCCAAAACTGCGCCTGTGGCCCCGGCCCCTGCGGCGACGCCCCCGGCGGCCCCGCATCGGCCTGACCGATCCGGCACACGACACCCGAAGTCGGCGGTCCCGCCGGCTCTTCACAACCAACTCCCAAGCCCGCCGACCTCCCGAGGTCCGGCGGTTCGGCCCCACCCGGGTGCCGATTCTTCTCCGCCGGAGGACGCCAGATGGCCAAGACGACCACGACCCGCACCCGCCGCAAGACCGTCAAGAAGGCTGTGCCCACCGACGACGCGGCTCCCGTCTCGCCGGCCTCGGCCTCGCTGTACGACGACGCCGACGCGCCCGCACCGACAGCGAAGAAAAAGGTCGTCCGCCGCCGCCGCACCAAGGCCGCCGAGGAGCCGACGCCCGACGACGTCCCGGCCGAGGACAAGGCCGACAAGCCCCGCCGCAAGACGGCCAAGAAAGCCGCCCCCGTCGAGGAGAAGCCCGCCGACCCCGAGCCCGTCGCCGAAGCTCCCAAGCCCGAGCCAAAGCCCGACGACCGCCCAACCGACGACGACAACAACGACCGCCGCGAGCAACGTGACGGCCGCCGTGACCGCAACAACAACCGCAACGGCGACCGCCAGCAGCAGGGCGATCGCCAGCAAAACAACGATCGCCAACAAAGCGACCGCCAGCACAACAACGACGGCAGCAATAACGGCGACCGCAAGAGCCGCTGGCAGTCCCGCCGCGAACGCCAGAAGAACAAAAAGAACCGCAACAAGTTCGACAACGACCACGGCGGCGGCGGTGGGGGTGGTGGCGGCAACAGCCAACGCGGCAACCCCCACCACGTCCCCGGCCGCGGCCCGGCCGGCCTCATCATCGACGAGGAGGACGAGGCCGACATCTACGGCGGCGATTACGACGGCCCCAACAAGCCCGACCCGAGCATCCCGCCGCTGTACATCAAGGACCTCCAGGCCATGGAGCTCGCCGAGCTGAACAAGCTCGCCGAGGAGGAGGGCATCGAGGACCCGGCCTCACTCAAGCAGCGGCAGGACCTCATCTTCCAGATTCTTCGCGCCCGCACCCGCAAAAGCGGCATGCTCTTCGGCGAGGGCGTTCTCGAAGTCCTGCCCGACGGCTTCGGCTTCCTCCGCAGCCCGCTGTACAACTACCAGGCGAGCCCCGACGACATCTACGTCAGCCCCAGCCAGATCCGCCGGTTCGGGTTGCGGGCCGGCATGGTCATCAGCGGCGCGACCCGGCCGCCCAAGGAGTCGGAACGGTACTTCGCCCTGCTCCGCGTCGATTCGATCATGGGCGAGGATCCGGCCAAGGCCCACAGCTTGGGCAACTTCGAGGACCTCACGCCGCTGCACCCCGAGCACCGGCTGCACCTGGAGCACGACAAGCTCGACCTGAACACCCGCATCTTCGACCTCGTCGCCCCGGTCGGCAAGGGGCAGCGCATGCTCATCGTCGCCCCGCCGCGGACCGGCAAGACGGTGCTGCTGCAGAAGATGTGCCTGGCGATCAAGCAGAACCACCCCGACGTGATCCTGATGGTCGTCCTGATCGATGAGCGGCCGGAGGAAGTCACCGATTTCAAGCGGAACACGCCCGCCGAGGTCGTCAGCAGCACGTTCGACGAGCTCGGCAGCCGGCACGTGCAGGTCGCCGAGATGGCGATCAACAAGGACGTGGTCGTCCTGCTCGACTCCATCACCCGCCTGGCCCGCGCCTACAACAACGAGACCAACAGCGGCAAGATCGGCACCGGCGGCATCGACGTCAAGGCGCTGGAGAAGCCCAAGCGGTTCTTCGGCGCCGCCCGCGCCATCGAGGGTGGCGGCAGCCTGACTATCCTCGCCACCGCCCTCGTCGAGACGAACTCCAAAATGGACGACGTCATCTTCGAGGAGTTCAAAGGCACCGGCAACGCCGAACTGCACCTGGACCGCAAGCTGTCGGACAAGCGGATTTACCCCGCCATCGACATCAACTCCAGCGGCACCCGCCGCGAGGAACTGCTGCTGGACGGGCAGGAGCTGGACCTGGTCCGCCGGCTCCGCCGCGTGATGGTCGACATGAACCCGGTCGAGGCCATCGAGCTGCTCCGCAGCAAGCTGGAGAAGCACCCGAGCAACGCCCAGTTCCTGATGCAGATGAACTTGGACTGATCCCGGCCGCTTCACCGCGCCCGTCCCTCCCCCACGACCAGGCCCGACCGTGAGGGAGGGTGGCGGCGCAGCCGCTTCTCAGCGATCGGCTTCCCAAGTCAAGCGGCTGCGCCGCCACCCTCCCTCACGGTCGGTCCTGGTCGTGGGGGAGGGACGGGCGTGGCGCGAAACACCAGTCACCCAAACGCGCCGCCGAGGTAAAGCGCCAGGGCGATCACCTCCAGGATCAGCACCACCACGATCGGCCGCCACCAGCGGTGCAGCCAACTGTCGGGCCTCGGCTTGCTCGACGGCGGTGGGGCAGCGTGCGTCAGCTTGCGGGGGCAGATTTGCCGTTCCATTGCCGCGATGATCACGTGGCACTCGAACGGTCGCACGCCCAGCGCCACGCCCTCGGTGACGAGCCACGCCCGAGCCGGGAAGGCGATGCCGTCGGCCTCCAAATGCCGGCCGACCAGCAGGGCGAATTGCCCGGCGAGGTCCGGCCGCACCCGCAGCCGCCGGAGCGTGTCGCCGATCTCCGGCAACGATGTCGACCCGCCCCGCAGCCGCTGCCGCTCGGCCTCCCGCAGCGTCCGCAACCCACCGGCGGGAGATGATGAAACGGACCGAGTCATGGTGCTAAGCTGCATCGGCCCACCGGCCTCACCATGACGAAGTGGATCAAGCGGCTGGCGTTATTGGCACTCACCCTCGCCCTGCTCATCGGCGGCGGGCTGTACTACGCCTACCAAGCGGCCAACACCCGGCCAGATTGGTACGACCCGATTACCGCCGCGCCGGCCGCCGGTGCCGAACGCACCGCCGCGGCCAACCGTGTGCTGGGCGACCTTGCGGCGGTCAACAACGAGCTCGACCGCCAACAGGCCGAGCTTGCCGCCGGTGTCGCCGAGGAGCCGGAGGCGTTTCAGCTCACTTTCGCCGAGAGCGATCTGAACGCCTGGCTCGCCGAGTGGGGCACGTGGGCGAAAGTCGAGGACGCCGCCGACGGGCAGTTGCAGGACATCGTCGTCCGCCTCCGCGACAACAAATTGCTGCTCGCCGGTACGTTGACCGAGCGGGATGTCGTCGCTGCCCTGCACATCGAGCCGTTGCCGGGCGAGACAGGCACCTCGGTTCAACTCACCCGCGTCACCGCCGGCCGGCTGCCGCTGCCGCAGCGGATGTGGGGCCGCTGGCGCGACCCGCTGGTGGCCGAGCTCGAGAAGAGCGTCGCCCGCCACGAACCCGCCGCCGCGCTGACGGCGGACGGTGCCAACGTCGCCGCCGCGCAACTGCTGTGGGGCCGGCTGCTCATCGACTTGCTCGACGGCCGACCCGCCGGCCCCGACGTGCTGCTGTACCTCCAACGCAACGACGCCTGGCTCCCCGCCCGCATCGAAAACATCGACATCGGCGACGGCGACGTGACGATCACCGTCCGCCCGCTGACGATAGAAGAGGCGGCGAATCTGCTGCAACCGGTCGAGCGGTAGCGGCTGCATGCGGCCACGTCTGATACTCAACCTGCTTCGGCAGGTGCCACCAATTGCTCGATCACCCGCGCCACCGCGTCGGCGGCGTCCGGGCGGGCGAGCTTCGTCGCCGCCTCGGCCATCGTGCGGCGGCGGGGGGCGTCGTAGAGCAACCCCTCCACGTGCGGCCGCAGGGCGGCGGCGTTCTGGTCGGCGTTCTTCAGATCGTCCAACAACACCGCCGCCCCGGCGTCGGCCAGCACCTGGGCGTTGGCCGTCTGGTGGCGGTCCTTGTGGAACGGGTAGGGCATCAAAATGCTCGGCACGCCGCAGGCCGTCAGCTCGGCAACACTGCTCGCCCCGCTGCGACTGACGGCGAGGTCGGCCACCGACCAGACGTCGCTCATCGCCGGCGTGAAATCGATCACCCGCGCCGGCAGCGCCAGGTCGCGGTACTTCAGCCGCACCGCCTCGGCGTGGTCCTTGCCGGCCAGATGCAGCACCTGCCAACCCTGCAGCGTCGAGCCGTCGCGCTTCAGGCGGATCAGCAGCTCCAGCACCGCCTCGTTCACCGTCGCCGCCCCCTGGCTCGCGCCGGTGATGACGAGCGTCGAGAGCCGACAGTCCAGCCCCAGCCGCTCG
Organism: uncultured Tepidisphaerales bacterium; assembly: GCA_964386435.1. Taxonomy (GTDB): domain Bacteria; phylum Planctomycetota; class Phycisphaerae; order Tepidisphaerales; family Tepidisphaeraceae; genus CAYLSV01. The sequence continues at coordinate 19,725 of CAYLSV010000031.1, forward strand.
GCGGCGGCGCGGCGGTCGGGCCGCTGCAGCACCTCCCGGCGGACCGGGCAGCCGGTGGTCGTCAGCTTCGCCTGCTGGTTCTTCGCCACGTGCTGTTTCGTGGCGTCAAAGCCGCAGCAGACGCTCCTGACGAACTTCATCAGGTAACGATTTGCCTTGCCGGGCACCACGTCGGGATTGAGGATGGCCGTCGGCACGTTCGCCGCCGACGCCAGCTTCACCGCCACGCCCGCCGCATAACCGCCCAGCCCCAGCACGGCCGCCGGGCGACGCTCGGCGATGAGCGTCCGCACCTGGTCCTGCGTCGCCCGCCACGCGTTCCAGAACCGCAGCAGCCCACCCACGCTTCGCACCGGCGGCACGATCGGCTGCGGCACGTACTCGTAGCCGGTCGGTTCAAGAATGTCGGCATCGATCGGCCGCTGCGTGCACAGGAAAATCGGCCGCACCTCCGGCAGCAGTTTGCCCAGCACCTCGGCGACGCTCACGCCCGGATACAGGTGGCCGCCGCTGCCGCCGCCGGCGAGGAGGATGGTGGGTGGGGTGGCGGTCATTCGGTCGATCCTTCGCGTTCGTTCGTCTCCCGACGCGGCATTGTCCCGCAAAGCAGGCCGAGCATCAAGCCGGTGAGCAGCAAGCCGCTGCCGCCGAAGCTGATCAGCGGCAACGACATGCCCTTGGTCGGCACGCTCACCGTCGCCACGGCGAGGTTGATCGCCGCCTGCAAGCCGACCGTCGCCGTTACCCCAAACGCCAGCATCCGCCACAGCGGCCCGCCGGCCGTCCGTGTCGCGTGCCAGCCGCACAGCAGCAGCAGCAGGTACAACGCCACCACCAGCACCGCCCCGACGATGCCCGTTTCCTCGGCGATGACGGCGAAGATGAAATCGGTGGTGTCTTCCGGCAAAAACCCTTGTTTCTGCACGCCGTTGCCCAGCCCGGTGCCCAGCGGGCCGGTGGCGAAGCTGGCGAGGGCCTGGGTCATGTGGAAGCCGCTGCCGGCCGGGTCGGCCCACGGGTCGAGGAAGCTGGTCAGCCGGGCCCAGCGGTAGGGCGTGCCCGCCACCAGCCACGCCCCGGCCGCCATCACCGGCAGCGCCAGCAACGCGAGCTGCCAAAGCCTCGCCCCGCCGGCGATCAGCATGCCCGCCGCCACTGTCGCCACGAGGGCGGCCGTCCCGAAATCCTCCACCGCGATCAGCCCGATTATCGCCGCCACCGGGCCGCACGCGATGCCCAGCGCCCGCCATTCGGTTACGCCCAGTGTCGCCCGGTGCCCCAGCCACACCACGGCCGCCCACTTCGCCACCTCCGAGGCCTGCACCTGCACCGACCCGAGCGCCAGCCACCGCCGTGCGCCGTTCACCTCCACCCCCACCCCCGGCACCAGCGCCGCCACGCACACCATCACCCCGACCACCGCCGCCGCCCACGCCGCCCACCGCAGTTCCACCAGCCGCCCCACCCCCGGCCGCGACCCGACCCAGAACGCCATGACAGCAAGCCCCGCGAACAGCGCGTGCCGCCGCCCGCTCGGCGACCACAGCCACAAATCGGCCGCATCCGCCAGCCCCACGTTCGCCGCCGCCGACTCCACCGCCAGCACCCCCACGCACAGCAACGCCAACACACACAGCGTCAGCCCCTCCCGCCACCGAAGCTCGCCCACGTCACACGTCACCAACGGAGCATCGGCCCAACCCGCCCGATAAACCTTGCGAGGCGGCACGTCCGAGAACGTGATCTCGCCCAACACGTGCGTCGCGGCCACCACGGAGGCATCTCGATGCTTCGCTGAACCCGCCTCCGCCTCTACGAGGCGGAGGCGGGTTCAGCGACGTTCAGGCGAAGCGCTGGCTTCGCAGCACCTACGGTTCCTTGTCGACTTCCTCGTCGTCCGGGTGGGGCGGTGCTTCATCGAGGTCGTGCAGCAAATCGGTCAGGTCGGCGTCGTCCATCTCCCACCAATCGGGAATGGCCGCGGCGTGCATGCCGCGGCGGGCGGCGATGGCGGCGCGGAGCTTTTCGCGCAACGCCTCGTCGTCGATCTCGCGGAGGCGGATCATGGCCGCTCCATCGGGGCGTCGGGCAGCGGGCGGTCGGTGAGATCCGGCGGGGCCGGGTCGAGCTTCTCGCCGCGGCCGGCCCGGAGCTGGCGGAGGGCGGCGTCGACCTGCTCGGCGGGCAAGGCGAAC